>NZ_LKBW01000180.1 GCF_002699855.1 Pseudomonas amygdali | reverse complement strand
CTCGCTACGACAAGCTGGCCAAGAGCTACGCAGCCATGGTCACGCTGGCTTGTAGCCTACGTTGTATGCGGCAATACTTTTCGTACAAAACCTAGGGCGGACACATCACTTAGCGTCCAATCCAGGGAACCATTGTGAGATTAGATTGGGTAGTTCGTCTAGCGAAGTTATAGAAGACTTCGCTGGCATAATGCCTTCGGGCCATGAATGAAACCCTTGAAACCACACGGCGTACATTCCCGCTGCTTTTGCACCTTGGTAGTCATTTATGGGATGGTCGCCTACAAACCAACACTGTTCGGGAGGAAAACCCAGCTGTGCGGCCCCTGCTCGGAAAATATCGGACGCTGGCTTAGCCATCCCAAACGCTTCCGAGCTAATTACCGTGCTAACCGATTCGGCGAAGGGCAATGCGACTATGGTTTGCCTGCGCGACCTTTCAGCACCGTTAGAAATAACACCAACCTTAATATCCTTGCTTTCTAGCTCTAGAATCAAACCTAGAGCGCCAGGCATCTGTACTGTGGCGGTTGGAAAATTATTCATCCAGTGATCGATTAAGACCTGTGGCACCTTTGGTGCTAACCATGGCAGGTCGTGGGCAAGCGTCTGGCCTACCGCTTCACGGATAGAGGTAAATTTAGATTCAGGAGAAAGGTAGCCGCCGTTGTCTTCTCGAAGAATAAGCTTTCCGATGTCATCCAACGTCACCAGCTTCATTTCATGGCTGAAATCGGTCAGAAACACTTTGGCGTACCGCAGAATACTCAAGTCACGGTTTGTCAGGGTGTTATCTAAATCGAACAGGATAGCTCGTGGGTGCACAAATTTTCCTTCAGACTCCAAATGAGTAGCCGCAGCTCAACCCTATCGTCCGGAACGCGCGTATTCAAGGAGCAGCTACCGCATATGTGGCATCGCCATCTTGCTATGCAATGTGTATTCGCCGGACGCTTACGCTTCTCCTTGAGCACTTCCTTGCCATAAGCCTTCCCGAGCTCCAGCAATACCCCTAGGCCTGCAACACCTGCCTTTTCTGCACCGGCCTTGGTGCGCCGCCACACCTCGCCATCGCGAATAGTGTCGAGGAACTCATGCCCCTTGTAAGTCAGCCGCTGAGGTTGCCACCGGAATCGGTCCATTCCGCCAGTATTTAGAGCCGCCAGCAGACCTGCTTCATCCAAGAGCCGAACATGATAGGAGACCTCTTCGGAAGGTCGATCGTCGATTTCCAGCACGATGAGCCCTTCTGGCTCAGCGTAGGCTTCGATAGCCAGCAGGATTTCTCGCACTAGGTCTTTGTCGAGCTTCATCAGCGGTGTATTTCCATAATAGGGGTTGTAAGCCGGAATCCCAGAAATTTCCGTCATGGGCGGGAAGCCAGTACTGGTGTGGATTGACGCCAAACAGTTGTTTTCCGGCAGAGACGCCGCCAAGCCGAAAATGGCTTGATTGAGCGGCCAAATATGTACGGAAAACCGTATCGGATAGCAAAAGCAGCCGNGCCGGTAACCACTCTGGTGATGTTTTCCGACAGAGTTTTCGGGGATTCCGGGGTACAGCCCCTACTTGATGCTTTTGTTGATGCAAGTCAATGACAGGCGCTCTTGGCTTTGTGCTTGTGGAACCTAGGGTTTGTCTGAAAAGTCGCCTTGGTTAAAATGATGTCCTCTGGTTGCCAAGAGGGCCATCATGACTGACCGTTATGAAATTTCATCTGATCGTTG
>NZ_LKBW01000179.1 GCF_002699855.1 Pseudomonas amygdali | reverse complement strand
TTTGGTCGGCATACATGCACCTCTAGCTACATGTTATGCCCGAACACAAAATTTCTGACAGTCTCGCTACATGTTATGCTCGAACACAAAATTTCTGACAGTCTCTTGCCATCAGTCGTCTCCTTTCTAGCCCGTCCAATTGTGAAGCGCCCCAAAGGACGCCTCACTCAATCATCCCCCCTCAAAGCACACTCAACGGATACTCCACAATCACCCTCACCTCATCCAGATCCGATTCGAACGCCGTGGCACGAGTCGTTGCCTGGCGCACGCGCAGCGACAGGTCTTTCAGCGCTCCAGTCTGCACGATGTATTTCGCTTCGATATCGCGCTCCCAGCGTTTCTGGTCGGTCAGCGGGTTGCCTTGTGCGTCGCGGCGCATGTAGGTGCTGTTGGCGTTGGAGTAGTCGGCGTCGGTGCCTTTGCCGTAGCGGGTCATGAATGACAGGCCGGGCACGTCGAAGGTGGACATGTCGAGGTTGTAGGTGACCATCCACGAGCGCTCTTTGGGTGAGTTGAAGTCGCTGTACTGGATGGAGTTGGCCAGGTAGATGGAGTCGGACTGCCGGAGGTAGTCGAAATCGTCATCACCTTCGTTGCGCTGGTGCGAGAGCGACAGGGTATGCGCGCCGTATTGCAGGGCGAGTTTTGCGCTCCAGATGTCGTTGTCGAATTCGCCGAGCAGTTTTTTGCCTTCGTCGGTGGCGTTGTAGTAGTTCAGGCTGCTGGTCAGCGACAGGTCGTCAGAGAGCGGCAGCACGTAGGACGCTGAAGCGTATTTCTGATCCCAGGCGTCTTTGAGTCGGCTGGTGTAGAGGCCAAGACTCAGCCTGTCGGTGGCCTGATAGTCACCGCCGAAGTAGGCAACCCATGGAGAGTCCACGGCACCGCCGTAGAAGGTGACGAAACCGTCGCGCTGGTTGCTGGAAACGGGCTGGCTCATGGAGTGCAGGCGACCGCCTTGCAGGGTCAGGCCGCTGATGCTGTTGTTGACGGCGGTAACGCCGCGAAAGCTTTCCGGCAGCAGTCGGGAGTCGCCGAAGGCAACCACGGGGGTGGAGGGAAAGACATCGCCCACGTTGACGACGGTGTCGAAGGCTCTGGCCTTCAGCGAGCCACCTACCTTGGTGTATTCGTCACGGGCGCTGCCTTCCCCATCGACCGGCAGCACGTCAAATGCGCTGCGGCCGCCGTTGCGGCCGTCACCGGTGTCGAGCTTGATACCGATCATGGCAAATGCATCGACCCCGACGCCGAAGGTGCCTTGAGTAAAGCCTGACTGGAATCGCCCGATAATACCTTGCGCCCACGCTTCGGAGTAACCATTGCCGGTAGGGCTGGATTCGCCGTTGCGGTGGTCGCGGTTCATGTAGAAGTTGCGGTTGAGTACCGTCAGCGTGCTGCCTTCGATGAAGCCTTCTTTTTGCTCTTCGGCGAATACGGCAACCGGTGCGACACCGGCGAGGGTCGAACACAGGGCCAGTGATAGAGTTTTAAGTTGAGTCATGTGCGCTCCGTCCAATCGGCAGATTGTTATAAACATGTCGATCTGGCTGTTTTTATTAACCCGAGCGCTGCCAGTGGGGCACAATCTTGAAGTGGCGAAGATAACGCCGAGGTGACGGGAAGATTACAAATATGAAAGGAAGTGCATTACAGCACGCATTTACTCAATAAAAATAAAATACGCTTTGACCGGTGTAATCAGACATTCAAGATAGGACGCAGGGCGTCCAGAACGGCATTCCATGGTTCAAGTGCGTTCCTTCTGGCGGCTGTACCGGCCTTTTCGCGAGCAAGCTCGCTCCCACGGGCGCTGGAGCACGGGCGTGATAACGATTTGTGTAGATACGGGAATAAAAAAAGCGCCCCGAAGGACGCTTAAAGATTCGCCCCGACCAAAGGAGCAGGGAGCTACAAAGGGCGAATGGGGGTGCAGCGGGTCGGGCATCAAAGGCATCAGCCTTCGGACTTGGTCGACCGCTCGGCCTTGGCGTTGTCGTCTGTGTTGACGTAGCGCTCGGCTTTGTTGCTGCTGTTCTGTTCCTTGAAGCGCAGTTCCTGTGCAAGACGCATCTTGTCAGCCGCTGTGCTTGCGTACTCGTTGCCGTCGTCGGCGAAGGCTGCAGTGGCGGACAAGGCAGCTACGGCGAAAACCATCGACTTGATCAGTTTCATCATCATTACCTCTTTCGGTGTGTAAGGAGTTCCTTAAAAGCGCAGTGCTCGTCAGGGATGAAACAAGCTTACGTCCGGGTAGCTAACAGGAAGGTGAGCAGAGAATGACAATACTGTTAGAAAGCTGACATCTGCGAGATTACCGATTTGTAATGTTTCAGCCACTTTCCGGTTAGTGCGCACTTGGTAAGGTTGAACCACATTCAAACGGAGACAAAAGAAAATGCGCACCGCCAAATCGTTGTTACTTGCTCTGGTCATTCTTTCGCCACTGAGTGCTTACGCTTACACCACTGATGAAGTCAAAGCCACCACAGTGATCAAGGAACACCAGGCCAGCGTGCAGAAATACGCGGCTATCCATAACAAGCCGATGCCGGAGATCAAGGAGTACAAATACGGAATGAAGCTCGACGTCGCCAAGGTCATTCGCAAATCCCCGGATCTGCAAACCTGTAGCGTGATGCCGAAACTGATGACCTACGAGGACTCCAAAGGCAAGTTGAACACCGTGCAGTACCAGGTCCTGAGCGGGTGCAGAAACAGCCAATGATTCTGAACCTGCCAGGGAGGCCACCCACTGTTACATCCCCCATCAGCCCGGACCGTTATCCGGGCTGACTTTTTTGTGTCTACAATGCCCCGCTTCTTGCGCTTTCAAGTCTGCCTCATTCACTGATTCCTGCCTTTTTTGCAACATCACCGCATCGGCGTGGTCAACGCAAACCCCACTGTGTCGTGTCGCGATGTGTCTGGACATGGATCCGGTCCATCAAACACAGGCTCGGTTACGGTGATCGAGACACTGCACTTACGGATTCTGGAATGACGGATGCTTGAACTTGCTGCTGGTTTTATCTGCCTCACTGCGCTGCTGACCTATGTGAACTATCGCTTTATCGGTCTGCCGCCCACCATCGGCGTGATGGTGACCGCGCTGATGTTCTCTTTGCTGCTGCAAGGACTGAGTTTTCTGGGCTATCCCGGTCTGGAAGATCGCGTACAACAGCTGATCGGTCAGATCGACTTCGGCGACCTGCTGATGAACTGGATGCTGTCCTTCCTGCTGTTCGCCGGGGCGCTGCACGTCAACCTTGCCGACCTGAGAAGCTATCGCTGGCCCATCGGCCTGCTGGCAACCTTCGGTGTGCTGATTGCCACCACCGTGATCGGCGCGCTGGCCTACTGGATCTTCGCCCTGTTCGGCTGGCACGTCAGCCCGCTGTACTGCCTGCTGTTTGGTGCGCTGATCTCGCCCACCGACCCGATTGCCGTGCTCGGTGTGTTGCGTACCGCCAACGCCTCCAAACCGCTGAAAACCACCATCGTTGGTGAAAGCCTGTTCAACGATGGCACGGCGGTGGTGGTGTTCACCGTTCTGCTGGGTATCGCGCAGTTGGGCGAGACGCCGACGGTTGGCGAAACCGCCCTGCTGTTCGTCCACGAAGCGGTCGGCGGTGTGCTGTTCGGCGGCCTGATCGGCTATGCCGTGTACCTGATGATCAAAAGCATCGAGCAGTATCAGATCGAAGTCATGCTGACTCTCGCACTGGTGATCGGCGGCTCGGCGATGGCCTCCGAGCTGCATGTGTCAGGCCCTATCGCGATGGTCGTGGCCGGGCTGATCATCGGCAATCTGGGACGTAATCTGGCGATGAACGACATGACCCGTCGTTACATGGACGGTTTCTGGGAGTTGCTGGATGACATGCTCAACGCGCTGCTATTCGCGCTGATCGGCATGGAGTTGTTGCTGTTGCCGTTCTCGTGGCAGCACCTGATTGCGGCCAGCCTGCTGGCAGCGGCGATTCTGCTGTCGCGCTTTGTCACCGTGGCCCCGGCTATTCTGCTGCTGCGTCGCTGGCGTAAGGTGCCACACGGTACGATCCGCATCCTGACCTGGGGCGGCTTGCGCGGCGGTGTCTCGGTGGCACTGGCGCTGGCCTTGCCCACCGGGCCGGAGCGCGACCTGCTGCTGAGCATCACCTACATCGTGGTGTTGCTGTCGATCCTCTTGCAAGGCCTGACGATCGGTAAGCTGGTGCATGCCGTCACCCGTTCGCCTCAGGCGAAAGAGCCGGCAGAGCATTGATCAGACGGATGCAGCGGCGCGCCGGTACTCACTGGGCGTCTGCTGCATCTCCACGCGGAAATGCCGGTTGAAGTTGGACAGGTTGGCGTAACCCACTTCAAAGCAGATGTCCGACACCGACATCTCGCTGTGCAGCAGCAACCGGCAAGCCCGCTGGACCCGCAGTTTGCGCATCAGGTCGATAAAACAATGCCCGGTGGTGCGTTTGAAGAAGCGCGAAAAGCCCGGATCACTCATGTCCAGCCGTTGCGCGATGACTGACAGACGAATATCGCTGGTCAATTCAGTCAGCAGATAATCGAACGCCTTGTTGATTCGCTCGGAACTGCGCGCATCCAGGGTCGGTGCATACCAGGCGCT
This sequence comes from Pseudomonas amygdali, assembly GCF_002699855.1. Lineage (GTDB taxonomy): Bacteria > Pseudomonadota > Gammaproteobacteria > Pseudomonadales > Pseudomonadaceae > Aquipseudomonas > Aquipseudomonas amygdali. The sequence goes on along the minus strand of NZ_LKBW01000179.1, from coordinate 47,886 downwards.
GGCCAGCAGACGAGCCTCCTGCACAGGCGCCTTCATCAAGGTATTGACCAGTTGCAGGAACAGGATCAGCCGTTCCAGGCCTTGTGCCGGACCGATCTGTTCAAGCAGGCGCGCGGCCTGCACCGCTGTTGCACCGGTGAACTCGAGGCCACGTCGCGCCTGCTCGAACAGACGCTGCAAATCGCCTATCTCCGGTAGCGTGCCGCGCAAGGCCAGCAACGCGGCACCATCAAACTGCAGAACCACGTCCCGCCCGGGCAGATGCTCACCGGGGGCCAGATCGCCAATCCAGTCATGCGGCAGATCCGGGCCGATCAGGGCCACATGCCCTGCCGCGAACTCACCGATGTAATCCCCGGCCACCAGCTTGCCGCTGCCTTGGCGGATCAGATGAATTTCGAATTCCGGATGATGGTTCCAGCGCGCCAGTGCGTAGGGATAGTCATGCTCGTACCAGCGAAAGCAGTGGTCGGGCTGCGGGAGAATAACCTCAAGCTCGGCAGGGCGCTGCTCGAACAAGGCGGCTCGGCTGTCAGGCACTGGATGCCCCTTTTATCGTTATGAATGCGCTGTGGACAACTAAACATACGCCCTGCCGCTCGGCCAGTGCTAGCTCACAATTAATCCGCCACTGATACTTTTTTGCTTTCAGAGCGCCGCGTGGCAAGCGGTTAAAAAAGTATCAGCCGATCGTTCGCCGTGCGTTTGTTCAGGCCGCAACAGGCTGCTGTAATCAAGCCGTCCACCATGGTGATTCAGCCGTGGCCAACAACAAAAACAATGACTCCCGCCAGCCAAGGCGCGGGATGGAGTGCCCTGAGATGAACATCCGCAAAGCGCTTTTCCTGTCAGCGGGCGTGTCCGTCGCCCTCAGCAGCATGGCCGCGCAGGCCGCCGAGACCGTTACCATCGCTACCGTCAACAACGGCGACATGATCCGCATGCAGCGCCTTTCGAAAATCTTCGAACAGCAGCATCCTGATATCAAACTCAATTGGGTAGTGCTGGAAGAAAACGTCCTGCGCCAGCGCCTGACCACCGACATCGCCACGCAGGGCGGCCAGTTCGACGTGCTGACCATTGGCACCTACGAAACGCCACTGTGGGGTGCCAAGCAATGGCTGGAACCAATCACCGGCCTTGCGCCCGAGTACGAACTGGAAGATATCTTCCCCTCGGTGCGCCAGGGTTTGTCAGTCAAGGACACGCTCTATGCCCTGCCCTTTTATGGCGAAAGCACGATCACCTATTACCGCACCGACCTGTTCAAACAGGCAGGTCTGAGTATGCCGCAGCAGCCAACCTGGACCCAACTGGGTGAGTTCGCGGCGAAGCTGCATCAGCCCGACAAAGGTATTTACGGCATGTGCCTGCGCGGCAAGGCCGGTTGGGGCGAGAACATCGCGCTGCTGAGCACCATGGCCAACGCGTTTGGCGCGCGCTGGTTCGGTGAGCAATGGAAGCCCGAACTGACCAGCCCGGAATGGAGCAAAGCGGCGAATTTCTACGTCGATACGCTGAAAAAGTATGGCCCGCCGGGCGTGTCGAGCAATGGTTTCAACGAAACCCTCGCGCTGTTCAACAGCGGCAAATGCGCCTTGTGGGTCGACGCCAGCGTGGCCGGCTCCTTCACGACGGACAAGGAACAGAGCAAGGTGGTCGACAGCGTCGGCTTCGCACCTGCGCCGGTTGAAGTGACCGACAAGGGCTCTTCGTGGCTCTACGCCTGGTCGCTGGCGATACCGGCCACCTCAAAGCACAAGGACGCGGCCAAGACGTTCATCACCTGGGCGACGTCCAAAGCCTATATCCAGTTGGTCGCCGAGAAAGACGGCATCAGTAATGTACCGCCAGGCACTCGAACTTCTACCTACAGCGAGGCCTATCTCAAGGCTGCGCCGTTTGCCAGCGTCACGCTGCAAATGATGCAACACGCCGACCCGGCGCACCCCTCGGCCAAGCCTGTGCCTTACGTCGGCATCCAGTACGTGACCATTCCCGAGTTCCAGGCCATTGGCACGTCGGTCGGCAAGCTGTTCTCCGCTGCCGTGACCGGCCAGACCACCACTGAACAGGCGCTCAGCGCTGCACAGGCCGTCACCGAACGCGAGATGAAACGCGCCGGTTATCCGAAGTAAAGCTGCGGCCCTCAACTGTATTGGACGGATGATGAACCCATGAAACGACTTGAAGGTAAAAGCGCGCTGATCACCGGATCGGCGCGGGGCATAGGACGGGCGTTTGCCCAGGCGTATATTCACGAAGGTGCTCGTGTAGCCATTGCCGATATCAATCTGCAACGCGCACAGGCTACGGCGAACGAGCTGGGGCCCAACGCCTACGCGGTCAGCATGGACGTGACGGATCAGACGTCCATCGATCAGGCCATCGCCGCTGTGGTAGCACAGACCGGCAAGCTGGATATCCTGATCAACAACGCCGCGCTGTTTGATCTGGCACCAATTGTCGGTATCACCCGCGACAGTTACGAGCGGCTGTTTTCGATCAACGTCGCGGGCACCCTGTTCACTTTGCAGGCAGCAGCCAGGCAAATGATTGCCCAGGGGCACGGCGGCAAGATCATCAACATGGCCAGCCAGGCCGGTCGGCGGGGCGAGGCGCTGGTGGCGGTGTACTGCGCGACCAAGGCTGCGGTGATCAGCCTGACCCAATCGGCCGGACTGGACCTCATCAGGCATGGCATCAACGTCAACGCCATCGCACCGGGCGTGGTCGATGGCGAGCACTGGGATGGCGTGGATGCGATGTTCGCCCGCTATGAAAACCGCCCGTTGGGCGAGAAGAAAAAGCTGGTCGGCGAGCAGGTGCCATACGGGCGCATGGGCACGGCGGACGACCTGACCGGCATGGCGATTTTCCTTGCTTCGCCAGACAGTGAATACGTGGTCGCGCAAACCTATAACGTCGATGGTGGCAACTGGATGAACTGAGGTGGACTGCCTGCAAAGATGAGCAAGTCCGTGCAAAAAGGCCCGTCGCTGCTTCCATTGCCGGAGCGATTGGCTAAGATGCGCGGACCGCCTGTTGTCTTGGCGGCTCATCAAGGAGCACGAATGTCCACTGAAGAGGAGATCGCCATTTCCGGCGGTACACCTATGATCCCCGATCAGCGCCGGGAGCTGATGCTGCGTCAATTGCGCAAGCATCAGGTACTCAGCGTTCATCAGTTGATGGAGATGTTCGACTGCTCGCACATGACCATCCGCCGCGATATCGCCCAGCTGGAACAGGAAGGCCGGGCCTATTCAGTCACAGGTGGCGTGCGTATCGCCAGCCAGGTGCACAGCGAACCCAGCCATCAGTCCAAGGCGGTTATAGAGCTGCCGCACAAACAGGGCATGGCGAGGCTCGCGGCGGGTTTGCTGCACCCGGACATGACGATCTATCTGGACGCAGGCACCAGCACACTCGAAATCGTCCCGCATATCATCGCGCTGTCAGGCATGACTGTGGTCACCAATGATTTCGGCGTAGTCAACGCGCTGGCCGACGCTGCGCATGTGGATGTGATTCACACCGGCGGGCTGCTCGATCACCCGAACCGCTCCAGCGTAGGCGGGCTGGCGGCAGCGACGTTGCGGCAACTGGCGACCGATGTGGCCTTCATGTCGACCAGTTCGTGGGACCTGCAACGCGGCACGACTACACCGTCGGCGCTGAAAGTCGAGGTCAAACAGGCCGCCATGCAGTCAGCCTCGCAAACCGTATTGGTCGCGACCAGCTCGAAATACGGCACCTTCGGCATGTACAAGGTGGCCGGGCTCGAGCAGTTCGACACCATCATCACCGATGCCGCGCTTGCTGAAGCCGCAGCGGATGGTATCCGCAAGCAACATATCGAATTGTTGCTGGCCCCGGTGGGTGGCAAGCGCTAGACACTTGATACCCGCCCTGAGCTTCAGCCGGTTGCGTGTCCCGATAATCCATCAGGCATAAAAAAACCCCGGTCTCTCGACCGGGGTTTTTTATTCAGCGCGGGCTAAGTATCAAGCCTTGGCTTTCTTGGCAGCGCGGGTACGCTCGCTTTCGTCCAGGATCTTCTTGCGAAGACGGATGGACTTCGGCGTTACTTCGCACAGCTCGTCGTCCTGGATGAATTCCAGAGCCTGTTCAAGGGTGAACTTGACAGGTGGAACCAGGGCGATGGTTTCGTCTTTGCCCGAAGCACGCATGTTGTCGAGCTTCTTGCCTTTGGTAGGGTTCACACCCAGGTCGTTGTCGCGGCTGTTCAGACCAACGATCTGACCACCGTAGATTTCCTGACCGTGCTCGACGAACAGCTTGCCGCGCGCTTGCAGGGTTTCCAGGGAGTAGGTCAGCGCCTTGCCGGTTTCAACCGAAACCAGAACGCCGTTCTGACGGCCGGACATGTCGCCGGACTTCATCACGTCGTAACGGTCGAAGATCGAGGTCAGGATGCCAGCACCGGAGGTGAGGGTCAGGAACTCGTTACGGAAACCGATCAGGCCGCGGGCCGGGATGTTGTACTCAAGGCGAACACGGCCCTTGCCATCCGGAACCATGTTGGTCAGGTCGCCTTTACGCAGACCCATTTGCTCCATGATCGCGCCCTGGGATTCTTCCGGCAGGTCGATGGTCACGTTTTCGTACGGTTCGTGCTTAACGTCACCTACGCGACGGATGATCACTTCCGGACGACCAACACCCATTTCGAAGCCTTCGCGACGCATGGTTTCGATCAGTACCGAGAGGTGCAGCTCACCACGGCCGGAGACTTTGAACTTGTCGGCGGTGTCGCCTTCTTCAACGCGCAGGGCAACGTTGTACAGCAGTTCCTTGTCCAGACGTTCCTTGATGTTACGGCTGGTGACGAACTTGCCTTCCTTGCCGCAGAACGGCGAATCGTTAACCTGGAAGGTCATCGAAACGGTAGGTTCGTCAACGGTCAGCGGCTTCATCGCTTCGACATTCAGTGGGTCGCACAGGGTGTCGGAGATGAACAGCTGGTCGAAGCCGCTGATGCAGACGATGTCGCCGGCAGCTGCTTCTTCAACGTCCACACGGTGCAGACCGTGGTGACCCATCAGCTTCAGGATACGACCGTTACGCTTCTTGCCTTCGGCATCGATGGCAACAACCGGAGTGTTTGGCTTGACGCGACCGCGAGCGATACGGCCAACACCGATGACGCCCAGGAAGCTGTTGTAGTCCAGAGCCGAGATCTGCATCTGGAAAGGACCGTCACGGTCAACTTTTGGCGCAGGAACGTGGTCGACGATCGACTGATACAGCGGAGTCATGTCTTCAGCCATGTCGGTGTGTTCCAGACCGGCAATACCGTTCAGGGCCGAGGCGTAGACGACTTTGAAGTCCAGCTGTTCTTCGGTGGCACCCAGGTTGTCGAACAGGTCGAAGATCTGGTCCAGAACCCAGTCCGGACGCGCGCCTGGACGGTCAACCTTGTTGATGACCACGATTGGACGCAGGCCGGCTTCGAAAGCCTTCTTGGTCACAAAACGGGTTTGCGGCATAGGGCCGTCCTGGGCATCAACCAGCAGCAGTACGGAGTCGACCATCGACATCACGCGCTCTACTTCACCACCGAAGTCGGCGTGGCCCGGGGTGTCCACGATGTTGATGTGGTAGCCATTCCAGTTGATCGCGGTGTTCTTCGCGAGAATGGTAATACCGCGCTCTTTTTCCTGGTCGTTGGAGTCCATCACGCGCTCGTCGTTGAGCTCGTTGCGCTCAAGGGTGCCGGACTGGCGCAGGAGTTTGTCTACCAGGGTGGTCTTACCATGGTCAACGTGAGCAATGATGGCGATGTTGCGTAGATTTTCGATCACTTGTGTATCTCGATCAGAGGATTCGGTCTGCTGACTGTTTATAAGGCAGCGATTAACTATTTCGAGTCGGCAAAAGCCGTTACGGCATGACGACTGGTGTCGGGGGGCCGGTGACGCAAGCCACAGGCAAACAGCCCCGGGCAGTTAGCTCGGTCGATAAACGCGCACATTGGCATGCCCCTCACTGAGCAAATGGTGAGCATGCAGGCGACTCATGACGCCTTTGTCGCAATACAAAAGGTACTGGCGCGTGTCATCCAGTGCCTTGAAACGGCTGTTCAATGCGTAGAACGGCAACGTCTGTATCTCCACGCCAGGCACTTGCAGCGGCTGGTCCTCCTGGGCATCCGGGTGACGGATGTCGATGATGACCTGACCGGCCAGCGCCTGGCTGACTTCTTCTATGTCGACATTGCGGCTCAGATCGTCGATCACCCGATCGATCGAAATCAGCTTCGCGCGTTCAAGCGCTTGCTCGAGAATCGCCATGTCGAACTGTTTTTCTTCGTACTCAACGCGATTTCGCTTGGCGTTGGTCTTCGGGTTGACCGAAATCACCCCGCAATACTCAGGCATGTGGCGGGCAAAGTCGGCAGTGCCTATTTCAGTCGCCAGGTCCACGATGTCCTGCTTGTGGCTCGCGACCAGCGGTCGCAGGACCAGCTTGTCTGTAGCCGCGTCGATCAGCGACAGGTTTGGCAGCGTCTGGCTGGCAACCTGTGAAATCGCTTCGCCAGTTACCAGCACGTCGATTTCGAGACGATCAGCCACGGCGGATGCAGCGCGTAACATCATACGCTTCAAAACTACACCCATATGACTGTTATCGACTTTCTGCAGAATTTCTCCGAGAACTTCCTCGAATGGCACGCTGACAAACAGCACCCGCTGCGAACTGCCGTACTTCTTCCAGATAAAGTGAGCGACTTCCATCACGCCCAGTTCATGGGCTCTTCCGCCCAGATTGAAGAAGCAGAAGTGCGCCATAAGGCCGCGGCGCATGATCTGGTAGGCCGCAACGGTCGAATCGAAACCGCCGGACATCAATACCAGGGTCTGCTCCAGCGCACCCAGCGGGTAGCCGCCCATGCCCTGGTGCTGGTCATGAACGACAAACAACCGTTGGTCGCGAATTTCCATCCGTACGACAAGATCGGGCTTTTTCAGCTCGATTCCGGCAGCACCGCATTGCATGCGCAACTTGCTACCGACGTATTTCTCGACATCCATCGAGCTGAAATCGTGGCGACCGGCGCGCTTGCAACGCACTGAAAACATCTTGCCGGGCAGCAGGTCGGCGTAGTGCAGTTTGCACTTGGCAACGATGTCATCCATGTCGCCCAACGGGTACTCGGCCACCTGCAGAAAGTTGGCAATGCCGGGCATGCAACTTAGCCGGTCCCTGATGCCCTGCAGCACTTTGGGGTCGGTCTGGCGGGTCTCCACCTCAAGGTTGTCCCATACGCCACCCACGACAATGTCCGCGTCCAGTTCACGGAGCACGGTACGAATGTTCTTGCCCAGTTGCCGGATGAATTTCTTGCGCACCGGCGGGCTTTTAATGGTGATTTCTGGAAAAACTTTAACGATTAGTTTCATGGAAACAGCGCGTGAGGTGCCGACTGAAAAAGGGGGGCGCGGATTATAGCGGAAATTGCTCAACGTTTAACCAGTTATCGTATACCCGATCATCAGCGCACCAAAAAGAGTCGACGCACCAAACTGCAGCGCCATAACGGTGCGTACTTTTCTCGGCAGACGCGTTTAAATCCCCTGAAAGCCTGCTTTTGAAGCAAAAAACCCAACACGGGGCACTGGCATGCAAATTGCTCCCTTGTGAGGCAGGTTGCCTTGGCAGAATATTCGCGCCGGCATCACCCAAATTCAAGGGACCCAGCCTATAGAAGGCGGTTCTTAGCCACCCGGAGGACACCATGTCGAAGTCGGTTCAACTCATCAAAGATCATGACGTTAAGTGGATTGATCTGCGCTTCACGGACACTAAAGGTACGCAGCACCACGTGACCATGCCAGCTCGCGATGCGCTGGAAGATGACTTCTTCGAAGTCGGCAAGATGTTCGACGGCTCCTCCATCTCTGGCTGGAAAGGCATCGAAGCTTCCGACATGATTTTGCTGCCGGACGACGAAACCGCTGTTCTGGACCCGTTCACCGAAGAACCGACCCTGATCCTGGTGTGCGACATCATCGAACCGTCGACCATGCAAGGTTACGATCGTGACCCACGCGCCATCGCTCGTCGCGCCGAGGAATACCTGAAGTCCACCGGTATCGGTGACACCGTATTCGCAGGCCCTGAGCCAGAATTCTTCATCTTCGACGAAGTGAAATTCAAGTCCGACATCTCGGGTTCCATGTTCAAGATCTTCTCTGAACAAGGTTCGTGGATGTCCGATCAGGACGTGGAAGGCGGCAACAAAGGCCACCGCCCAGGCGTCAAAGGCGGTTACTTCCCGGTTCCGCCGTTTGACCATGACCACGAAATCCGTACCGCCATGTGCAACGCTCTGGAAGAAATGGGCCAGACCGTTGAAGTTCACCACCACGAAGTGGCGACCGCTGGCCAGAACGAAATCGGCGTGAAATTCAACACGCTGGTTAAAAAGGCTGACGAAGTTCAGACCCTGAAATACGTTGTTCACAACGTTGCTGACGCTTACGGCCGCACCGCGACCTTCATGCCAAAGCCTCTGTACGGTGATAACGGTTCAGGCATGCACGTGCACATGTCCATCGCCAAAGATGGCAAGAACACCTTCGCAGGTGAAGGCTATGCCGGTCTGTCCGACCTTGCTCTGTACTTCATCGGCGGCATCATCAAGCACGGCAAGGCGCTGAACGGCTTCACCAACCCGTCCACCAACTCGTACAAGCGTCTGGTTCCAGGCTTCGAAGCACCGGTCATGCTGGCCTACTCGGCGCGTAACCGTTCCGCTTCGATCCGTATTCCTTACGTCAACAGCCCACGCGGCCGCCGTATCGAAGCACGCTTCCCGGATCCTTCGGCCAACCCGTACCTGGCCTTCGCGGCTCTGTTGATGGCTGGCCTGGACGGCATCCAGAACAAGATCCACCCTGGCGACGCAGCTGACAAGAACCTGTATGACCTGCCGCCTGAAGAGGCCAAAGAGATCCCACAAGTTTGCGGCAGCCTGAAAGAAGCGCTGGAAGAACTGGACAAGGGCCGTGCGTTCCTGACCAAAGGCGGCGTATTCAGCGACGACTTCATCGACGCTTACATCGCACTGAAAAGCGAAGAAGAAATCCGCGTTCGTACCTTCGTACACCCACTGGAATACGAGCTGTACTACAGCTGCTGATACAGCCGCGCCAGCGTTGATGGCGTAACAAGAGACCTCCTTCGGGAGGTCTTTTTTTTGCCTGGATTTTGTGGCGTGAAGTTTTATTCACCCCGCAAGACTGGCCCTGATCCGGCAACTTGGCGTTAAATCTGCGTCTCATCAACAACTCGAGATGGACCGCCATGCGCCTGCTTCTGGCCTCTTCCCTGCTGACCCTGACGTGCATGTCTTCCTGCTTCGCCTTCGCCGCCGAGCAGAAGCCCTCTGCTATCGAGCCGCTGTTGCAAGCCATCAGCGAGCGCCTGACCATTGCGGATCAGGTTGCCCTGAGCAAATGGGACAGCGGCAAGGCGGTCGAGGACCCGCCGCGCGAGCTGCAAGTCATCAGCGCAGCGCAGGCCCGCGCTGCCGAGTTCAAGCTGAACCCCGATGATGTTCAACGTCTGTTCCGCGCCCAGATCGAAGCCAATAAACAGGTGCAGAACGCCCTGCTCGCCCAGTGGCACGCGGCAGGCAAAGCGCCCGACACGGTCAGACTCAGCCTGGTCGATGACATCCGTCCGAAGCTGGATCGCCTGCAAACCCAACTGCTCCAGGCCTACGCGGACTTCCAGCCACTGCGCAAGGCGGAAACCTGCCAGATGCAACTGGATGCGGCGCTGAAGCGTTATCAGACCGACCCGATTCACGATCAGGCGCTGGTACTGGCCACTGCCGACCTTTGTCCTGCGAAACTCTGACACATCAGGCGGATAGCGCAGCATAGGGCGATGTGTTCTATGCTGACGGCCAATTGTGCCATTGCTGTCGAGAGTCCCATGCGTCAAAGTCTGATTTGCCTGCTGCTGTTGATCAGCCTGCCCGCGCTGGCGCAGATCTATAAGTACACCGATGCGAACGGTAACACCGCGTTCAGCAACCAGCCGCCCAACGGGGCCAAGACCGAAGTGGTCGAGTTGCCGCCACTCAACAGCATAGAAACGCAGACGCCTTCCAGACCGGTCGTCAACAGTGCGCCGCAACCGGCCCCGGCACAACCTCAGCCACAATCACAGCCACAGACGGCCTATGACGTGCTGGAACTGACAGACCTGCCAGCCGATGAAGCATTACGTGCCAACAACGGCACGTTCATCATAGGCGTGAAGATTCAGCCACGCCTGCAACAGAACCATCGCCTGCAATTGCTGCTGGACGGCAATCTGTATGGGCAGCCCTCCAACCTGCCGCGCTTTCAGGTGGTCAACATCGATCGTGGCGAGCACAGCTTCGCGGTAGTGGTGAAAGACGGCGAGCGGATCATTCAGCAGAGCGAGACCATTACGCTGACCATTCAACGCGTGCACCTCGGCAAACCATGAACAGACACAGAATGCACAGCGCGCTGATCTGCTTGCTGCTGCTGATAGCGCTGCCAGCCGCTGCCGACGTCTATACCTACATCGACGCGCAAGGCAATCGGGTGTTTACCGACCAGCCGCGCAAGAACGCCACACGCGTTGATATTCCACGCAGCAACAACATGACCGGCACCCCGCCGACCCGAACCCTGAAAGCGCACCCCGCCAAACCCGCAGTGCAGCCGATGTTTCATTATCAACTGCTGAGAATTCTGGTGCCCGAGCCGGACGCCACGCTGGTCAATCCCAGTGGCGATCTGATCGTTACCGTCACCAGCGAACCGGTTTTACAGCCGGGTCACAGCTACCGGCTATTGCTGGATGGCGTTGCCGTCGGCGAGGCCGGACGCAGCCCTGTCTTCCCGCTGAGCAATGTGGATCGGGGCACGCATCAATTATCGGTAGAGATTTTCGACGAACTTGGCCGTGTCCTGGAAAAAACGCCGAACCAGCCGTTTCACGTGCAGCGCATTTCACTCGCGCAAAAGCGCGCGACTCATCCCTGCAAGGAGGGTGACTACGGAGTGCGCCCGGAATGTCCGCTCAAGGACAAGCCCGAGCCTAAAAGCAGCATCCTGCCTTTCTTCTGATCCTCGACAACACAGAAGCACCTTTTTGGTGCGCCACCTGCACACCTGCGCAACAATACAGTCCAATTTGGTTCAGGAACGCACTGAAAGTAGCGCCGTATGCGGGCACTCGCTCGAAAAACGGCCCGATTTTGCAGATAAAGCGCTTCTTTTCGGAGCCTTGGTTTGGTTTTTGCAACTTCACTGAGACAGCACCGTATTGGTGGCCTTGCTCCTGCTGGCGCAGACCAACCAGCACCAGCATTGCGCAACTGCAATGTGCCAAAAGAGGTCAACACGATTCATGACTATCAGCGACGCGCTGCACAGACTGTTACTGGATAACCTGACCACTGCCACCATTCTGCTCAACGCCGACCTGCGACTTGAGTACATGAACCCGGCAGCGGAAATGCTGCTCGCCATCAGCGGGCAGCGCAGCCATGGGCAATTCATCAGCGAGCTGTTCACCGAGTCGGCTGAGGCACTGAGTTCGCTGCGTCAGGCAGTGGAACAGGCTCATCCTTTCACCAAGCGCGAAGCGATGCTCACCGCACTGACCGGTCAGACACTGACTGTCGACTATGCCGTGACGCCGATTCTCAGCAAGGGCGATACCCTGCTGCTGCTAGAAGTGCACCCACGAGATCGATTGCTGCGCATTACCAAGGAAGAGGCCCAGTTGTCCAAGCAGGAAACCACCAAGATGCTGGTGCGTGGCCTGGCTCACGAAATAAAGAATCCGCTGGGCGGCATTCGCGGCGCCGCACAGCTGCTGGCCCGCGAGCTGCCTGAAGAAAGCCTCAAGGATTACACCAACGTGATCATCGAAGAGGCCGACCGTTTGCGTAATCTGGTCGACCGTATGCTGGGCTCCAACAAGCTGCCGTCGCTGGCGATGACCAACGTGCACGAAGTGCTTGAACGAGTGTGCAGCCTGGTCGAGGCCGAAAGTCAGGGCTGCATCACGCTGGTGCGCGACTATGACCCAAGCATTCCCGACGTCTTGATCGACCGCGAGCAAATGATCCAGGCCGTGCTCAATATCGTGCGCAACGCCATGCAGGCCATCAGCGGCCAGAACGAGCTGCGCCTGGGACGGATCACCCTGCGCACCCGCGCGATGCGCCAGTTCACCATCGGCCACGTTCGCCATCGACTGGTCAGCAAGATCGAAATTATCGACAACGGCCCCGGTATTCCGGCCGAACTTCAGGAAACCATTTTTTACCCGATGGTCAGTGGCCGCCCGGATGGCACAGGGCTAGGTCTTGCCATTACCCAGAACATCATCAGCCAGCACCAGGGCCTGATCGAGTGTGACAGCCATCCCGGCCACACCACGTTCTCGATCTTCCTGCCGCTGGAACAAGGAGCAGCTTCGACATGAGCCGTAGTGAAACTGTCTGGATCGTAGACGACGATCGTTCTATCCGCTGGGTACTGGAAAAGGCCTTGCAACAGGAAGGCATGACCACGCAGAGCTTCGATAGCGCCGACGGGGTGATGAGCCGTCTGGCCCGTCAGCAGCCGGACGTGATCATTTCCGACATCCGCATGCCCGGTGCCAGTGGTCTGGACCTGCTGGCGCGGATTCGCGAGCAGCATCCGCGTCTGCCGGTGATCATCATGACCGCCCATTCAGATCTGGACAGCGCCGTGGCGTCTTATCAGGGTGGCGCTTTCGAGTACCTGCCCAAGCCGTTTGACGTCGACGAAGCCGTCTCGCTGGTCAAGCGTGCCAATCAGCACGCCCAGGAACAGCAAGGCCTGGACGTCGCACCGACCCTGACCCGCACCCCTGAAATCATTGGCGAAGCGCCCGCGATGCAGGAAGTGTTTCGCGCTATCGGGCGCCTGAGCCACTCCAACATCACTGTTCTGATTAACGGTGAATCGGGGACCGGTAAAGAGTTGGTCGCTCATGCACTGCACCGCCACAGCCCGCGTTCGGCCTCGCTGTTCATTGCGCTGAACATGGCGGCGATTCCCAAGGACTTGATGGAATCGGAGCTGTTCGGCCACGAAAAAGGCGCATTCACCGGCGCGGCCAACCTGCGTCGCGGTCGTTTTGAACAGGCCGACGGCGGCACGCTGTTTCTCGATGAAATCGGCGATATGCCAGCCGACACCCAGACCCGTCTGCTGCGCGTGCTGGCCGATGGCGAGTTCTACCGTGTAGGCGGGCACACGCCGGTCAAGGTCGATGTGCGGATCATTGCCGCGACACACCAGAACCTGGAAACCCTGGTGCAGGCCGGCAAGTTCCGTGAGGACTTGTTCCATCGCCTGAACGTGATCCGTATCCACATTCCGCGCATGTCGGACCGCCGCGAAGACATCCCGACCCTGGCCAAGCACTTCCTCAGCCGCGCGGCTCAGGAACTGGCAGTCGAACCCAAGCTGCTCAAGGCCGAGACCGAGGAATACCTCAAGCATCTGCCGTGGCCTGGCAACGTGCGACAGCTGGAAAACACCTGCCGCTGGATCACCGTCATGGCCTCGGGCCGTGAAGTGCACATCAGCGATCTGCCACCGGAACTGCTGAGCCTGCCGCAGGACGCCGCACCGGTCACCAACTGGGAACAGGCGCTGCGTCAGTGGGCCGACCAGGCGTTGTCTCGCGGTCAGTCCAGCCTGCTGGACAGCGCTGTGCCGACTTTCGAGCGGATCATGATCGAAACCGCCCTCAAGCACACCGCCGGCCGCCGCCGCGACGCCGCCGTGCTGCTGGGCTGGGGCCGCAACACCTTGACCCGCAAGATCAAGGAACTGGGCATGAAGGTCGATGGCGGGGATGACGACGAGGCTGACGAGGGCTGAGCCGTCTCAGGCACTGTCATTTCTGACAGTTACCCGTCACGCCCGTTAATGATTAGCTTCTTTTGACTCCACTCAAGGAGTCATAAGGAGCTGATCAATATGGAAAATAAATTACTCGGCGAACCTGACGCCCGACAGCACGCCAATAATTTACGTTTGCTTGCAGCACTGCCGCATGGTGCCAGCATTGAAAAACGCGAGCGGATTGTTGACTACGACATCGTCGAACTCGCCGCACTGCTGCGCGAGGGCAATCCTGAAAAGCTGACCTCTGAACAACTGTTCATGGCGTACTGGAACCGCATCCTTCAGTTCAATGGCCCGGAAGAAACCTACGGCAATAACGGCAAATACAACGCTTTTGTGCGGCTGGAAGATTTCTCGACACTGTTGAAGCAGGCAATACTCGCCGATCAATGGCTGACCACTCCAGACGATGAACGCGGTCCGGCACCTCCGCTGTGCGGAATCCCCTTCGGCATAAAAGACTCCTTCGCCCTCCAGGGCCTTGAAAGCAAAAACGGCACTCAGGCTTTTTCCGGCAACCTGGCATTACGTGATGCAACATGCGTAGCCCGGCTAAGGGCTCAGGGCGCAATCATTATCGGTCATACCATCTGCTCCGAACTCTCGACCCATACGGTCGGCCAGTTTGCTGGGAATGCGTGGGACCCTACACGTACGCCAGGCGGGTCCAGTCAGGGCTCGGGGGTCGCTCCGGTGGCGCGTCTGTGCGCCGCAGCGCTGGGCGAAGAGACGGCCGGCTCGATTATCATTCCTGCCGCAGCCAATGGTGCCAGCGCAATAAAACCATCGCTGGGGCTGGTGTCTGGCGCCGGCGTGATGCCACTGCGAAGCGGTTGGGATGTGGTCGGCCCCATGGCCCGTTCGATTCGCGATGCGTCGCTGATACTGTCCATCATTGCCGGCCCTGATGGAGAAAACGACCCGCAAAGCTTGTCGGCCCCATCGATAGGCGAGCAGCTTTGCATTACCCCTACCCCCGGCTCTGTTACTCTGGAAGGGCTGACCATAGGCATTCCGCAGACGGACTGGATGTCTTCGCCAGGCCAACCACCTGCGCAGTCTTACGATCAGGACTACGGCGCTGCCTTCATCAGGTTCAAAGATCAGCTTGTAGCGCTGGGTGCCAAGGTCATCGACTTTCCTTGGCTGGATGCTGAAATCCTTGAAAACATTCCTTACTCCTCGCCAGAACCCATTCATGACCTGCTGAACAGTGATGGCAGCATTCTGATGAGCGTCAACGCTCAAGCCGTTACCAGTTACGCCAACCAACTGGAAACCCGGCACTGGTCGGCCGTGCGCGATTTTGCAGACTTGCTGGAGAATCAAGACCACAGAGACTATTTGCTACAAAGACATCCGGAGTCCTTCGATCAGGCTGCCTCACTCATTCCAGTGGGGATCAGACTTGAAGCGGAGAACAGACGTCGTCAACAACAGGGAGGTTTTGAAAAGGTACTGAATGACTATCAGATTGACTTCATGATGGTGCTACCGCTCGGAGCTCACATCGGCGAGCGGGCAGGCGCACTGGCGAAGACACTCCCGGTACAGCGTATGTACTTCGATATGCCCAACGCGCTGGCCTGGCCCATGCTGACACTGCCCATCGGTCATGGCGCGACAGGCGTGCCAAAGCAATTACCCATTACGGCGGCGTTCTGGGGCAGGCGCTTCAGTGAACCAATGCTCGTGCAGGCCGCCATCGACTTTCAGACGCACTATCCCGAGTATCACACCAAGGCGCCGCCAGACCCGCATTTCGCCCCGGCCGCAGCGTTTCATCTCTGGACACTGGACGAGATTCCATCGCAGTACTCAGCCGACCCATTGATCATTGCCGAGGGCAGAAGGAAAAAATCATGAGGACCTCCTTCTTCGTTATTCAGTGGAAGCCACTGAACAACCCGGCATTGCTGCCGGTGCAGGCGAGTGAGCCGCCAAGCGCATTTTTCAACGTGCGATGGCGGCCCACGCAGGGCCTGACTTATTACCCGGAAACGGCTGTGCTTACTCAGCCAGTGACGGCTTTTCCCACAGGTTGATTCCGCCTTCTACCGCAAAGCTGTCGATCTCGGCCAGTTCTTCCGGGCTGAACGCCAGGTTCTTCAGCGCGCCGACGTTTTCGATGATCTGCTCGGGACGGCTCGCACCAATCAGCGCTGACGTCACGCGCGGGTCACGCAGCGTCCAGGCCAGGGCCATTTGTGCCAGGCTCTGACCACGACGCTGGGCGATTTCGTTAAGCGCACGCACGTGGGCGATGTTCTGCTCGGACAGGTGCGAAGCCTGCAACGAGCCGCCGCCCGGACGATTGACCCGCGCATCCTTGGGCACGCCGTTCAGGTACTTGTCCGACAGCAGCCCTTGGGCCAGCGCAGTAAACGCGATCACGCCAGCGCGCAGCTCTTCGGTAGCGTCGAGCAGGTCTTTCTCGACCCAGCGGTTGAGCAGGTTGTAAGCCGGCTGGTGAATCAGCAACGGCACTTTCCACTCTTTGAGCAACGCCGCTATTTCGCGGGTCTTGGCCCCGGAATACGACGAGATACCGATGTACAACGCCTTGCCCTGCTGCACTGCCGTAGCCAGCGCGCTGGCGGTTTCTTCCAGCGGAGTGTCCGGGTCGAAACGGTGGGAATAGAAAATATCGACGTAATCCAGGCCCATGCGCTGCAGGCTCTGATCGAGGCTGGCGAGCACGTATTTACGCGAACCACCGCCCTGCCCGTACGGCCCTGGCCACATGTCCCAGCCAGCCTTGCTGGAGATGATCAGTTCATCGCGGTAGTGCTTGAAGTCTTCGCGCAGCAGGCGACCGAAGTTGATCTCGGCGCTGCCGTAGGGCGGGCCATAGTTGTTGGCCAGGTCGAAATGGTTGATGCCCAGATCGAACGCTGTGCGCAGCATGGCGCGCTGGGTGTCGATCGGCGTGCTGTCACCGAAGTTGTGCCACAGGCCGAGCGACAGCGCTGGAAGCACCAGCCCGCTGCGGCCGGTACGGCGATAAGGCATGTCGTTGTAACGATTTTCGGCAGCGATGTAAGTCATTGAATCCTCTCTTGTCTGGGGGATATTCGAGGCGTCTTGCGGTGCGTTGGCGAGCCAGAAGCGTCTGCTCGCCACGCGAGAATCATGGCTTTTGCCAGACCACCTGCTGGATATCGACCCGCTTGGGTATCAGGTGGTTGTCGTAAAACAGATCGGCGGTCGCCTGCTGCGCACGCACGATCTCGGCTGTGATCGGCAGGCTCGGTGATTCAGGTCGATGATCAAGATACTGAGTGATGACCGCTTCGGACAAGCCCATGCTGCGCGCCAGGATCTGAATGCTTTCGTTGCGTTGCGAGCGAGTCAGCCCATCGGCAACCGTCAGTTCGTCGCGAACCTGCTGCACAAACGCCGCATTTTTCTCGGCAAAAGCCCGGCGTGCGGTATAGAACGGCCCGGACAGTCCAAGCCCTTCGCCATTGGCCAGCAGGCGGCTATGGCCTTCGTTCAGGGCGATGGAGTAGTACGGGTCCCAGATTGCCCAGGCATCGACACTGCCGTTTTCAAAGGCGGCGCGGGCATCGGCGGGGGTCAGGTAGATCGGCTGAATATCCTTGAACGTCAACCCTGCCTTGTTCAACAAGCGCAACACCACGTTATGCGAGCTGGAGCCTTTCTGAAGTGCGACCTTGCGGCCTTTCAGCTCTGCCACGCTGTGCAGCGGGCTTTCGTTGCGCACCAGTATGGTTTCCGCCTGTGGCTTGGCCGGTTCTGCGCCGATGTAGACCAGGTCTGCCCCGGCAACCTGAGCAAAGATCGGCGGAATGTCACCGGTAGAGGCAATGTCCAGACTGCCGATATTCAGTGCTTCAAGCATCTGCGGCCCGGCCGGGAATTCGATCCATTTGACTTTTGTAGCAGCAAAGCGCTTCTCCAGAAGGCCATGTTCCTTGGCCAGCACCAGCGTGATCGAGCCCTTCTGATAGCCAATGCGCAGAGTGCCAGGTTCGTCGGCAAAGGCTGTGTTGAGCAAACCGCTGAAAGCCAGAATGGCGGCGATAAACGTGAATGGTTTCATGGGGGATCCCTTAATTCTGTATAAAAATCTGCCTTTGATTCTGGCCGAAGGCCGTGGGAGCGAACTTGTTCGCGAAAGGGCCGGTACAAGCACTGAAAATTCATCGTCTGAAATACCGTCTTCGCGAACAATGCGGACCACCGCCCCGGTCGCTCCCACGCCCTGCGGGCAGAAGCCCGCTTTCTGCGCTCATCAGGACTTGCATGCGGCAACGATCAAAATTTGTAAGCAGGCCGCTGCAGCCCCAGGTTCTCGCGCAACGTTGTGCCTTCATATTCAGTACGAAACAGCCCGCGCCGCTGCAGCTCCGGCACCAGCAATTGTGCGACGTCTTCCAGACCTCCCGGCAAATGCGGCACCAGCACGTTGAAGCCGTCTGCCGCGCCGTGTTCGAACCAGGTTTGCAGCTCATCGGCGATCTGCTCAGGCGTACCGATCAGGCTGTGATGCCCTCGCCCACCGGCAATCCGCCGTCCCAGCTGCGCCAGGGTCAGGTTTTCCTGATCGGCCAGTTCGGTGAGCAGTTTCTGCCGGCTACGCTGGCCGCTGTCAGTCAGCGGCAGCTCTGGCAATGGGCCGTCCAGCGGGTAGCCTGACAGGTCGAAATTGCCCAGCATACGGCCTAACAGGGCGACACCCACCTGAGGCTCGACCAGCTCCTGAAACGACTCGAATTTCGCTTTCGCCAACGCCTCGGTTTCGGCCACGACAATGAACAAGCCGGGCATGACTTTCAGCGAATCTGCGTCACGTCCGTATGCGCCAAGGCGGCCCTTGATGTCCGCATAAAACGCCTGGGCACTGGCCAGCGAGGTCTGTGCGGTGAACACCACTTCCGCGGTCTGCGCCGCCAGATCGCGGCCGACTTCAGAGGAACCCGCCTGCACGACCACGGGCTGCCCTTGCGGCGAACGCGCCACGTTCAGCGGGCCTTTGACACTGAAGTGCTCACCGTGATGATTGAGCACATGTAATTTGGCCGGGTCGTAATATTCACCGCTGGTCTTGTCGCGGGTAAACGCGTCATCTGCCCAGCTGTCCCACAGGCCGGTCACCACCTGATGAAACTCCCGTGCGCGGCTATAACGCTCGGCATGCCCCACATGCTCGGCGCGACCAAAGTTCTGCGCTTCGGCGGCGGCATCGGAGGTCACCAGATTCCAGCCCGCTCGCCCCCCGGACAAGTGATCCAGCGAGGCGAACTTGCGAGCAACGTGATACGGCTCGTTGTAGGTGGTGGTCGCCGTCGCGATCAGACCGATGTGATCGGTCACCGCGCTCAACGCCGAGAGCAGGGTCAGCGGCTCGAAATGATCAGAACGGGCCATGCGGCTGGCGATATCGCCGGTGGCGGCAGCCACGCTGTCGGCCACGAACAACGTGTCGAATTTTGCCGCTTCCGCGACCTTGGCCACGTGCCGATAGTGCTTGAAATCCAGCCCTGCATCGGCAGGCACATCAGGGTGACGCCAAGCCGCAACGTGGTGCCCGGTGGCCATCAGAAAAGCGCCGAGTTTCATCTGTCGAGCAGTCGTGCTCATTCTTCACTCCTTACTGTGTTACCGCGTGCCACGACTCAAAAATCCTTGCGTAGCTGTACGCCGAAATAACGCTCGTCATCACGCGGTACAGACCGGTAAACATAGCTACCACCGGTGGCCAGCATCGGCGAATAGGACTTGTCTGCCAGATTCTTGCCGAGCAGCGCCACGCGCCAGCCACTGTTGTAATCGGCCAATGCCACGCTGGCATTCCAGATGCCGTAAGCGCCCTGCTTGGTGTCCGGGTTCTGGCTGATGTCGTACTGCACTTCGCTCTGCCATCTGTAATCGGTGCCCAGCTCGATATCCAGACCGTTGTCCAGCGGGATGGTGTAGTCGGCACGAACGTAGCTTTTCCAGTCAGGGCTATACGGCAGGGTTTTGCCATCGACGTTGCACGACGCCGCTGCACCGGCCGGGCAGGCAAAGCTGTCGATGCGCGCCTTGGTGTAAGACAGCGCGCCGGAGGATTTCAGGTTACGGGTGGCCTGCAAGGCGTAATCCAGTTCGACGCCTTCAGTACTGACACTGCCTGCGTTGATCAGCCGCGTAACGACCTGCCCGGCAACGCTGTCGAAGAAGTTCGCCTGATAGTTATCGTAATCGCTATGGAACACCGCCAGGTTGGTGGTCAGGCGATTGTTCCAGGTGGTGGCCTTGACCCCGACTTCCCAGGTGTTCGAGGTCTCCGGTTTCAAAGCGTCGGTGTCACGCGGCTGCATGTTGAAGAACACGTTGTAAGCCGGGCCTTTATAGCCGCGCGAGTAGGTGATGTAGGTCATCACGCTGTCGTTCAGGTCGTACTGCAGACCCAGCCGACCGGACTTGCCATCCTCGTCCACCGAACCGGAACTGCTGGTCGCAGGCTGAATGCCGCTGACCGTGGTCGCCGATGTCGAAACGCGGCGATGGTCGTATTCCAGATCATCGTGGGTCCAGCGCGCCCCGGCAATCGCACGGAAGTCCGGGGTGAAGTTGAAGGTGGTTTCGCCGAATACCGAATAGCTGTCGGTGGTGGTGCTGTAATCGGCGATACCACGGTCCTGACGGGTTGGCGTGATGAGCGTGCGCTGGTAGGTCTCGTCGCTCTTGCCATGCATATAGAACAGACCGCCGACATACTCGACAAACTGGCCCTTTGGCGATGCCAGACGTAGCTCCTGAGAGTACTGATTGAACTCCAGATCGCCTTTGTCTTCGGTGCCGGGGAATGCAGCGGTGACGGTGCCGAGACGGTCGCCATCCTGATACTGGGTGTTATCCCAGCCCCGCCAGGCGGTAATGGAGGTCAGGGTGTAATCGCCCAGTTGCCAGTCAAGCTGGCCGGACAGGCCCTTGTTGACGTCCTCGACATGGCTGCGGTAATCACTGAGCACATCACGGTTGTCACTGTCGGCGCGCACCGGTGACAGCGCACTGGCGAACGCTGGGGTCAGCGCCTTGCTCACTACGCCATTGGGCGCGTCGTCATGGGACTGCATGTAGTCCGCGGCAAGGGTGAAGGTGATGTCGTCGTTGGGTGTAAATTCCAGCTTGCCGCGCGCGCCCTTACGGTTGTAACCGTTGACTTCATGACCGTTGAGCTTGTTATCGACGTTGCCGTCATAGCTGCCGAACAGTGTGGTAATCGAGCCCTTGAGGGTCTGCGGAATCAGACTGCCGCCGATGCCGAAACGGGTGCGGCTTTCGTTGCCGCTGTAATACGACTGATCGATGTAACCGTGGGTCTCTTCGGTCGGCGCCTTGGTGGTGACGTTGAGCACGCCAGCCGAGGCATTCTTGCCAAACAACGTACCTTGCGGGCCGCGCAGCACTTCGATGCGCTCAAGGTCGAGCAGGTCCAGCGTGGCCTGGCCCGGACGCGCGTACACCAC
Organism: Pseudomonas amygdali; assembly: GCF_002699855.1. Taxonomy (GTDB): domain Bacteria; phylum Pseudomonadota; class Gammaproteobacteria; order Pseudomonadales; family Pseudomonadaceae; genus Aquipseudomonas; species Aquipseudomonas amygdali. The sequence continues at coordinate 26,435 of NZ_LKBW01000179.1, read as the reverse complement.
GCCATCGATGACTGTCGCCACTGTAGGCTCGACACCCGGCGAGGTGGAAATGGTGCCGACACCGCGAATGAACAGCGAGGTGTCCTTGTTGGACGCACCGGTACGGAAATTCAGCGAAGGCACTTGCTGAACGATGCTGGCCACGCCGTTGCGATTGTCCCGCTCCAGCTGTTCGCCCTGAATTACCGAAACTGCGACCGGTACTTTTTGCAGCGACTCTTCACGGCGCGTGGCCGTTACGGTGACGGACTCCAGCGCTACCGTTTCAATGCTCTGCGTTGCTGCGTTATCTGCCATTGCCGGAACCCACGGCAACGCCGCAAGCCCCATCAACAGCCAGCCATAACGGCGCCCCCGCGCCGCATGAGCCTGATCGATGGCTTGCGCCAGTAGTGTGTGTTTGATGCTATCCCCATGTGTTGTGTGCATCTGCGTGCCTACCTGAAATATGCCCTGATCCGACAATGCGATACGCACTGGCGCCTGTTGATTGCTGGCTAAACCGGGGTCCGGGCATTCGCGGTGGCGAGTAGCAGACAAACCATCTTTGTTAGCGCTAACATCGCCAGTATCAGGAAACGGCGAATAGATCGTCCAATACTGAAAAATTAGTTTTATATTCTTTTTACTTTTATACGAAGTGATCGAGCATGGCCGACGAGAAACCCGCGACACGCAAACGCCGAGGCGCAGGCCGGGTGACGATCACGGCAGTGGCGCGTGAGGCCGGTGTCTCGGCCATTACCGTATCGCGCTATTTCAATCAGCCGGAGCAAGTCTCGCCCGAACTGCGTGAGCGGATTGCAGCCGTGGTCAATGCGCTGGGCTATGTGCCCAATCTGGTGGCAGGCGGCCTGGCGTCGGCGCGCAGCCGTGTGGTAGCGATGGTGATTCCCAACATCTCCGGGCCGATCTTCGCCAACACCATTCAGGGTTTCAGCGACACGCTGAGCCAGCATGGTTTTCAGTTGCTGCTGGCCTCCAGCTACTTTTCCGCCGAACAGGAAGAAAGCGCAGTGCGGGCGTTTCTGGGCTGGTCACCGGCAGCACTGGTGCTGACCAGTCGTTTCCACAGCCCGGCTACCGAGAAAATGATCGAGCAGACCGATGTCCCGGTGATCGAAACCTGGGACCACCAGCCCGAACGCAGCCCGATCCAGATTGGCTTTTCTCACTATGACGTCGGCGTCACGGCAGCCCGCTATTTGTACGACAAGGGCTACCGCCGCATCGCGTTCGTGCAGAACAGCATTGCAGGCGACTTCAGCGCACTGGAGCGGCGTGACGGCTATATCGCCACACTTGAAGGGCTCGGCATCAAACCGTGGGTCTTTATCCCTGACGCCGGACGCGCGCCGTTCGAGGCGGGCAAACAGGCCATGGAAACACTAATGAGCCAAACACCGCGCCCCGACGCCATCTTCTTCGCCAACGACAACCTGGCAGCCGGTGCCCTGCTCGCCAGCCAGCGCGCAGGCCTGCATATACCAAAGGATTGTGCCGTGATGGGCTTTGGCGATTACGCCTTCGCAGAAATGATGCTCCCTAGCCTGACCACCATCAAACCGCCAGCGCTGGAGATCGGCGTACTGGCCGCAACGCGTGTGCTTGAAAGCCTTGGCGTGTTGCCGGTGGAGGGAGACATACAGCGGCTGAATTTGCTGGAGTGCAGATTGGTGGAGCGGGAGAGTACATGAGCCCGAAACAATCTCGCGCCTACGCTGGAGCCTGGAGAACGATGACGTCAGCCATCGTGCGACGCTCCGCGTCGCATGCCGTTCTGGACGCTCTGCGTCCTCGCCTGAACATGGGGCGTGGCGCAGAGCGTGAGGAACGATAGGTGCTCTTAATCCCCTATCACCGCACCAGGTGCAAGAACTGCATATGCCGTTCGTACTGGTCGAGCACGTCGTTGATGACCTGTTCCTTGGTGTAGCCCACCAGGTCGTAGTCCTGACTGCCTTCGCTCAGGTGAACCTCGGCGCGGTAGTAGCGGCGGTTGTTAAACTGTTTGGAACCCATGCCGCCGCGGGCGAACGAAGGGGTGAAGAAGCCCTTCATCTGCACCTGATAGATGAACGGACGCTCTTCGCCATGACCGATTTCCAGGGTCACCGAGTCGTTGGAAGGGTCAGGTACGTTGACCACGCTCAAGCCCTTCTCGACAAACACCGCTGTCACTTCTTCAATCGCTGGACGCACGGTCTGGTCAAGGAAGCGATACACCTCGTCTCGCGACGGGTAATGCACGGCCTGGCTCAGACGCTGACGCCAGCCGCCACGTCGTGAGCCGGACACTGGTGCCAGCGAATACAGTTGCGCAATCTGGCGCTGGGATTCCATGACGAACGCTTTGTGCAGGCCCCACATCATCAGTAGCAGGATCAGCGAGAACGGCAACGACGTCAGCACCACCGCTGATTTAAGCGCATCGATACTGCCCGAGAACAGCAGGCCGCTGGTGATCAGTGCAGTCGCCACACCCCAGAACACCCGCAGCCATTTCGGACCGTCTTCGTCAGGGTTGCCGCCTTTGGCGGAAAGCGTCGACAGCACCACCGTGCCCGAATCGGCAGAGGTGACAAAGAACACAAAGCTGATAAATACCGTGACCGCAATGACAGTCTTGCTCCACGGATAGGTTTCCAGCAGCAGGTACAGGGTCATCGACGGATCATCGATGGCCGACTGGCCCAGCGCAGTCATGCCGTGGTTGAGCACCTGATCGATGGCGCTGTTGCCGAAGATCGACATCCAGGCCAGGGTGAAACCCAGCGGGATCAGCAACACACCGAAGACGAACTCACGGATGGTCCGGCCACGCGAGATGCGCGCAATGAACAGGCCCACGAACGGCGCCCAGGCAATCCACCAGGCCCAATAGAACACGGTCCAGCCGCCCAGCCAGTCACTCGGCTCGTTGTAGGCATACACGTCGAAACTCTTGCTCGGCAGTGCACCCAGGTAGTCACCGATGTTCTGCACCAGCGTGTTGAGCAAGTGCTGAGTCGGGCCGGCAAACAGCACGAACAGCAGCAGCGCACAGGCCAGCAGCATGTTGATGTCGGACATGACGCGCACGCCCTTGTCGACACCGGCTATCGCGACCAGAATCGCCGCGCCCATCATCAGGGTAATCAGACCGACCTGAATCCAGTGGGTATGCGCCACGCCAAACAGGTAATCCAGACCGGAATTGAGGTGCAATACCCCGAAGCCCATGTCTGCGCCCAAGCCGAAGATGGTCGCAATGATGCCGAAGCCATCGACCGCGTAACCGATAGGGCCATTGATGCGCTTGCCGATCAGCGGGTACAACGCCGAACGCAGGGCCAGCGGCAGGTTGTGGCGATAAGCGAAGTAGGCCAGCGCCATGCCGACAAAGGCAAACACGCCCCAGCCATGCAGGCCCCAGTGCAGAAACAGCAACTGCATGCCCTGACGCGCGGCCTCAGCCGTACCGCCTTCGCCCTGCGGCGGTTGCAGCAGGTGCGTCAGTGGCTCTGAAACGCAGAAAAAGAACAGCGTGATGCTGATGCCGGCGGTAAACAGCATCCCGGCCCATGACAGGTAACTGAACTCGGGTTCGTCGTGGTCGGCGCCGAGCTTGATCTTGCCGAAGCCCGACAAGGCGGTGACCACCACGAAGACCAGATACAGCGTCATGACCATCATGTAGTACCAGCCGACCGTATTGGCCGCCCAGTTTTGCGCCGCCAGCAGCCATTCTCCGCTGGCTTGCGGGAAGGCAATGACAACGATGCCAAAAATCAGAATAAAGCTCGCAGCGAAGTAGAACACTGGAGCGTTCATGCGGACGTTGCCGCTTGAAGAAGTACTCGGAGAGCTCATCGGTTGCGTGCCTCCGGACTGATAAAACCAACTGCAAAAAGCGGATACGGCAAGGATAAGCCTCCTGTTGTGAGCGGGCAGCGAACCACCGGTTTAACTTGAACGAGCGTTCAATTTAAACATGAAAGTGCCCGTAAAGACTAATCGGGGGCCAGTGAATGCTCGCTCAGGCTTGGGTATGACGCATGCTTGAGCGGGATCGTTCCCATCCTCAGGCAACACAATTCAGGCCCTCCCAACGGGGATTTTTCAGGTATCTATAAATGACCGATGTTGACCCTGCGACCCTGCGCACATTTACCGCACCATTCTGTTACCTGCCGCCCCAAAAGCGCGCAAATCACGCTTCAGGTAACACGCCTGACCTCGCCTCACACATTGTTCGCCTGCTCGGAAAAGTCCGCTACCCCCTGAAAACACTGAGCCGCAGGGTCATCGAACGATCAATGAACAGCCGCCAGACAAAGTTGGTCTTCTGATTGCATATGCTTGTATGTACAAGTAGAGACAGGCTAGACATTCTGTCTTTCTACTGGACTGAATCGGCCTGCTTCGCCAGGCACTGTTCGCCCTTCAACGGGCTGGTTCGCATTGATCGCCGAGGATTTTTTTGTGACCGAGAATAATCAAGACCTGAAGCAGAACTGGACCCGCCATCGCGAAGGCGTCGTACGGGCTGCCCGCGGCACTCAATTGACAGCCAAAAGCTGGCTGACCGAAGCGCCGCTGCGCATGTTGATGAACAACCTCGACCCGGAAGTCGCCGAGAACCCCAACGAATTGGTGGTTTATGGTGGCATCGGTCGCGCTGCGCGCAACTGGGAGTGCTACGACAAAATCGTCGAAAGCCTCACTCAGCTCAACGATGATGAGACCCTGCTGGTGCAGTCCGGCAAGCCGGTTGGTGTGTTCAAGACCCACAGCAACGCCCCGCGCGTACTGATCGCCAATTCCAACCTGGTGCCGCACTGGGCCAGCTGGGAGCACTTCAACGAACTGGATGCCAAGGGCCTGGCAATGTATGGCCAGATGACCGCAGGCAGCTGGATCTACATCGGCAGCCAGGGAATCGTGCAAGGCACCTACGAAACCTTCGTCGAAGCCGGACGCCAGCACTATGACGGCAATCTCAAGGGTCGCTGGGTGCTGACCGCAGGTTTGGGCGGCATGGGTGGCGCGCAGCCGCTGGCCGCGACATTGGCCGGGGCCTGCTCGCTGAACATCGAATGTCAGCAGAGCCGTATCGATTTCCGCATCAAGACCCGCTACGTCGACGAACAGGCCGCTGATCTGGATGACGCTCTGGCGCGCATTGCCAAATACACCGCCGAAGGCAAAGCCATCTCCATCGCCCTGTGCGGCAACGCAGCAGAAATTCTGCCGGAAATGGTCCGTCGCGGTGTGCGCCCGGACATGGTCACCGACCAGACCAGCGCCCACGACCCGCTCAATGGCTACCTGCCCAAAGGCTGGACCTGGGACGAGTACCGTGCCCGCTCGGTCAGCGAGCCGGCCAGTGTGGTCAAGGCGGCCAAGCAATCGATGGCCGAACACGTCGAAGCCATGCTCGCCTTCCAGCAAGCGGGCATTCCTACCTTCGACTATGGCAACAACATTCGCCAGATGGCCAAAGAAGTCGGCGTCGCCAATGCCTTCGATTTCCCCGGTTTCGTCCCGGCCTACATCCGCCCGTTGTTCTGCCGCGGCATCGGGCCGTTCCGCTGGGCCGCGCTGTCGGGTGACCCAGAAGACATCTACAAGACCGACGCCAGGGTCAAGGAACTGATTCCCGACGACGATCACCTGCACAACTGGCTGGACATGGCCCGTGAACGCATCAGTTTTCAGGGGCTGCCCGCGCGCATCTGCTGGGTCGGCCTGGGTCAGCGCGCCAAGCTGGGTCTGGCCTTCAATGAAATGGTTCGCAGCGGCGAGCTGTCGGCACCGGTGGTAATCGGCCGCGACCACCTGGACTCCGGTTCGGTCGCCAGCCCCAACCGCGAAACCGAATCCATGCGCGATGGCTCCGATGCCGTCTCCGACTGGCCGCTGCTCAATGCCCTGCTCAATACCGCCAGCGGCGCGACCTGGGTTTCGCTGCACCACGGCGGCGGCGTGGGCATGGGCTTCTCGCAGCACTCCGGCATGGTGATCGTCTGTGACGGTACGGACGAAGCCGCCGAACGCATCGCCCGCGTCCTTCATAACGACCCGGCCACCGGTGTGATGCGCCATGCCGATGCCGGTTATGACATTGCCATCGACTGTGCCAGAGAGCAGGGCTTGAACCTGCCGATGATCGGACGTTAAGGGGGCTGCGGTTATCAAACCGACAGACTCGGGGGAACGGGCATGAACATGCCCACAGGCCGGATGCCTACTTGAAGCTGCCGTCATCCATTTCAGGCTTAGGAGCATCGATAATGAATATGAAAAAGGCCCTGCTGACCACCTTGGTATCCGCTGGCCTGCTCGCCAGCGCAGGCACAAGTCAGGCTGCCGGCTGGTGCGAATCAGGCAAGCCGGTGAAATTCGCCGGTCTTAACTGGGAAAGCGCGATGCTGCTGACCGACATTCTGCAGGTCGTTCTGGACAAGGGTTACGGCTGCACCGTTGACGCCCTGCCTGGTAATTCCATCGCCATGGAAAACGCCTTGAGCACCAACGATATCCAGATCTTTGCCGAAGAATGGGTCGGCCGCAGCGAGGTCTGGAGCAAGGCCGCCGCAGCCGGAAAAGTGGTCGGTGTCGGCGCGCCTATCGTTGGCGCAGTGGAAGGCTGGTATGTGCCCCGCTATGTGATCGAAGGCGATGCCAAACGCAAGCTTGAAGCCAAGGCACCCAACCTGAAATCCATCAGCGATCTGGCCCAATATTCGGCGGTGTTCAAGGATCAGGAAGAGCCCGGCAAAGGCCGCTTCTACAACTGCCCGGCTGGCTGGACCTGCGAGCTGGAAAACAGCGAAATGCTCAAGAGCTATGGCCTGGAAAGCAAATACACCAACTTCCGCCCGGGCACCGGCCCTGCGCTGGATGCGGCTATTCTCTCCAGCTACAAACGTGGCGAGCCGATCCTGACCTACTACTGGTCGCCGACTCCGCTCATGGGCCAGGTGGACCTGGTGCGTCTGGAGGAGAAAGCCGGGGTCAACAAGACGATCGATATCAAGGTCGGCGTGTCCAAAGTGTTCCACGATGAGGCCCCTGAACTGGTCGCCATCCTGGAAAAGGTCAACCTGCCTATCGACCTGCTCAACCAGAACCTGGGGCGCATGGCCAAGGAACGTATCGAATCGCCGAAGCTGGCGAAGATTTTCCTGAAAGAGCACCCCGAAGTCTGGCACAAATGGATCAGCGAAGACGCCGCGAAAAAGGTGGACGCTTCGCTGTAAACGAAAGGGCAGTCGGACTGACAAATCCGACTGCCCTGACGTTGACCCGACACACCTCATTTGAGAGCCGCTTATGTTTCCTGAAAGCTTCACTTTCTCGATCGCCAACTGGGTCAACGACGGGGTCGACTCGCTGGTGACTCAGTATGGCGATGTGTTCCGGCACATTTCCGACACCCTGCTATGGGCCATCGTCAACCTCGAAAGCCTGCTGCGCATGGCGCCGTGGTGGCTGATGCTGATAATCGTTGGCGGCATTGCCTGGCACGCGACACGCAAGATCGTCACGACGCTGGTCATCGTCGGCCTGCTGTTTCTGGTCGGTGCGGTCGGGTTGTGGGACAAGCTGATGCAGACATTGGCGCTGATGCTGGTCGCCACGATCATTGCGGTACTGATCGGCATTCCACTGGGCATTCTCTCCGCGCGCAGCAATCGCCTGCGCTCGGTGCTGATGCCGCTGCTGGACATCATGCAGACCATGCCCAGCTTCGTTTACCTGATTCCGGTGCTTATGCTGTTCGGCCTGGGCAAGGTCCCGGCCATCTTCGCCACGGTGATCTACGCCGCGCCGCCATTGATTCGTCTGACCGACCTGGGCATTCGTCAGGTTGACGGTGAAGTGATGGAAGCCATCAACGCCTTCGGTGCCAACCGCTGGCAGCAACTGTTTGGCGTGCAACTGCCGCTGGCCATGCCGAGCATCATGGCCGGGATCAACCAGACCACCATGATGGCGCTGTCGATGGTGGTCATCGCCTCGATGATCGGCGCACGCGGGCTGGGTGAAGACGTGCTGGTGGGCATTCAGACGCTCAACGTCGGACGCGGGCTGGAAGCGGGTCTGGCCATCGTCATTCTGGCGGTCGTCATCGACCGTATCACGCAGGCCTATGGCCGCCCACGGCATGAGGCGCACAAATGAGCAGCGTGGAACCGAGCAAGATCGTCGTTAAAAACGTATTCAAGATTTTTGGCAACCGCTCAAAGGAAGCACTGGGGCTGATCAAACAGAACCAGAGCAAGGATCAGGTACTGGCGCAAACTGGCTGCGTGGTCGGGGTCAACGACCTGTCGCTGTCGATCGGCAGTGGCGAAATCTTCGTCATCATGGGCCTGTCCGGTTCCGGCAAATCGACGCTGGTACGCCACTTCAACCGCCTGATCGACCCTACCAGCGGCGAGATTCTGGTCGATGGCGAAGACATCCTGCGCTACGACATGGAGGCGCTGCGCCAATTCCGTCGGCACAAGATCAGCATGGTGTTCCAGAGCTTCGGCCTGCTGCCGCACAAGACCGTGCTGGCCAACGTCGCGTACGGCCTGAAAGTGCGCGGCGAGAGCAAGGCGCTGTGCCAGGAACGCGCGCAGCACTGGATAACGACCGTAGGCCTGAAGGGCTACGAAAACAAATACCCGCACCAGCTTTCCGGTGGCATGCGCCAGCGCGTCGGTCTGGCACGAGCACTGGCAGCCGACACCGACATCATTCTGATGGACGAAGCGTTCAGCGCCCTCGACCCGTTGATTCGCGCCGAGATGCAGGACCAGTTGCTGGAACTGCAAGCCAGCCTGCACAAGACCATCGTGTTCATTACCCACGACCTGGACGAAGCGGTACGCATCGGCAATCGCATCGCGATCCTCAAGGACGGGCGCTTGATTCAGGTCGGTACACCGAAAGAAATCCTTCACTCGCCCGCTGACGATTACGTGGACCGTTTCGTTCAGCGCCGCGTGGCCACCCTTTAAGGACCGTTGCAGATGTCGCGAGCAGAACAGATCGTCATCGGTGAAGCCCCGCTGGGCTGGCAGGACGTAGTCGCCGTGGCCCGCCATGAGGCGCAACTGGTGTTGTCGGATGCCGCCTGGGCGCGGATCGATAACGCGCAGGCCATCGTGCAGCAGATTGTCGTCAGCGGCGAGCGCGCCAATGGCGTGAACACCGGGCTCGGCGCGCTGTGCAATGTGTCACTGCAAGGCGAACAGCTCAGTCGCCTGTCGCGCAATACCCTGCTCAGCCATGCCTGCGGCGTGGGTGCGCCGCTGGCCGACGAGCAGACTCGCGCAATCATCTGCGCCGCAATCCTCAATTACAGCCAGGGTAAATCCGGCATTCACCGGCAAGTGGTCGAAGCGCTGCTGGCCTTGCTCAATCGGGGCATTACGCCACACGTGCCATCGCAGGGTTCGGTGGGTTACCTGACCCACATGGCGCACGTCGGCATCGCCTTGCTGGGCGTCGGCCAAGTCAGCTATCGCGGGCAGATCGTCCCGGCTGAGCAGGCCTTGGACGAAGAAGGTCTGGCTCCGGTCATCCTCGGTGCCAAGGACGGATTGTGCCTGGTCAACGGCACACCGTGCATGACCGGCCTGAGCTGTCTGGCCATCGCCGACGCCGAGCGTCTGAGCCAGTGGGCCGACGTGATCGGCGCGATGAGCTTCGAAGCACTGGGCGGTCAGCTGGATGCATTCGATGAGAGCATTCTTGCCCTCAAACCGCATCCCGGTATGCAGCAGGTGGGCAAAAACCTGCGCAGCGTATTGGCGGGCAGCGAAGTGCTTGCCAGCCGCCAGGGCATTCGTACCCAGGACGCGCTGAGCATCCGCTCGATTCCCCAAGTGCATGGCGCAACCCGCGATCAGTTGGCTCATGCCATTCGCCAGATCGAGACCGAGCTGAACTCGGTCACCGATAACCCCATGCTGCTCGGCACGCCCGATGACTGGCGCGTGGTGTCTCAGGCCAATCCGCATGGCCAGTCGGTGGCGATGGCGGCAGACCTGCTGTGCATGGCGCTGGCAGAACTGGGCTCCATCGCCGAGCGACGCCTCGACCGCCTGATCAACCCGATGGTCAGCGGCCTGCCGGCGTTTCTGGTCAGCCAGCCGGGGGTGAATTCGGGGATGATGATCGTTCAGTACGTCGCCGCCTCGCTGTGCGCGGAAAACCGCCAGATGGCGCAACCGGCGGTGGTCGATAACTACGTCACCTCCGGCCTGCAGGAAGACCATCTGAGCCTGGGCACCAGTGCCGCGCTCAAGCTGCACAAAGTGCTAGGCAACGTCACACAGATTCTGGCCATCGAGTATTTGCTGGCGGCCCAGGCGTTCGAATTCCTCAAGGCGCAAGGGTTTGGCGTGGGTACAGGTGCTGCGTGGCGACTGCTGCGCGAGCGGGTTCCGGCCTACGATGAAGACCGCTGGCTGGCCCCTGATATCGCCAGCAGCGCGGCCCTGCTCAAAGACGCAACATCGCTGGAAAGGGTTTTCCAGCACTGCCGCGATCATGCGGCAACCCTATAAAAAGCGGCGGACGGCCACACGCCGTTGCTGACATCAATCAAGGAGTAGCTGCATCGTGACCACTTTATCTGCCAAGACGCTGAACCTGATCCCCGGCCAACTGACCCTGGCGCAATTGCGCGCCATTCATCAGCAGCCGGTCAGGCTGACGCTGGACAGCAGTGCAGACCAGCAGATCGACGACAGCGTCGCCTGTGTCGAAAGCATTTTGGCCGAGAACCGCACCGCCTACGGGATCAACACCGGCTTTGGCCTGCTCGCCTCGACGCGGATTGCCAGCGAAGACCTGGAAAATCTGCAGCGTTCGCTGGTGCTGTCGCATGCGGCCGGTGTCGGTCAGCCGATCAGCGATGAGCTGGTGCGTCTGATCATGGTGCTCAAGGTCAACAGCCTGAGCCGCGGCTTTTCGGGCATTCGGCGCGTGGTCATCGACGCCCTGATTGCGCTGATCAATGCCGAGGTCTACCCGCATATTCCGCTCAAGGGCTCGGTCGGTGCTTCCGGCGACCTTGCACCGCTGGCGCACATGTCGCTGGTGCTGCTGGGCGAAGGCAAGGCGCGCTACAAGGGCGAATGGCTGAACGGCGTCGATGCGCTGGCGGCTGCCGGGCTGCAACCGCTGACCCTGGCAGCCAAGGAAGGGCTGGCACTGCTCAACGGTACGCAAGTGTCTACCGCCTACGCATTGCGCGGCCTGTTCGAAGGCGAAGACCTGTTCGCTGCAGCGTTGACCTGTGGCTCGCTGACCGTCGAAGCCGTGCTCGGTTCGCGCTCACCCTTCGATGCACGTATTCATGCAGCACGCGGTCAGCGCGGGCAGATCGATGCCGCTGCCTGCTACCGCGACTTGCTCGGCGAAAGCAGTGGCGTGTCCGAGTCGCACCGCAACTGCGACAAGGTTCAGGACCCCTACTCGCTGCGCTGCCAGCCGCAGGTCATGGGCGCATGCCTGACCCAACTGCGTCAGGCCGCCGAAGTGCTGGAAATCGAAGCCAACGCGGTGTCCGACAACCCGCTGGTGTTCGCCGCCGAGAACGACGTCATATCCGGTGGTAATTTTCACGCCGAGCCGGTCGCCATGGCGGCGGACAACCTCGCGCTGGCCATCGCCGAGATCGGCTCGCTTAGCGAACGTCGCATTTCGCTGATGATGGACAAGCACATGTCGCAACTGCCGCCCTTCCTGGTCGCCAACGGAGGCGTCAATTCCGGCTTCATGATCGCGCAGGTCACGGCCGCCGCGCTGGCCAGTGAAAACAAGGCGCTGGCTCATCCGCACAGCGTCGACAGCCTGCCGACATCCGCCAATCAGGAAGACCATGTGTCGATGGCCCCGGCCGCTGGCAAGCGGTTATGGGAAATGGCAGAAAACGTTCGCGGGATTCTTGCCGTAGAATGGTTGGCTGCCTGCCAGGGTCTGGACTTGCGTGAGGGTCTGAAAACCTCTCCGAAACTGGAGCAAGCCCGCGGCCTGTTGCGCAGCAAGGTCCCGTTCTATGAAAAGGACCGTTTTTTTGCACCGGACATCGAAGCTGCCAGTCAGCTGTTGTCCTCCACTTGCCTGAACCCGCTGGTTCCTGCACGTCTGCTACCGAGTTTGTGATGTACCGCGAGCCTGGCAGGGCTCGCTTTGGTCATTGCTGCGGGAAGCCGATTGCAGGCGTTTTCGCGGCTTTTGCCATACCTGTATGTAATGAAATGGACCTGAAATGACGTCACAAGATGGTTTGAAACGCGGGTTATCCGCCCGCCACATACGCTTCATGGCCCTGGGCTCTGCCATCGGCACAGGGTTGTTCTACGGCTCGGCCTCGGCGATTCAACAAGCCGGTCCGGCCGTATTGCTGGCGTACCTGATCGGCGGCGCGGCGGTGTACATGGTGATGCGCGCGCTGGGCGAAATGGCCGTTCACGACCCAGTTTCCGGCTCGTTCAGCCATTACGCCACGCGTTACATGGGCCCGCTGGCCGGTTTCGTGCTGGGCTGGACCTACGCGTTCGAGATGATAATTGTCTGCCTCGCCGACGTGACCGCATTCGGCATCTACATGGGCTTCTGGTTTCCAGAGGTGCCGCGCTGGATCTGGGTGCTGGGCATCGTCTTTCTCATCGGCGCGCTCAACCTGTGCAATGTGAAAGTCTTCGGCGAAACCGAATTCTGGCTGTCGATCCTCAAGGTCAGCGCCATCGTGGCCATGATCGTCGCAGGCTTCGGCATCATGATTTTCGGCATCGGCAGCTCGACCAGCGGTACCGAAATAGGCATCAGCAACCTGTGGGCGCACGGCGGCTTCATGCCCAACGGCGTCACTGGCCTGATCGCCTCGTTTGCGGTGGTGATGTTTGCCTTCGGCGGCATCGAAATCATCGGCATCACTGCAGGCGAAGCCAAAGACCCGCAACGCAGCCTGCCACAGGCGATCAACGCCGTACCGCTGCGCATTCTGCTGTTCTATGTGCTGACACTGTTTGTGCTGATGTGCATTTACCCGTGGCCGCAGATCGCCACCCAAGGCAGCCCGTTCGTGCAGATTTTCGATAATCTGGGCATTGCGTCGGCGGCAACAATCCTCAATATCGTGGTCATCTCTGCTGCGGTGTCGGCCATCAACAGCGACATCTTCGGCGCCGGGCGCATGATGTATGGCCTGGCCCGTGACGGTCAGGCACCCGCGAGCTTTGCCCGCGTGTCGCGGCATGGCGTGCCGTGGATGACCGTACTGGTGATGGGCATAGCGCTGCTGGGCGGCGTCTTGCTCAATTATCTGATACCCAAAGACGTGTTCCTGCTGATCGCTTCGCTGGCAACGTTTGCCACGGTCTGGGTCTGGCTGATGATTCTGCTCACCCAGGTTGCCATGCGCCGTTCGATGAGCCGCGAAGAGGCCGCACAACTGAAATTCGCGGTGCCGTTCTGGCCTTACGGACCGGCCGCCGCCATCGTCTTCATGCTGTTCATCTTCGGCGTGCTGGGCTATTTCCCGGACAACCGTGCAGCCTTGATCGTCGGCGCAATCTGGATTGTGCTGCTGCTCATCGCCTACGGGTTGTGGGTCAAGCCAAAGGCGCTCAACAAACCCCACTGACCAAAGAGGCCCGGAATGAAAACGCTCTGGAAACACTGTCACATCGCAAGCATGGCGCACGGCAAATACTCGATCATCGAGGATGCCGCCATCGTGACCTCCGGAGCGCTCATCGAGTGGATCGGGCCTGAAACCGAGCTGGCCGAGCAGGAGCATGACAGCTGCATCGATCTGGGCGGCGCATGGGTGACGCCCGGCCTGATCGACTGCCACACGCACACCGTGTTTGGCGGCAACCGCAGCGGCGAGTTCGAACAGCGTCTGCAGGGTGTGAGCTACGCCGAGATTGCCGCAGCAGGCGGCGGTATCGCCAGCACGGTGCGCGCGACTCGTGCGGCCAGTGAAGATGAGCTGTACGCCAGCGCCGAGCGACGCTTGCGACACTTGCTCAAGGACGGCGTGACTACCGTCGAGATGAAGTCAGGTTATGGGCTGGACCTGGAAAACGAGCGCAAGATCCTGCGGGTGATCCGCCGCCTGGGTAATACCCAACCGGTCACCGTACGCGCCACCTGTCTGGCCGCCCACGCCCTGCCACCGGAATACGCGGATCGCGCCGACGACTATATCAATCACATCTGCAACGACATGCTGCCGACACTGGCTGCCGAAGGGCTGGTGGATGCCGTGGACGCGTTCTGCGAGTACCTGGCGTTTTCACCTGCGCAGGTCGAGCAGGTGTTCATCAGCGCAGGGCAGTTGGCGCTGCCGGTCAAACTGCATGCCGAGCAGCTTTCTTCGCTGGGCGGGTCAAGCCTCGCGGCACGTTACAAGGCGCTGTCGGCGGATCATCTGGAGTTCATGACCGAAGACGATGCCGTCGCCATGGCCGCTGCCGGGACCGTCGCAGTGCTGCTGCCGGGGGCGTTTTACTTCCTCCGTGAAACACAGCTGCCGCCGATGGAAGCGCTGCGCAAGCACGGCGTGCCGATTGCGATTTCCACCGACCTGAACCCCGGCACCTCGCCAGGGCTGTCGTTGCGTCTGATGATCAACATGGCCTGCACGCTGTTTCGCATGACACCTGAAGAGGCACTGGCGGGTGTGACATTCAATGCCGCCAAGGCACTGGGCATGAGCGCGACCCACGGCTCGCTGGAGGTCGGCAAGGTAGCGGATTTCGTCGCTTGGGACATTGAGCGACCGGCTGATCTGGCCTACTGGCTGGGCGGCGATCTGGATAAACGCATCGTGCGCCACGGCGTCGAATCATCGATCTGAAGGAGAGCCCTGTGGATAACGTTCTGACATTCAAACGTGGCCGCGTTCCGCTGCTGATCAGCATGCCGCATGCCGGTCTGAAACTGACCCCGGTGGTCGAAACCGCGCTGGTGGACGAAGCATTGAGCCTGCCGGACACCGACTGGCACATTCCGCGTTTGTATGACTTCGCCGCTGAATTGGGCGCCAGCACCCTGGCCGCCGAATACTCGCGCTTTGTCATCGACCTCAACAGGCCGTGTGACGACAAGCCCATGTACGCCGGTGCGACCACCGGCCTGTTTCCGTCGATCCTGTTCGATGGCGTGCCACTGTTCAAGGACGGCCAGACGCCCAGCGCCGAGGAACGAGCGCGGTATCTGCAACAGATCTGGACGCCGTATCACCAGACGCTGGAGCAGGAACTGCAGCGAATGCGTGATGAGTTCGGCTATGCGCTGCTGTTCGACGCCCACTCGATTCGCGGGCACATTCCGCATTTGTTCGACGGTCGCCTGCCGGACTTCAACCTCGGCACCTTCAATGGTGCAAGCTGCGACCCGGAGCTGGCCAGCCGAATGGAGCAGGTCTGCGCTGCGGCCAAAGACTACAGCCATGTGTTGAACGGGCGCTTCAAGGGCGGCCACATCACCCGCCACTATGGCGACCCGGCCAACAACATCCATGCGGTGCAGCTGGAACTGGCGCAAAGCACCTACATGGAGGAGTTCGTGCCCTTCCACTACCGCCCGGACTTGGCAGAGCCGACCCGCGCCGTGCTCAAGCCACTGCTGGAAACCTTCATTGCCTGGGGACAGGAGCGGTTTGGCTGACTAAGTCGGACGCAGAGCGTCCATAAAAGCGCTACCACGCAGAGCGTGGGAGCGATAGCTAATAACTCTGTGGGAGCGAGCTTGCTCACGAAGACAGCCGATAGCCACACCGATTATCGTTCCCATGCTCTGCGTGGGAATGCCGTTCTGGACGCTCCGCGTCCGCCCTTCAACGCCCTCGACTGATCACTTCTTGAGCAACCGCAAGCCGTTGAACACCACCAGCAAACTCACGCCCATGTCGGCAAACACAGCCATCCACATGGTCGCCATGCCCGCAAACGTGATGCCGATAAACAACACCTTGGTCGCGATTGCCAGAACAATGTTCTGCTTGAGCACTGCCGAGGTCCGACGGGACAAGCAAATGAACGTCGGTATCTTGCGCAGATCATCGTCCATCAGGGCGACATCCGCCGTCTCTATAGCAGTATCAGTACCCGCTGCCGCCATCGCAAAACCAATCTCGGCCCGAGCCAGTGCTGGTGCATCATTGATGCCGTCACCCACCATGCCTACACGATGGTTGCGAGCATAAATGGCCTCGATGGCACTCAGCTTGTCGGCAGGCAGCAAGTTGCCTTGCGCTTCGTCGATACCGACCTGATCGGCAATCGCCTTGGCGGTGTGCGGATTGTCGCCAGTCAGCATGACCGTTTTGATGCCCAGTTCATGCAACTGAGCGATGGCTTCACGGCTGGTTTCCTTGACAGTGTCAGCCACCGCAAACAGCGCGATCGGACCGGAGGTGTCCAGCAACAGCACCACGGTCTTGCCCTGCATTTCCAGAACATCGAGCTTCGCCTCCAGCTCTGGCGAACACAGACCCAGCTCTTCAACCAGGCGATGATTGCCCAGGTGATACATCTGGCCGTTGATTGCGCCCTTCACACCGCGTCCACCCAAGGCTTCAAACGCCGAGACCTCATGCAGCTTCAGGCTGCTGTCAGCCGACTTGGCAATCGCTTGCGAAACCGGGTGATCGGAGCGACCCGCAAGGCTCGCAGCAATGGCCGGCGCAGTGTCGGCGACCGTCGGGTCCAGCGGCACGTAGTCGGTCTGCACGGGCTTGCCGTGGGTCAGCGTGCCAGTCTTGTCGAGGGCCAGGTAATCAAGCTTCTCGCCCATTTCCAGATAAACGCCGCCCTTGATCAGGATGCCTTTGCGCGCCGCTGCCGCCAGACCGCTGACGATCGTCACCGGCGTAGAAATCACCAGCGCACAGGGGCAAGCGACTACCAACAACACCAGCGCGAGGTAAACCCAGTCAAACCATTCGCCGCCGAAAAACAGCGGCGCAATCAGCGCCACGCCCAAGGCGACAACGAACACCACCGGCGTATAGATGCGCGAGAAGCTGTCGACAAAGCGCTGGGTCGGCGCACGCGAACCATGAGCCGCTTCTACCGCATGAATGATGCGCGCCAGCGTCGAATTGTTCGCCGCAGCGGTCACACGATATTCCAGCGAGCCCGCCTGATTGATAGTGCCCGCGAAGACCTTGTCGCCGACAGTCTTCTCGACCGGCAGGCTTTCACCTGTGATCGACGCTTGATCGATGGTCGAGTTACCGGACACCACCTCGCCGTCGAGCCCTACGCGCTCACCTGGCTTAATGCGGACAATAGCGCCAATTTCGACGTTTTTAGCTTCAATTTCCTGCCAACTGCCGTCCGCCTGTTTAACGGTGGCCAGTTCCGGCGTCAATTGCATCAACCCGCTGATAGCGTTTCGGGCGCGGTCGAGGGACTTGGCTTCGATCAACTCGGCCACGGTGAACAGAAACATCACCATTGCCGCTTCAGGCCACTGCCCGATCAGAATTGCACCGGTCACCGCAATGCTCATCAGGGCATTGATATTCAGGTTGAAGTTCTTGAGCGCGATCCAGCCCTTCTTGTAGGTCGTCAGCCCACAACTGAAGATCGACACCAGCGCCAGCAGAGCAACGACCCAGGTCGGGCCGAGTGACGCCAAATGGACCACTTCAGCACCCAGTGCAGTAACGCCGGACAATGCCAGCGGCCACCAGTGTTTCTTCACGACCGGAGCCGCTTGGTCAGACGCTGCACCCTCCTCGACCGGCTCGGCCTGCATGCCCAGCGAACTGATGGCCTCACGAATCGGGTCGGTGGACGGCAGATCGTGCCAGACGCCCAGCAGGCGATTGATCAGGTTGAACTCAAGCTTCTGCACCCCGGCCAGCTTGCCCAGCTTGTTCTGGATCAGGGTTTGCTCGGTCGGGCAATCCATGGCTTCGATACGAAAGCTGCTCAAGCGACTACCTGATGCCAGCGCATCGTTAAAGGTCACCACAGCAGGTTGTGCATCGCTGGAGCAGCACGCATGAGCATGTTCTACGGGCTTTTGCTCAGGCGCATGCTCGCCGTGGTCATGTGCGGGGGAATTCTTGATCGTCGTGCCCATTCGTTGTGGCTCCAGGATTCTGCTTGTTGCCAAGTGAACACCCTGTAGCCACTATAGGGTCAAGCACTCAAACGAGATGAGTCCAAATGAAAATCGGCGAACTGGCAAAACTGACTGACACACAGGTCGAAACCATCCGCTATTACGAGCGCGAAGGCCTGCTGCCCGCACCTGCCCGCAGCGATGGCAACTACCGGCTGTACACCCAGACACACATGGAGCGCCTATCGTTTATCCGCAACTGCCGCAGCCTGGACATGACTCTGGAGGAAATCCGCAACCTGCTCAGCCTGCGCGACAGCCCGCAGGACCAGTGCGAAAGCGTCAATGCGCTGATCGACGAACACATCGAACACGTCAACGCCCGCGTCGCAAGCCTGCAAGCGCTTCAGGAACAACTACTCGACCTACGCCGCCGCTGCAGCGATGGCGCAGCAGAGCATTGCGCGATACTGGAGAGGCTGGAAGTGACCGGGGCTGTGGCAGCGCCAGAGGGCGAGCCTTCACATGTGGGGAGGAGTCATGGGCATTGAGTTGGGTTTGACATCTCTCGTTTAACGCTGCGCAGCTTGCACCACCGCCACAAGCTCAGTGATCGCCTTTACAAGCTGATCTTTGGCAGCTTTCTCTTTCGCAGCCTCTTCACCCGCCCGCTCAGAATCAACGCGCTTGAAAGCTTCGCGTACTTCCTCGCTGAAGACGCTGATCGAGACAATATTTTCCTGCCGAAAACCAATAGGCCTGAGCGGTGTATCGCTTGGATAATCGGTCGTGTACACCACTTTAAGGGTGTCTTTATCCCGATAGCCACTGACGGTGGGTATGAGCAGAATCTCCTGATTCACACCCGTCACTTCGGTAGGGGCCCCGACATCCATAATGTAGCCGACGTAGACCTTTCGATCTACCATCGTGATCATCACTTCATCCTTTTCGACGAATGCATCGAAAAGAGTCGAGCAGATAGGGCTGTGATCTACAGACTCGCCCAGCAGATAGGCCGCAATTTCTTCTTTTTTACTGGCACCCAGTTGCCACTTGAGAATCCTGACAGTAATAAAGGCCCCCAGACTTGGCATCGCCAAGGTCAGTAAACCTGAGAGGGCAAGGAACACACCCACTTGGCTAAAATTCCTGCCCGTGATGTCGAAGTCCTGTCCCAATTGACCTAAGGCACCCATGAAGTCGGTGTTCACGGCAAAACAGACTGGCGAGGCCGCGTTTGCCGCTTGCAGCCATTTGGGGCACAGCACACCCCAGTCATGCGAGAACAGGCCTGCAAGCGCTGCGGTTACAAACATGGCCGCCAGAAAGCAGTAAATACCGTATCGCCCCACCTGCAAGTAAAGCATCTGGCCTTCATAGCGATGCAGCCTGCAGTAAACGGTGGGATCCTTCAGGCACACCAAAAAGCCGCTGACAAGTAGTGGCAGCAGAAGTAAAAAAGCCATTTATCAGGATTCGGCTTGAGGAGTGACCAGTTTTTTAGCCTTATCGCGTGAAGAGCGAACCAAGCCTTCGATTTCTTTGGCGTCCATGGACATGCGACCCCCCCTTACCACAAGAGTGTCGATGCTCTTGATTGCCTGCATGAGGGCTGCGTCTTCAGCCTTCTTCGTATCACTACGATGTCCAATCCGATTGAAAAACATAGTCGATTCCATTGAACAAGGTCAGGGGGGTGTGCGCTGAAACTATAGCACAGCGCTAGATTCGTTCTCTTACGGGCTCAAACCGCCATCGGCGCCGTCATTGCCGGATGGTGCTGGTAGCCTTCCAGTGTGAAGTCGGAAGGCTCGATCAACTCCAGCCACTCAGGCTGATACACACCGGTCTTGGCAAACTCGGGCACGCGGTCGGAGATCACCAGTTTCGGCATCGGGTACGGCTCGCGGGTCATCTGTTCGTTGAGCATGTCCAGGTGGTTTTCGTACACATGGGCGTCCCCTATGAAATAGGTAAACCAGCGCGGCGTGTAGCCAGTCAGGCGACCGATCAGGCTCAGCAGTGCAGCGCCTTCGGTCAGGTTGAACGGCGTGCCGAGGCCCAGGTCGTTGGAACGGATGTAGAGCGTCAGCGAGATTTCGCGGGTCTGCGGGTTGGGGTGCAGCTGGTACAGCAGGTGGCACGGCGGCAGGGCCATTTCATCGAGCTGTGCACAGTTCCAGCCGTGGAACAGGATCCGGCGGCTGCCTGGGTCATTGATGATGGTGTCGACGCATTGGCGAATCTGGTCGATGGCCTTGTACAGCACTACGAACGACTGGCCGTCCTCTTCCGATTCGGCAATCTGGCGATAACCCTGACCAAGCGCCAGTTCGATGGCTGCGACATTGCCGGCATCGATACGCTTGTAGGCTGGCCACTTGCGCCATTGCACGCCATAGATTTCGCCCAAGTCATCCTCGCCCTTGCGGAACGGGTTGTTCAGCCACCGGGCGTTTTCGTTGGCGTTCTGGTCCCAGACCTTGCAGCCCAGCTCGCGGAATTCGGCAGCATTGTTCACGCCACGCAGGAAGCCGACCATTTCGCCGATGGCCGATTTGAACGCCATGCGCCGTGTGGTGATGGCCGGAAAGCCTTCCTGCAAGTCATAACGCAGCATCGCACCCGGAAAGCTGATGGTGTTCACGCCGGTACGGTTGGCTTGCAAGGTCCCGTGCTTGATCACATGTGCGACCAGTTCCAGATATTGCTTCATAAATCACCTGCCTTGTTGAACGCGCCGGGTGCTGACACCCGGCGTTTCGGTATTAAGCCGCTGCCTTGCTGGCAGCCGGGTCGCGCTTGTAGGCCAGCCAGATCAGGAACAGGCCGGCAATGATCATCGGCAGACTGAGGATCTGGCCCATGGTCACCCATCCCCACGCCAGATAGCCCAACTGGGCGTCAGGGACGCGGACGAACTCGACCACAAAGCGGAAGATGCCGTAGAACAGCGCGAACATGCCGGAAACGGCCATGGTCGGGCGCGGCTTGCGAGCGTAAAGATTGAGGATGATGAACAGTGCAACGCCTTCCAATGCGAACTGATAGAGCTGCGAAGGATGACGCGCCAGTTGCGCAGGGTCGCTGAACGGCGGGAAAACCATCGCCCACGGCACGTCGGTCGGCTTGCCCCACAGCTCGGCATTGATGAAGTTACCGATACGCCCGGCCCCCAGGCCGATCGGCACCAGCGGGGCGACGAAGTCCATCAGCTGGAAGAAGCTCTTGCCGTTGCGTTTGCCAAACCACCAGGCCGCAATCATCACACCGACAAAGCCGCCATGGAACGCCATGCCGCCCTTCCAGACCTCGAATATCAGTAGAGGATTGGCGATGTAGGCAGACAGGTCGTAGAACAGCACATAGCCCAGCCGCCCGCCGACGATCACGCCCATGGCCAGCCAGAAAATCAGGTCAGAGAGTTTTTCCTTGGTCCAGGTCGGGTCGAATTTGTTGAGACGACGCGACGCGAGCAGCCAGGCGCCACCGATGCCGACCAGGTACATCAACCCGTACCAGTGAATTTGCAGCGGGCCGATAGCGACAGCTACCGGGTCAATCTGCGGGTAAGGCAGCATTGCGACTCCTCAATTGGAACGCCCTTGCGAGCGATTGAATCAGGCGCGCATGTTACCGGAGCCCGGCAGGATGCTCTAGCGGCGACCGATGGAAGCCGCCTGAACGAAGTGAAAAAAGATGCGCCTGATGTGTCTGGTGGTGACGAAGCGGGGGTTATCGCTCCCACGCTCCGCGTGGTAGCGCCTTTCTGGACGCTCTGCGTCCGATCTTGAGTCTGCGGTGCGGTGCAGATTTGTGACGCGGAGCGTCACGCAAGGCATTCCTACGCTGGAGCGTGAGGAACGATCACCTCACTATCGTGCGGCGCTCCGCGTCTCATGCAGTTCTGGACGCTCTGCGTCCGATCTTGAACAGGCGGCGCGGCGCAGATTTGTGACGCGGAGCGTCACGCAAGGCATTCCTACGCTGGAGCGTGAGGAACGATAATCTCGAATATCGTGCGGCGCTCTGCGTCGCATGCAGTTCTGGACGCTCTGCGTCCTATCTTGAGCGGGCGGCGCGGCGCAGATTTGTGACGCGGAGCGTCACGCAAGGCATTCCTACGCTGGAGCGTGAGGAACGATAGTTCTGTAACTATCGTGGCGCTTAGTGCCCTTTGACCGAGCTCGGATTGATCATCCGCGACAGGCCGAGGTTTTTCAGCGCCAGTTGCAGGGAGCTGCTGATGACTTGCGGGTTGTCGTTGGTCATCAACTGCGCAAGCAGTTCCTTGGCCTTGCTGAGGTTGATCTGACGCAGCATCCACTTCACTTTCGGCAGGTTGGTGGCGTTCATTGACAGGCTGTCAAAGCCCATCGCCATCAGCAGCACAGCCGCAGCCGGGTCGCCGGCCATCTCGCCGCAGATGCTGACCGGCTTGCCCTCGGCATGTGCATCACGCACCACGCTTTGCAGGGCCTGGAGCACGGCCGGGTGCAGGTAATCATAAAGATCGGCCACACGCGGGTTGTTGCGGTCGACCGCCAGCAGGTATTGGGTCAGGTCGTTGGAGCCTACCGAGAGGAAGTCGACCTGACGCGCCAGATCGCGGGTCTGGTAGACCGCCGCAGGCACTTCGATCATCACGCCCACAGGCGGCATCGGCACGTCGGTGCCTTCGTCGCGCACCTCACCCCACGCCCGGTGGATCAGGTGCAGCGCTTCTTCCACTTCGTGGGTGCTGGAGATCATCGGCAATAGAATGCGCAGGTTATTCAGGCCCTCGCTGGCCTTGAGCATGGCGCGGGTCTGGACAAGGAAGATTTCCGGGTGATCGAGAGTGACGCGAATACCGCGCCAGCCCAGAAACGGGTTGTCTTCCTTAATCGGGAAATAGGACAGCGACTTGTCGCCGCCGATATCCAGGCTGCGCATGGTCACCGGCAGCGGATGGAAGGCGGCCAGTTGCTCACGATAAATCGCCAGCTGTTCCTTTTCACTCGGGAAACGCTGGTTGATCATGAATGGCACTTCGGTACGGTACAGCCCCACCCCTTCGGCACCGCGCTGCTGAGCGCGAGCGACATCAGCCAGCAGGCCGGTATTGACCCACAGCGGCATGCGATGGCCGTCAAGGGTCACGCAGGGCAGTTCACGCAGGGCATCCAGGCCTTGGGAAAGCTGGCGCTCCTCCTCGACCACCTTGCCGAACTGCTTGCGCATGATTTCGCTGGGGTTGGTGAAGACTTCGCCGTGATAACCGTCGACCACCAGATCGATGCCGTCGACCTTGGAGTAAGGGAAGTCCACCAGCCCCATGACCGTGGGAATGCCCATGGCCCGCGCCAAAATCGCAACGTGGGAGTTGCCGGACCCCTGAACCGATACAAGACCCACCAGCTTGCCTTCCGGCACCTCGCCCAGCATGGCCGGGGTCAATTCTTCACTGACCAGAATCGTGTTGTCGGGGTAGACCAGCGCCTGCTGCCGCGCTTCCTGCAGGTAGGCCAGCAGGCGACGGCCCAGGTCCTTGACGTCCGAGGCTCGCTCCCGCAAGTAGGCATCGTCCATCAGTTCGAAACGTTTGACGTGCTCGCTGACCACCGAGCGCAAGGCACCCTGCGCCCACTGGCCGGTCTTGATGACATCGGTCACTTCGCTGCCCAGCGAGGCGTCATCGAGCATCATCAGGTAAACATCGAACAGCGCGCGCTCTTCGGGGCGCAGCTGGGTGGCGAGCTTGGCTGACAGGGTGCGCATGTCATTGCGCACGCCTTCCAGCGCGTTCTGGAACAACGCCAGCTCGGCGGCGATGTCAGTGACGGTCTTGTCCGGCACCACCTCCAGATCGGCAGGCGGCAGCATGACCACTGCCACACCTACAGCAGCGCCCGGCGAACCGGCCACACCGACGAACTTGGCTTCCTGAATGCCCTTGCCCTGGCGACCCAGACCGCGGATCGAGCCGGTGGCTTCGGCATGGGCAATAACGCCCGCCAGTTGCGCGCTCATGGTCACAAGGAAGGCTTCTTCGCCCTCGTCGAACTGACGACGCTCCTTTTGCTGGATCACCAACACCCCCACCACGCGACGGTGGTGGATGATCGGCGCGCCCAGGAACGAGGCGTAACGCTCTTCACCGGTCTCGGCAAAATAGCGATAACGAGGGTGATCTGCGGCGTTTTCGAGGTTCAGCGGTTCTTCACGCGTGCCAACCAGACCGACAAGGCCTTCATTCGGCGCCATGCTGACTTTGCCGATGGAGCGCTTGTTGAGGCCTTCGGAGGCCATCAGCACAAAGCGGTTGACCTCGGCATCGAGCAGATAGACCGAGCAGACCTGGCTGCCCATGGCCTCCTTGACGCGTAACACAATAATGCCCAACGCCGCCTTGAGATCCTTGGCGGAGTTAACTTCCTGGACGATCTTGCGCAGCGTATTGAGCATGGCTCGGGGTCGAACTCCGTGTCAGTCGCGCGATAACAGGCGCGGGGCAAGCTCTTTGAGTGCGCGTCGATACACCTCGCGCTTGAATGTCACCACCTGGCCTAACGGGTACCAATAACTGACCCAGCGCCAGCCATCGAACTCCGGTTTACCGGTCAAATCCATCCGCACCCGCTGCTCGTTGGAGATCAGGCGCAGGAGAAACCATTTTTGCTTCTGGCCGATACACAGCGGCTGGCTGTGCGTACGGACCAGGCGTTGCGGCAGACGATAGCGCAACCAGCCCCGAGTGCAGGCAAGTATTTGCACATCATGTCGTTCCAGCCCGACTTCTTCATTCAATTCACGATAAAGCGCGTCTTCCGGCGTCTCCTGCGGGTTGATTCCACCCTGAGGAAACTGCCAGGCATCCTGGTTAATACGCCGAGCCCATAGGACCTGACCAGCATCGTTTGTCAGAATAATCCCGACATTAGGACGGAAACCATCGGGGTCGATCACGGCAACAACCTCGCAAACGCATGTCGCCGCATTGTTCCACAAAGGCGATCAAACCAGCAACGAGGCTTATCACCTTATGTGAAGACTTGTGAAAACCTCGTATTCTGGGACTCTTTTTTCAACTATTTCAGCGAGTAACCCTATGCGTCTGGCTTTATTCGACCTCGACAACACGCTTCTGGGCGGCGACAGCGACCATGCCTGGGGCGATTATCTGTGCCGACGCGGAATCCTCGATGCCGCAACCTACAAGACCCGCAACGATGAGTTCTATCAGGATTACCTGACCGGTACGCTGAACATGACCGACTACCTGAATTTTACCCTGGAGATTCTGGGCAACACTGATATGGCGCAACTGGAGGAATGGCACCGCGACTTCATGCGCGACTGCATCGAGCCGATCATGCTGCCCAAGGCACTGGAATTGATCGCCAAACACCGCGACGCAGGCGACAAGCTGGTGGTCATTACCGCTACCAATCGCTTTGTGACCGCACCGATTGTGGCGCGGCTGGGCATCGATACACTGCTGGCAACCGAATGCGAGATGGTTGATGGTCGTTACACAGGCCGTACTACGGGCGTTCCGTGCTTCCGTGAGGGCAAGGTGACACGCCTCAATCAGTGGCTTGAAGACAACGCGTTCAGCCTTGAGGACAGCTATTTCTACAGCGACTCGATGAACGACCTGCCGCTGCTGGAGCAAGTGGCCAACCCGGTTGCGGTCGATCCGGACGATAAATTGCGTGCCGAAGCCGAGCGACGCGGCTGGCCGGTTATCACCCTGCGTAACTGAACGTCGGCACTGCTCAGGCCGGTTTGAAGCCCATCAGACCGGCCATCGCCACAAAGCACACGACGCTGATCACCGTCAGCGCCAAGGTGAAGCCGCGCTTGCCACCTTTGGCACCAAGACGCAACCGGTTGAGCCTGGCCACCAGCCAGACCCAACTGCACAGCCCTAGGGTGTAAAGCACACTGCTGCCCAGCACCCAGGTCTGGCCCAGTGACAGGCCTTTCAAATGCCCCAGCCACCAGCCACTGAACGGCAGCGTCGCCAGACACAAGGCCATCAACACCCAGAAAAACAGCAACGGCCGCTTGAGCAGACGATTCTGCACGGTCGTGTCGCCTTCAAGACGCACCTTGACCACCCCGCTGGCCAACACCAGCGCGCTGATCAGCAACAGCGCAATGGCGACGATGTGCAGGGTATTAAGGGTGGTGATGGGTTCCATGACGCGGTGTTCCTCTGGAATCGGGCTTGGGTGAGTTTAGCAGTGTGGACACAAGAGCCGTGCCTTAAGCGCTATCGCGCCCGTGCTCCACGTGGGCAAGCCGGTCTGGACGCTCCGCGTCCTCTTGCGACGCAGAGCGTCGTGAACTGCATTCCCACGCTGGAG
>NZ_LKBW01000178.1 GCF_002699855.1 Pseudomonas amygdali | reverse complement strand
AGCGGCTATGGCTCAGCAGTCTAAAAATAGCGGCCTACTTCAGACCATTCCTAGGCTTTCTGGCGTAAGCTCTCCACCGTTCTAAGGTCAGCTCTCGAAAAATACAATGTTATCTGGGATCTACGTATTTAAGGTAATAAGATCTTTCACAAGTCGTAACCGTAACCGTAACCGTAACCGAGGTTAGAGGCGTTTGCATACCGAGTGTAAAATCTTCATGCGGTACGCCGCTTGTTAGGTAGGACGAAAACATGGGAAAACACTGTGGCGTTGAGTTCCCGCTCGATCACGTGAGCACTGGATTTTTCGACGTTCTTGGCTTGAGTCAATCAGTCTTGTCGACTTTGGTATTGGATTGCACCATGGGGGCTGGCTCCTGAAAAGAATCGGAAGCACAGCATCAAGCTTCAATTGCTGGTTTGGGATATGTCTTCATTAGTGCCTAGGGTAACTAAGTAAGCGCAGATGAGAGCAGACTGCCGTTGCCAGCTGTGAGTTGGCTGGAGTGGTGGAGCGGGGTTGGTAAATTCAGGTTGGTCTGCTCGCTGCGATTTTTTCTGACTTTCAGAGTTCAGGGAATTTGCGGTTTCTGGCTTTTTCGTGTCTCCGAATGAGACGCAGATGGTCGCCTGAGTGTATGTGTTTTCTGTTTGAGTTATAGGTGAAGCGCGTAAATTTTAGTTGGTTTTTTTATGTGTGTCAATGGAGAAAAAATTGTTACAGTTAGAGGTTTTTAGTGAAGGCTGATTTTATTAGGGTTTTTAGGGGGGTGGAATGTTTAAGTTTATTGTTTTTGAATGTGGTTGTATTTCGGCTCTCCGGTCTTCAGTTATAGGGGTTTTTGTTTTTTCTTCTTTTTTTCAGTGGTGTCTGCCGCTGATACCTATAGCTATTGGTGGGAGCCTAACAGTCAATTAGGATTTAACGATCCCCGTAAGGCGTGTGACTACCTATACTCAGAGTATTAATGGTCGCATTTGATTTCTAATTATAGGCCTGAGCTGAATCGTTATCGTGCCGGAGTTTACGACTGTGGATGGAACGATGGCGTTGAGGATGGCCATTTTGGCGGTGCCCAGTTTACGACTGTAGATTGCGATATTGATACATCACCTGATCGCCGTACAAACAGTTGCAGTAGTAAGGCTCAGGTGGGTAATCCAATAGAAATTGCCTCATGCTCAAATCCTTCTTCAGGTGTAGGCAATCCACTAAATGCTGCCAACGGCAACAAGTATCAGGAAGAAATTGATTTTAAAAGCGGCGGGGCAAACCCTATCATTATTGGTCGCTCATACAATAGTTTGGATGGAGTATGGAGGCATAATTTTTCTACATCACTGTACTTTGGGAGTAAGACGGTAGTTTTGGTCAGCGCGGATGGTCGTGAGTCCATATTTTTGACAGATGGTCTAGAATATAGGTCTAGCACTGATTCTGGTATATTGATAGCTCAGGCTGATGGTTGGCTATATAGGTCTTCTGCGAATATAGAAATGTATTTTACATCTAAGGGTTACCTGAGTTCGGTGACTGCTCTTAATGGTGATAAGTACACCTTAACATACCTGGATCAAAATGCAGATCGTGTAATAGCTATTGATAATGGGGTGGGAGTGATGGTTGAATTGATTGAGGATCCTCTTCATCAGCTTAAAGCTCTCTCTGCTGGCCCTAGGTTTTGTACGAAAAGTATTGCCGCATACAACGTAGGCTACAAGCCAGCGTGACCATGGCTGCGTAGCTCTTGGCCAGCTTGTCGTAGCGAG
>NZ_LKBW01000177.1 GCF_002699855.1 Pseudomonas amygdali | reverse complement strand
GCGTCCTGCCAGGCTACCCCCGGATCAGCGCCAGGACTCAGCCGTCACTAAGGTCGCACTCTGCGTGGTCAGTGCCACCGTGGTTGAAAAGCGCTTCTGTGGCAGTGGCCAGCCCACGCTCTACATCACACAGCGGTCTGCCGTATCAGGTGGATCGGGTTGACTCAGAACTCCAGCTGCGCCGAGAACGCTACAGTGCGCGGGTCGCCCAGGTAGCTGCTGTTGAGCCAGTATTCCTTGTTGGTCAGGTTGCTGACGTTGACCCGCAGGGTCAGGTCGTTTTCCGAGACGCGCATGCGGTAGCGGGCACCGGCGTCGAAGGTGGTAAAGGACGGCAGGTCGTTTTCGTTGCTTTGGTCGGTGTATTGCTTGCCGGTATAAAACGCTCCACCGGTTACTGCCAGCCCAGGCACAGGGTTGATGTCGTACTCGGCATAGACCTTGGCCAGTTGCTTGGCGACGTTGGTCGGTGCGTTGCCTTCATCCGCGGCGATGCCGGTTTTCTTGATCTTCGGGTCCAGCAAGGTAAAGCCGCCGACCAGTGTCAGCTCCGGAACGACTTTGCCGGTAACGCTGAACTCCAGGCCATTGTTTTCCTGACGTCCGTCCACCACGTAAATATTCGAGGCCGTGGTGTAGCCGTTGGGCTTCTCGATGTTGAACAGCGCCAGGGTAAACAGGGTTTCACCCAACGTCGCCTTGGCACCGATCTCGTATTGCTCGCTGACTTCCGGTGCGAATGCCTGGCCGGCATTGGCTGCGCCGCTCGGGGCGACACCTCCGGATTGCAGACCTTCTATATAGGGGGCGTAAGTGGTCAGCCACGGCAGTGGCTTGTAGACCAGCGAGATATTCGGCGAGGTCTTGCTTTCGTTGTATTTGGTCTCGGTCTCTGCGGAGCCGAAAGCCTTGGCGTAAACGAACTCGTTGGCGTAAGTCTTGATCTGCGTGTTGGTCACGCCAAGAATCGCCGACCATTGCTCGTTGAAGGTGATGATGTCGCCAATCAGGAAGTTGTTGCTCTCCGAGCTATTGGCTAGACGCTGGTTGCCGTGGCCAATCGAGTACGACGGTTTGCCGACCTGAGGTGTCTGGTCGAGCGGTATCGTGCCGACTGGCGAGGTGTATTGCGGACCAGGCTGACCAGGCGTGTATGGGATGTGGTCTTCGTACTGCTTCTGGCGAGATGTATTGCCCTGGTACCCCATCGTGACTTTGTGGCCGAGAAAGCCGGTATCGAATGCTGCATCCAGAAACAGCGAGCCGGTCTTTTCTTCGGTTTCGATCGGTGCGAAGGCGTATAACGGCTGCGAATACAGACCCGCGCTGTAAACCGTCGGCCCGGTGTAGGTGTTTTCCGAAGTGTACTGCTGGGCTGCAAAGGCCGCGCGCAAGGTGAATGTATCGTTCAAGCGCCATTTGGCGCGTACGCCCGCCTTGTCGGATTCATAATCGGAAAACGACCACTTCTGGCTGTAGAGTTTGTCGTTGTCCAGCGAGGCTGCGCTTGGGCGTAACGACTGATCACCAAAGTACCAATAGCTGGTCAGGCCGCGAATTTCGGTCTTTTTGTGTGAAGCGTCGAACTGCACCAGCAGGTCGTCGGAGACGTTCCAGTCCAGCGCCAGGGAAATCATTTCGCGACGACGCTTGTTCATGTCGACAGCGGTTTCGCCATCCTGAGTCAACACGTTCAGGCGATAGGCAAACTTGCCCTCACTGTCGATCGGCCCGCCGAAATCGCCATGCAGGTAGTAGTTCTCGCCACCGGCATGGTATGCCCCCCGAAGGTTGGACAATTATCCACTTACGCTGCCTTGGCGGCCTGCATCCTG
>NZ_LKBW01000176.1 GCF_002699855.1 Pseudomonas amygdali | reverse complement strand
TGAATCGCCCCGGGTTTTGTAGACACCTCCATGCCTTAAACTGAGGCCAATCAGGAGGTGCCATGAGCAACCCACGTTATCCCGAAGAATTCAAAATCCAAGCGGTCAATCAAGTGACCGAAAAGAAGCTGCCTGTCGCTGATGTGGCGGCGCGTCTTGGCGTGTCGACGCATAGCCTCTATGCCTGGATAAAGCGCTACAGCAAACCTCAGGCAGAACGGCAGCAAGACGATGATCAGCACGCTGAACTGCGTCGTCTGCGAGCGGAACTCAAGCGGGTCACTGAAGAGCGAGACATCTTAAAAAAGGCCGCCGCGTACTTTGCCAAGGAGTGCGGCTGAAGTACGCCTTTATCAAGCAGCGCGCGGGCGACTACTCCATTCGACGGCTTTGCCTGACGCTGAAAGTCCATCCCAGTGGTTATTACGCTTGGTTGTCTGAGCCGCAATCTGCACGCGCTAAAGACGACCAGCGATTGCTCGGTTTGATCAAGCACTCGTGGCTGGAGAGCTGCGCAGTTTATGGCTATCGCAAAATCCATGACGACCTGCGCGAGGTCGGTGAAGATTGTGGTCGGCATCGTGTGGCGAGGTTGATGCGTCTTGAAGGTCTGCGCTCTCAGACAGGGTATCGACGTCGCCCTGGAAAGTACGGCGGTAAGCCAGCGGTCGCCTCACCCAATTTACTGAAGCGCGAGTTCGATGTCGTGGAACCCAACAAGGTTTGGGTCACCGACATCACCTACGTTCGTACGTATGAAGGCTGGCTGTATTTGGCGGTGGTGCTGGATCTGTTTTCTCGTCAGGTCGTTGGCTGGTCAATGAAGTCGCAGATGACCAGTGATTTGGCCATTGATGCGTTATTGATGGCGGTTTGGAGGCGAAAACCGAAACAAGAGGTGATGGTTCACTCCGACCAGGGCAGCCAGTACAGCAGCTCCGATTGGCGCAGTTTTTTGAAGGCAAACAATTTGGTTGCCAGCATGAGCCGCCGAGGCAATTATCATGACAACGCCGTGGCTGAGAGTTTTTTCCAGCTTCTGAAACGGGAACGAATCAAGCGGAAAATCTACACCTCACGGCAAGATGCTCGTAGTGATGTGTTCGATTACATCGAGATGTTCTACAACCCAAAACGCCGCCATGGTTTCAACAATCAGCTGTCACCGGTAGAGTTTGAAAAACGTTACGCAATGAGCTTGCAAGGTGTCTAGAGAATCCGGGGCGATTCATGGAGTGGGTCTTCATTGATGGCAGCTATGCCAAGGCTCATCAGCACAGCGCAGGTGCTGCCAGCACGCAGGACCAGGCCATCGGAAAAAGCCGAGCCGGTAACACCAGCAAGATTCACCTGGCTGTAGACGCTTGTGGGCTGCCTATTGCATTTGACGTGACCACAGGCCAGCCCAATGATTGTTCGCAGGCGGCCTCGTTGATTGCCAAGGTGCCCGATGCAGAAGTGATCATTGCGGACAAGGGCTACGACACTGAAGCGATACGCGCTCAGGTCGAGCAGCAAGGCAGCAAAGTGGTGATTCCACGAAAGCGCAATTCTCTGAAAGGGAACGCAGATCTGGACAAAGGGTTATATCGCAATCGACATCTCGTAGAAAACGCCTTCGCCCGGTTGAAGCATTTCCGGGCGGTGGCTTCTCAATTTGACAAACTCAAGAGAAACTATGAAAGCGTCATAGCAATGGCCTGCGCTTTTCTGTGGCTACCAATGTGAAACGGGAACAGACCCTAGGGTTTGTCTGAAAAGTCAGCCCGCAAGCATCTTTCGATGCAAGCCAGTGTGACCATCGCTTTAAAGCTACTTGCCAGCTTGTCGTAACGC
>NZ_LKBW01000175.1 GCF_002699855.1 Pseudomonas amygdali | reverse complement strand
CCGAGTCTGCCCAGGTGGCATGACTCAAACAAAAGGGTCTCCGAGAAACCCGGGGCGGTTCAAACCCATGACCGATACCCGCAAACCTCCGCGCAAAAAGCCTCAGCGGCCAGCCAAACCTGCTGCGCCGCGTGAAAAGGCCACCTTGCACCCGCGCAATCGTCATCAGGGTCATTACGACTTTGCGAAGCTGATCAAATCCAGCCCCGAGCTGGCAGCCTTCGTGATACTCAATCCGTATGGCAAGGAAAGCATCGACTTTGCCGATCCGCAGGCGGTGCGGGTGTTCAATCGCGCGCTGCTCAAAGCGTTCTATGGCATCGCCCATTGGGACATTCCGGCCGATTACCTGTGCCCGCCTATTCCAGGGCGTGCGGACTACCTGCACTTCCTCGCCGACTTGCTGGCCGAGGACAATGAAGGCGTGATCCCACGCGGCGCATCCATCAAGGCGCTGGATATCGGCACCGGAGCCAATTGCATCTACCCGCTGCTGGGGCATAGCGACTATGGCTGGCAGTTCGTTGGGTCGGACATCGACAGCACGGCCATCGCGGCGGCTACCACGATCATCAAAGCCAATGGCCTCAGCAAGGCCATCAGCGTGCGCCAGCAGGACAACCGCAAGCAGATCCTGCTAGGGTTACTCGACAGCAGCGAACGCTTCCACGTGAGCCTCTGCAACCCTCCTTTCCATGCCTCGCTGGATGAGGCGCAGCGTGGCAGCCAACGAAAATGGCGCGCACTGGGCAAGGCTGATCCCAAGCGCAAGCTGCCGGTTCTCAACTTCGGTGGGCAATCTCAGGAGCTGTGGTGCGAAGGCGGCGAGATCGGCTTCGTGACCCGACTGATTCAGGAAAGCGCCACATTGCCAAGCCAGGTGGTATGGTTCAGCACCTTGGTGTCCAAGGCATCCAACCTGCCACCGATCCAGAGCGCCCTGAAAAAAGCCGGCGCGCGTGAGGTGAAAGTCATCGAGATGGGCCAGGGCCAGAAACAAAGCCGCTTCGTGGCCTGGACATTCCTAGACAAGGCACAGCGCACACCCCACTGATAGGGCTATCGTGCCGCATCGACTATCGTGCGGCGCCACGCCGACATGCCGTAATCTCGACTATCGTGCGACGCTCTGCGTCGGCAGGCCTTAATCTCGATCATCGTGCGACGCTCCGCGTCGCATGCCGTTCTGGACGCTCTGCGTCCTCTCTTGAGTGTGCCGTGCGGCACAGATCTGTGATCAGACGCCCACAAAAAAGCCGTGCCCGGTTAACCGGTGCACGGCTTTTTCACAGCAAGCGGTTGCTTACTTGTTGATCGAGTCGGTCAGCACTTTGGCTGGTACGAACTTGATAACTTTCTTGGCAGCGATTTCGATGGCAGCGCCAGTCGAAGGGTTGCGGCCAGTGCGAGCCGGACGCTCTGCAACTTTCAGTTTGCCGATACCTGGCAAAGTGATTTCCACGCCGTTTTCCAATTGGTCGGCAACAATTTGGCCCAATTGCTCAAGAGCATTACGCGCGGTAGTTTTTGGCGCATCGATAGCTTCAGCGATATCGGCGATCAATTGGTCTTTAGTAAGAGCCATGGTGGTGTTCCTTCCCTATCAAATTCATTTGGATTGCAGAGTGCAACGTCGGCCCGTGGCCAGGCAATGAACCTGGCCACCCGCTAGCAGCCACGATTAATCGCGAAAGTGTAGATACTGAAACCGGGCAATGGTTCGACCTACGTGTGCGCTAACTGCATGCTTGACGCGCTAAGTGCGCAAGACCGCGCAAAACTAGCACAGAGGAGACTGTCAGAAATTTTGTGTTCGGGCATAACATGTAGCTAGAGGTGCATGTATGCCGACCAAA
>NZ_LKBW01000174.1 GCF_002699855.1 Pseudomonas amygdali | reverse complement strand
CGGGCAATAGACGCCAAGAACGAGCCAAGTTTCACACGTCCCTCGGGTCTCGCCGCCCGCTCCAAGATGTCGCGTATTTCGGCCTCGGTGCTGCGCCCGTGCAGGGCAGCCTGGATGCGGATTGCCCGATGCACTTCATCGGGNGCCACTTGGTAGTTACCAGTTTTTGCCATCATTGGTATCATTATATGCTTTTGATACCATAAATCAAGAATGCTTGATTGGTCCATTTTGGTAAACCCAAATAGACCCAGCATATCAGGCATGGCCCAATTGACCTAAACGCAACCCTAAAGAGCTATACTGGAAAGAACCACCTTTTTGAACCATACCGAGCGGCAGTGGCAGAGTTTAGGTTGTGTCCTGACCCCCTCCTAAAAGCCTTCAACGTGTCAGCATTCTTAGCATACAAATGAAATACAAGTAAAATACAAATTCGGTTTCCTGCGTACATACCGTGTAAATCATTAAGTGACATACACTGTATTTCTTATGAAATACTGGGTATTGACAAATTTGTGTTCTCGCGTACATACTATGAAATACAGGGTACATACAATGCATGAGGTAGATCCATGGTCATTCTATTTGCGTCTGACAAAGGCGGTGTAGGCAAAAGCACTACAGCGGCCAATATGGCCGTAATGATGTCCAGCAAGGGAAAAAGCGTAATCATTCTTAAAACTGATCAAAACCCTGACTTAATGACCTGGGCAGAAATCCGTAGTACAGCAGGTCTTTCCATCATCCCCGTTCATGAAGCGTACAGGGATGTGAGCAGTGAGATTTTACGGCTTAAGCCTATGTGCGACGTCCTGCTTGTCGATTGCCCAGGGCATGACAGCGCTGAATTTCGTAGTGCGTTAACGGTAGTCGACACCCTAATCACATTGATTAAACCGTCATCAATGTTTGAAAAAGGCACTCTGACTAATCTCACTGAGACTGTACGCACAGCGCAGTACAAGCATGGAAATGCGGCTCTGAAAGCCTACGTTTTGATGACGCGCATCAAGCCAAACAAGGTCCCGGATGCCATCGCTTTAGATGAGGAACTGCGTAGCGACAGCGTGTGGATACAGCCGTTGAAAGCTCGACTGTCTGAGCTGGATATTTACGAGAATGCCGTAAATGTCGGCGCAGGTGTGCATGAGGTAGAACGTGCTAGCAGCTTGCCAAAAGCCAAAGCGCAGCTTGAGCTAGTGGCACAAGAGATAGGGTTACTGTAATACATTTTTGAAATGCAGTGTATGTACGCTGTATGCGGAGATTTCCTTATGAAGCTTAAAAAACCGTCTTTCCAGATACCTATCGTTGATGGGTCTGAAATTTCAGCTCCCCAAGCAAGTACTGCTCGTTTCATCGCGTCAGGGGATCGCCGTCCAGACTCAGGAAGGCCGATACCGGCAACCTTTCGCTTGCCTCAAACAGTGATTGATGCTCTTGAAGAGGAAGCGGGACGAACCGGTCAGAACAAAACGACAATTCTGAAAGCGGCAGTCATGGCGTACAGTTTTCTTGAAGAAAACGAGAAGAACAAGTGGTTGTTGGATTCTATGAAAATGTCGTCAGGGAGGCAGAGAAATTAAAGTCAGCTCAAAAAGATGCCGGGGTATGGCGGTAACCATCCCCGGCGCGAACAAAAACTCCTTGGAGGGAAGATTATGTCCGAAAGAGATTATAACACAGTCCGTAACCTACACCTAAGCCAGCTTTCAGACCCTAAATATCTGCACTTGCTGCGAGAGTTTGCTGGTCACATGGCCCCTCCATGCGTGGCAGAGGCCCTAGGGTTTGTCTGAAAAGTCAGCCCGCAAGCATCTTTCGATGCAAGCCAGTGTGACCATCGCTTTAAAGCTACTTGCCAGCTTGTCGTAACGC
>NZ_LKBW01000173.1 GCF_002699855.1 Pseudomonas amygdali | reverse complement strand
CAGGATGCAGGCCGCCAAGGCAGCGTAAGTGGATAATTGTCCAACCTTCGGGGGGCATACCAGGTTCGAGTGGCTCTCTGCGTGCCACCAACAAGGTCATATTAGGCCCATATGGGCCTAAATGCAAGATAATTATTAATTAATATTTGGTAATTACTAAAATAGCAGGTCTGAGCCTGGTAATGCACAACATTAGGTTCACTTTTCCAGCGGGCATAAAAAAGACCCCTTCGCTCTGTGCAAGCGAGGGGGCCTTTTGATCACATGGCGAAGCCTAGCGCTTTTTCAAACACTCGAGTTCAACCTCAGTCAGTTGTTCACGGTGTATGTAATAGCCTTCGACCGGTGGAGGCTCATGTAGCTTTCGACCACCTTCCCCAGGAAAAATCGCAGCTATCAGCCCCACAACTGCGGTTTGGCCTTTTGCATCAGGAGATTTTAGAGCCCAAGCTGCCACTTGATAGAGAATCGGAGGATCGTTCGGTCTAACGCCGTCGTGCCGAAAAAACCAATCGTGAGTAGGCGTAATTTGCGTATAAGTCATGTGAGTTTCCTTTTCGTGTCTACGTCAACGAGCGTATGGCATACCGTATCTACGGAGCAACCTTGTTAACTTGGTCACTTAGCTTTTACGACCCACAACTGATCGAGGCGCGTCGTGTAACTCTGGCTCATCTGCTCACGCCGCATGCCCCAATCCGGAGTAACCGGTACTGATCCTGTACGCAGCGTTCCACGTCACCACTTGCCGTTGATTGAATCCAAAGCAGCCATCAGTCGATCCGAACTCGCCGGCTGATTGGTCATGAAAAGGTCATCGGTAAATTCACCTGGTTGGCAGATATCCATCAGAAGCACTTCTGCTTTGCTGTACCTAAAACCTGGTCGAAATATCCGCGAAACAGCCTCCGTCGCGTATTGGGTCATCACCCTCACATCGTTGGTGGGGTAGGGCAGCTGGACCAGTGCCCCATTCGCATACTTGGCCTCGTCAGGATTGAACATGCCAGTGCGGATACTCACCCTGATCTTTTTACACACGGAGCCCTGGGCGCGTAGTTTTTCAGACGCACGCATCATGTAGGTGGCCACCGCCTCCTTGATCGGCCCCAGCTCGGTCAATCGCTTGCCGAACATTCTGCTGCAACAAATCTCCTGGCGTGGGGGTTCGACTTCGTCCAGCTCCAGGCACGCGGTACCCGCAAGCTCGCGTGCAGTTTTCTCGATCACAACGCTGAACGTTTTGCGCAGCATCCAGGGATCTGCCATAGCGAGGTCCTTGGCCGACAGGATCT
The DNA here is from genome assembly GCF_002699855.1 of Pseudomonas amygdali. Taxonomy (GTDB): domain Bacteria; phylum Pseudomonadota; class Gammaproteobacteria; order Pseudomonadales; family Pseudomonadaceae; genus Aquipseudomonas; species Aquipseudomonas amygdali. The sequence continues at coordinate 601 of NZ_LKBW01000173.1, read as the reverse complement.
GCATGCCCTCTAGGTGCGCTTTCATTTTTCGACCGATGCCCCAGACCTCACCGACAGAGGTATTGCGCAACACCCAATCGCGTTTTACAGGGTCGCAAATGTCCACGACCCCGCCGGTATGCGCCTGGATACGCTTAGCTGTGTGGTTGGCCAACTTTGCAAGGGTCTTGGTCGGTGCAATCCCCACACCCACCGGAATGCCGGTACAACGGTAGACCTTGGATCTAATCGATCTTCCTAACTCGGTCAAATTGCCAGGCATACCGGTCAGGTCTGCGAACGCCTCATCAATGCTGTAAACCTCAACGGCAGGGACCATGGATTCTATGATGGCCATCACGCGCTGACTCAGGTCGCCATTTATGTGGAATAGAAAGTCAACACAATGATGTGCCCCTTAGCTCACCGTCTCTGGCTGGCTTGATCAGTGGGATGACCATCATTCATGGAACCACGGTAGCTTAGCTGACCACTCAAGGACGTTTAATCCAGAAGCCTTCCTAAGCATTAAGGAAATCCTGAAAAAGACTTCCTGATTTGGCAAAATCTCCGGGCACCAATCGCCGAGCTTTTCGATGATGAATCAAATGACCTTCGCCGA
>NZ_LKBW01000172.1 GCF_002699855.1 Pseudomonas amygdali | reverse complement strand
CTGCTCCTGGGTCAACATATTGGCAGCTCAAAGCCGCCAGTTTTACCCAGGGGGGTCAATTCTAGGTTGGCGTTAGGGGGTCATTTTTACAGTGGCGGTGACAAGTAATTACCAAGAGCGATTCGAACAGGGTCTTTACGCAGACCTCATTGTAGACCTTGAAGCAAGTCTTGCAGGCTCGCCTTTTTGGTTTGATGGTCAGCGAATGGTCTGGAACTGTCTGAAAGCCTTGGGTGGTGAAGCGGCAATGCGCGAGGTGGAGGTTCAATTTGCTTTACTTTTAAAGCGCATTCCAGACCTTGTTGAACTTCGCTTTCATGATGGTGTGCCGTTTGCAGACGTGGAGACGTTACAGTGGATCGCCGCTCATATCCTGGTTCCTGAAGTTCATGTCAGTAATGCGCGTGGCAGCGAAAGTCAGCATGACGCCTTAGAACAAAGCTCGTTGTATCACGATGCACTGCCGGTTTTGCAGAAAAAAGGACTGAAGGCCGCTGTGCGATTGGTGAATGATCATTTGAAAGGCGTGGAGGGCGGGCGAGAGCGATTTTTCTGCAAGCTATGCATCGCACGTCTCTGTATAGATGCAAAAAAATACGAGTTGGCGAAGGTTCAACTTGAGCACCTTGATCAAGAACTTCAAACAGCAGGGTTGCCGGCATGGGAACCCACGGTCTTCCTGGATGTGTCGCGCTTGTTATACAGCTGTTACGAGCGCATTGCTCTGAACGAAAAGGCAGTAGCGCGCAAAGAAGTAATTTACCAGAGGTTGTGTCATCACGACCTTGAGCGGTTTATTGATAGCTAATGCACAGTTGAATGAATTGAGGGGAAATGAGATGGCCAGAGAAGGCTCTGTAGCGCCCAAAGAACGGATTAACGTGACGTTCAAACCTGCTGTTGGTGGCGCACAGGAAGAAATAGAGCTGCCGCTGAAGTTGCTGGTTCTTGGCGATTTCATACAACGCGCGGACGAGCGAAAGCTTGAGGACCGTAAATCAATCAGTATCGACAAGAATAATTTCGATGATGTGTTGGCGAAACAGGAGCTTGAACTGGTACTGAATATACCTGACCGCTTGCAGGCTGATAGCGGGGCTGACGAGCTGACTGTCAGCATCAAGGTCTCTTCGATGAAAGACTTCAACCCTGCCAGTCTCGTCGAACAGATTCCGGAGCTTAAAAAACTGATGGAGCTCCGCAACGCCCTAATGGCGCTCAAGGGGCCGCTGGGGAACATGCCTTCTTTTCGCAAGGCCATCGAGCATGTCATTACGGATGAAACGTCGCGTAAGAACGTGCTGGATGAGCTTGGCCTGGATGTCGCGTCGCAACGGTAATGTCGGATTTATTGTCAGGAATTAATATATGAACACAAAAGCCATACCGCAGCGCGACGTAAATGAGCTTCACCATGGAATTCTCGATCAGATTATTGCGCATACCCGATTAGAGCCTTGTGACGACGCCTATGGCATTGCCAAACGAGGGGTGGCTGCATTTATTGAAGAGTTGCTGAAGCCGCGTAATAACAACGAACCGGTCAAAAAAGCGCTGGTTGACCGGATGATTACCGAGATTGACGTCAAGCTGAGTCGCCAGATGGACGAGATCATCCATCATGTAGAATTTCAGGCATTGGAAGCTTCATGGCGTGGGTTGCAGTTACTGATTGATCGAACCGATTTTCGTGAAAATATAAAAATCGAGTTATTAAGCGTTTCCAAACAGGATCTTCTAGAGGATTTCGAAGACTCACCTGAAGTTGTTTAGTCGGGTCTCTATAAACACGTCTACACCGCTGAGTACGGCCAGTTTGGCGGTAATCCCGTGAGACTGTCAGAAATTTTGTGTTCGGGCATAACATGTAGCTAGAGGTGCATGTATGCCGACCAAAAAGAAGTCCGCCAATGCAACAGCGAGGGAGTTGCCCTCGATTCCCC
>NZ_LKBW01000171.1 GCF_002699855.1 Pseudomonas amygdali | reverse complement strand
CCGAGCTGGTAAAACAAGGGCCTGCCTGACGGCAGGCCCTAACCAGCCCGAACACAAAAAAACTGATACTCCCGCAACCCCTTGCGAGGAGCGACGACGATGCATGAAATCCCTAACTTCCCACCAGGCCAACAGGAACCACAACAGTCGACCCTGGCTCAACAGGAGCTTGGTCAACCTGTCGCAATGAAAGCAGCACCCTCGGCTCAAGACAGCCAGAAAGCCGGAAGCAAAGACTGAAGGCGATTGTTTTCAGGCGTATCGAAAAACGGTTCTGCCGATTTCAATACGCCTGGAAAACCAGTAACAGGCAAACAGCAGATTTTTATGAGCGACTTCACTGAAACGCAAGCCAATGCCCTGATTGGCACCGCCGAGAAAATGATCGAAATCTGGTCACGCCTCAGCCCGGAAAAACAGAGCGCCCTGCTCGCCCGTTTCGGTACTCAGGAAAACGCCTTGGCCGCCCTCGTGACCACACAGCTTGTAGCCCCGGCAAACAAATAATCCTCCATTCGCCGTTTATTTCACTTCGTTGCACCTGCATGACGCGATGCGTCGGTATGATAAGCACTTCGAGAGCTTGCTAAGGGTTTTTCCCTGCCCGCTCGAACGCCATACCCGCACAGAATGAAAGCCTGCCCCATGCCCGAGACACAGCAAACCACGCCGCAAACCCCTATGGCTGTTACCCAGACCGTCATTTCCATTGTGATGTTCACGTTTATCGGCTACCTGAATATCGGTATTCCGCTTGCCGTACTGCCAGGCTACGTCCACAGCGATTTAGGCTTCGGCGCGGTTATCGCAGGCCTGGTGATCAGCGTGCAGTACCTGGCGACATTGATCAGTCGACCATGGGCGAGCCGTATCATCGACAATCTGGGCAGCAAGAAAGCCGTGCAGATCGGCCTGACCGGCTGCGGACTGAGCGGTGTGTTCATGCTGGTGCCGGTCTGGCTGGACAGCTGGCCGATGGCGAGCCTGGTGATTCTGCTGATTGGCCGGGTGATTCTCGGCAGCGCGGAAAGTCTGGTAGGTTCGGGCTCGATTGGCTGGGGCATCGGCCGGGTCGGCGCGCAGAACACTGCCAAAGTGATCTCCTGGAACGGTATCGCCAGCTACGGCGCTCTGGCCATCGGCGCACCGCTGGGTGTCTGGATGGTTGACTCACTCGGGTTGTGGACAGTAGGTGTCAGCATCATGCTGCTCTGCGCACTGGGCCTGTACCTGACCTGGCACAAGCAGGCCGCACCGATTGTGCCAGGTGAACGGCTGCCCTTCATGCACGTACTGGGGCGAGTGTTTACACACGGCATGGGCCTGGCGCTGGGCGGCATCGGCTTCGGCACCATCGCCACCTTTATCACCCTGTATTACGCGAGCAACCACTGGCCGAATGCGGCGCTGTGTCTGACTCTGTTCGGTGGCAGCTTCATCGCGGCGCGCCTGCTGTTCGGCAACCTGATCAATCGTCTGGGCGGCTTTCGGGTAGCGATTGTCTGCCTGTCAGTGGAAAGCCTGGGGTTGTTGCTGCTGTGGATGGCCCCCACTCCGGAGCTGGCACTGGCTGGCGCGGCGTTGACCGGTTTCGGGTTCTCGCTGGTGTTTCCCGCACTGGGCGTGGAAGCCGTCAATCTCGTCCCTGCCTCCAGCCGGGGCGCTGCGGTCGGCGCTTATTCGCTGTTCATCGACCTGTCCCTGGGCATCACTGGCCCACTGGCAGGCGCGATTGCAGCAGGCTTCGGCTTTGTCTCGATCTTCCTGTTTGCGGCGCTGGCGTCACTTACCGGGCTGGCGTTAAGCGTCTATCTGTACAAGCAGACGCAGGTGGTACGCCAGTGATGATCTGTTCCGGTCATCGCTCCCGCGCTCCAGAACGGCATGCGACGCGGAGCGACGCACGATATTCGGGCTGATCGTTCCCACGCTCCCGTGGTATGCCCCCCGAAGGTTGGACAATTATCCACTTACGCTGCCTTGGCGGCCTGCATCCTG
>NZ_LKBW01000170.1 GCF_002699855.1 Pseudomonas amygdali | reverse complement strand
CTCGCTACGACAAGCTGGCCAAGAGCTACGCAGCCATGGTCACGCTGGCTTGTAGCCTACGTTGTATGCGGCAATACTTTTCGTACAAAACCTAAGGCCTGATTCTAAATCTTGGCCGCCCCCGTTGATCCATACCCGAGGACTGATTATACATACAGTATTTAAAATTGCCACAACACATAGCTACGTCGCGATTTTAGCGTCCGACAACACCTACAACAAGTCATTTTTGTAGAAAATACAAAAATAGTCTTTAAAAATAAAATAAAGTGTTGAAAATAAAAGGATTTTGGGCGCCATGATGAGCTCAATCCGCAAAATAATCGGATCTCGCATAAAGGCACACCGCAAGAGTAGAGGCCTTACTCAATCAGCGTTGGCAGAAGCCATTGAGTGCGAGGTTGCCTCTATCGGTCGATACGAACGCGCAGAAACAGCCCCTGATGGCGAGCAGCTTATCAAGATGGCTGAATTCTTTGAGATTTCCCCTATGGACCTCCTACCCGTCAAAATCGATGTAAAGCGTCAGGCTGTGCTTGATTTACGCTCGGAATTGATAGACCTCGTTCGCACGATCAATGATCCTAGCCAGCTAGAGCGGCTGATTGGCGTTGCCAAAGAATCGACCCAACCCGAACGTGGACGGTGATAGGCAACGTCTGGGATTTTCTGGTAAAAAGGGCTTTTGGGGCTGGAGTAACCCGATTTATGCAGACATCAATTGATAGATATAAACATGCAAAATAATAATATTATATCCTTAATAAAAAACATGGGCATGTCACACAAAGCCCTTATGCAGGAAGGTTTAATTACTGATACTAAACTGTCTCATCTGTACGAAAGCGAAGAAACACTCGAACTGGAAATAGCTCCAGGTGTCGAACTGGTCTTCTTGGAAGAAATCCTTTGTCTTGAAATGATTACTTTTTCATTTGCTAGAGCTCTCAATAAAGCTGATCCTGAATTCATGGGAATTTTGCCATATCCCTTAGATAAGATAAGAAATAAAAGAGATGCTCGCTTACTCCTTGGAGCGCCAATGTTTACCAAGTCACAAATGGATCTATTTCCAACAGAGCTGTACGGGTGGGATGTATATCAGCTCGATTCATCCTTGCACCCAGAGGCGATTCTGGACATTCAATACAACGAAGATATGTTGGTCAGCAATATATTAATTTCTTTAGTTGATAAAAATGTCTAGAGCTTTCAATTTTTCCCAGCGGTCGCAGCTAGTTAGGGACTAGCCCTCCCCTGCCAGCGCGTAGGGCTACGATTCACCTACATATGAGTAATTCCATATCAGCGACCACGCTTATGACTATTTTTTGCACGTTTCATACTTCACAAGGCAGTTGCAGATAAAAGCGTTTTGTTGCACCCTTACCGATGCGTGAGCAAAAGTTAAATAGACGCGACAACGTTTGACTAATTCAGGAATATGGACATGAGAAAAGCAATTTTAGTAGCCGCAGCAGCACTTTCCCTGTCAGGGCTGGGAGGATGCGCTAACGGTCGTTCCCCGCTGGATTATGAGACTGGTACATATGTATCTCCTGAAAAAGTTCAGCAGCTCAAAGCGACTCATGCTAACCAAGACCAGGTCGTTAGAGAGATAGGTTACCCCAGCTCAAAGAGTGAATTGAGCGGAAAAGAGATATGGCGCTACGACTATAATCACATCCCAGCAGTCCCCTTTGTAGGAAAAAATACAGCTGAAGCAACAGTTTTTGAGTGGTCAAAAAAGGGAACGATGATTGATGCTTATAAAACCAACGGAGGCAATGGCTCATCAAGTAATCCACTACTGAATGCTGCTGGAATGTAAAGTTACGGATCGCGCTGAAATGAAATATTCAAGCGGGCTTAAATTTACGATGCTGCCGTAACGTTCGAGTTACGGCAGTTCTAATTTCATTACTCAAAGGCGATTAAGCCACTTCATTAGGGTTTGTCTGAAAAGTCGCCTTGGTTAAAATGATGTCCTCTGGTTGCCAAGAGGGCCATCATGACTGACCGTTATGAAATTTCATCTGATCGTTGGG
>NZ_LKBW01000169.1 GCF_002699855.1 Pseudomonas amygdali | reverse complement strand
CCGAGCTGGTAAAACAAGGGCCTGCCTGACGGCAGGCCCTAACCAGCCCGAACACAAAAAAACTGATACTCCCCATGCGTTTCCATCCAGCGCCGCTCGCCAGCCCATACCCAGAGTGACCAGGCACGTCATCGATCCCGGCCTCAGTCAGGCAAAGGTCGATGTGCGATATACCTACAAGGACGGCCAGCAACACTCACGAAATTTTCTCGGTGCAGAGCTGCGCATCGCCTGGGAAGACAACGGCCTGGACAACCTTTACAAAACCTTGCAGGACTACAACTATGTCTGTACCGAAAGCCTGTGGGTCGACAGCAAGGCCGTGCGCAGCATAGAGCGGACCTTCAACCGCTTTCACTTGCAGACCCTTGAAGTCACCACCCAGAACAACAACCAGCAAACGGTCACGACCGCCTATAACATTCGGCCGGGCGAGCGTTACTGCATGCAGCCCAACAATTGTCAGCTACCCAGCGAAGTCACCACCCGTTGGCAACGGCTGGACGAGCCTGAGCGGACGCGCACAGAAACCGTCACCTATACCTATGACCTTTACGGCAATCCGCTGGTGCATACACGCGCCGACGGGATCAAAGAAGTCAGCAGCTGGTACCCGGCCGGCGGTGGCGACGGTTGCCCGGCCGATGCGGAAGGGTTTGTCTCCCGACTGAAAGAAAAAGTGGTCAAACCCTCGCCATCGTCGCAGTCCGGGGCCCCTACCCTGTCCACACGTTATCGCTACAGCACGCTGCCTGCACTGACCGGCAGCGAGTTACCCGACTGGATCGTGCCGGAAACCGAAACACTGCTGCAGCTTGAAAGCGATGGAACCTCTGTGGAGTTGCAAAAGATCCTGCTGGAGCATATCAACCAGCCGGACGCGCCTTTCCAGCATGGTCGAACCGGGAGAAATATCGAGTCCCTGAATGGAAAGGACACCGTTACCGTCTACGAGTACAGCCACTCCAGCATCAGTCACAGCAACAGCAACAGCAACAGCACCAATAGCAGCAGCCGCAAGAAAAAGGGTAAGGGCAAGATCAGGATCAAGATCAAAGGCAAGGGCAAATACCGGATCAAGATCAAGATCAAGATCAAGGGCAAAGGCAACAACAAGGGCAAGGGCAACAGCAAGGGCAACAGCAAACACTTGCAGGTCTCGGTACAGCTGATAGAGATCGCCACTATCGGCTTCGACAACACTCGCATGAGCAAGCAGCAACAGCAGTCGTTGTTGACCGGCCAGGTGCTGCTGACCCTGGAAGAAGGCGTGGAGATCCGCTATGTCTATGACGCGCTCAACCGGCTGACCAAAGAAACGATCGCACCGAATTCAAGTGCTGGCTATGAAGCCAGTCGCGAGTACGAGTACACCCTGTGTTCCGATACGGGACAGTGGGCAGAACAAGTGCTGACCGACGCCCGCAAGGTCAAGACCCGCTCTGTCATGGACGGCCTGGGCCGGGCAATACTCGAGGAACGGGACCACATCGACAGCAATGATCTGCAAGCAATGTGCGTGATCCATACAGCGCAATACAACGCCTGGAACAATGTGCAATACGAAACGGATTACGACTGGTTCGACAACCAGCAACTGTTCGCTATGCAAAACACCTACACCTACGACGACTGGAACCAGCAATCTGTCATTGCCTCGGATCACGGCATGCAGACTCACCAGTACCATGACCCCATCGGCAGTAAAGAACATAACGGTCCTGTTCAGAAGACCTGGGTGCAAAGCGGTGACGCAGAACCTCTGATCAGTGGTCGTAGCGAGACCTGGCTGAACATGTTCGGCAAACCGGACAAGATCAAGAGCCAGGACGCAGCAGGAAAAGATCTGGGCTCACAAACTTTTCTCTACGACGGAATTGGACGCTGCACGGAACAGACCGATGCGTCAGACCACAAAACGCAGTTCAGTTATGACGCCTGGTCGCGCATGGTCAGCACACGCTTGCCCGATAGCAGCGAGGCACATCGTGAGTATGAACCGTTCAGCACCACCGAGCTGCCGACCAGCCTGAACGTGATTCATCCGGACGGTATTGAACCGCCCCGGGTTTCTCGGAGACTCCAACCTTTGAGAGGATGGAGCGATGAAAAAACTACCGAA
>NZ_LKBW01000168.1 GCF_002699855.1 Pseudomonas amygdali | reverse complement strand
CCTCCTTCCTCGCTGACTCTTCACTTCAAACCCTTGTAAACCATTGATCTACAAGGCTTTTTCGTTTCCGTCTGCGCCGGAAGTGGCGCGAGTTATAGACAGATCACAGAGGCCGTCAACCGTTAATTTCAAAAATCTGCAATTCAACTGCTGAGCCCCAACAAACACGGGATATCCTCTTTAAAGACGATCTCCCGCTACGGGAATTTACAAGCTGGGGAATGCGAATTGCGACGCTTCATGGCTCGCACGTTGCGGCCAGCGCTGCGTAATCGCCTTGCGACGCGTATAGAAGCGCACACCATCGGGACCGTACGCATGCAAGTCGCCGAACAGGGAACGCTTCCAGCCACCAAAGCTGTGATAGGCAACCGGTACTGGCAGCGGAACGTTGACCCCGACCATTCCCACTTCAATCTCATCGCAGAACAACCGCGCAGCTTCGCCATCACGGGTAAAGATGCAGGTACCGTTGCCGTATTCATGGTCGTTGATCAGTTGCATGGCCTGTTCAAGGCTGTCCACGCGCACGATGCACAGCACCGGCCCGAAGATCTCTTCTTTATAGATGCGCATTTCTGGCGTTACGCGATCGAACAGACAGCCGCCCATGAAGAAGCCATGTTCGTGCCCGGCAACCTGGAGATTGCGACCGTCTACCACCAGAGTAGCGCCCGACTGCACACCATCTGCTATATAGCCGCCGACCTTGTCGCGATGCTGACCGGTAACCAGTGGCCCCATATCCAGGCCGCAAGTCGTACCTGCACCGATTTTCAGGCTCTGAATTTGCGGAACCAGTTTGGCCACCAACGCATCGGCGATCTGATCCCCGACGCATACCGCAACCGAAATAGCCATGCAGCGCTCACCGCAGGATCCATAGGCAGCGCCCATCAAGGCACTCACTGCGTTGTCCAGGTCGGCATCCGGCATCAGTACCGCATGGTTCTTGGCGCCACCGAGAGCCTGAACCCGCTTGCCACGCGCTGCGCCCTCTTTGTAGATGTACTCGGCAATCGGGGTCGAACCGACAAAGCTCAGCGCCTTGACCTCAGGCGCTTCGATCAGTGCATCGACGGCAACCTTGTCACCATGAACCACATTCAGCACACCCTTCGGCAGCCCGGCCTCGTGCAGCAGCTCGGCTATCAGCAGCGTGGAACTGGGATCGCGTTCGGAGGGTTTGAGGATGAAGCAATTGCCACACGCGATGGCCAGCGGGTACATCCACAGCGGCACTATGGCCGGGAAGTTGAACGGAGTGATACCGGCAACGATACCCAGCGGCTGGAAATCAGACCACGCATCGATGTTCGGCCCGACATTACGACTGTATTCACCCTTGAGCACTTCAGGCGCAGCGCAGGCGTACTCCACGTTTTCAATACCGCGCTTCAGCTCGCCCGCCGCATCTTCCAGGGTCTTGCCGTGCTCTTCACTGATCAACTGAGCAATGCGCGCTTCGTTCTGCTCCAGCAATTGCTTGAAGCGGAACATCACCTGAGCGCGCTTGGCTGGCGGTGTATTACGCCAGGCCGGAAACGCAGCCTTGGCCGAATCGATCGCCTTCTGGACCCTGTCCCGAGTGGCAAGCGCTACTGTGTGGATAACCTGGCCGGTCGACGGATTGAACACATCTGCGGTGCGGCCATCTTCAGAAATGAACTCGCCGTGGATCAGGTGTTGAATGCTGCTCATGGAAAACTCCGGATAATTGCATCGGGCGCGAATGGCTTCGCGGCCCATGCGACAAAAGCACCTATATAAAAGTACCTATATAAGAAGAGAGCCTGTCAGCGTGGTCAGTCGATCAGGTTCAGCGTTTCGCCGACGGCATCGAACAACCGGTCCAGGTCCTGCGCCTGACTGTTGAAGGTCGGGCCAAACTGCAAGGTGTCACCGCCAAAACGCACGTAGAACCCGGCTTTCCACAGTTTCATGCCTGCCTCGAAAGGCCGCACGATTGCATCGCCGTCACGAGGTGCGATCTGGATGGCGCCTGCAAGGCCGTAGTTGCGGATATCCACCACGTTTTTCGCGCCCTTGATACCGTGCAGCACGCTTTCAAAATGCGGAGCGATTTCTGCTGCCTGCTGTACCAGGTTTTCACGCTGCAACAACTCCAGCGCCGCGAGCCCGGCCGCGCAGGCCACCGGATGTGCCGAATAGGTATAGCCGTGGGGGAATTCGACGGCGTATTCCGGCGTTGGCTGATTCATGAAGGTCTGATAGATCTCGCTGCTGGCGATCACTGCGCCCATGGGGATCGCGCCATTGGTGATCTGCTTGGCGATACACATCAGGTCAGGCGTGACACCGAAACTGTCCGCACCAAACATCGAGCCTGTACGGCCGAAGCCGGTAATGACTTCGTCGAATATCAGCAGGATATTGTGCTGATCACAAATCTCGCGCAGACGCTTGAGATAGCCTTGCGGCGGAACGATCACGCCGGCAGAGCCCGCCATGGGTTCGACGATTACCGCCGCGATGTTCGACGCATCGTGCAGCTCGATCAGCTTGAGCATCTCGTCGGCCAGCGCAATACCGCCCGCTTCGGGCATCCCCTTCGAATAGGCGTTGCTGGCCAGCAGCGTGTGCGGCAGATGGTCGACATCCATCAACTGGCCGAACATCTTGCGGTTACCATTCACTCCGCCCAGGCTGGTGCCCGCCACGTTCACGCCGTGATAGCCACGCGCGCGCCCGATCATCTTGGTCTTGGTCGCCTGCCCCTTCAGCCGCCAGTAGGCACGCACCATCTTCACTGCCGTGTCCGCGCATTCGGAACCGGAGTTGGTATAAAAGACGTGATTGAGATTGCCCGGCGTCAGTTCGGTAATCTTTTCCGCCAACTGGAACGACAGCGGATGCCCGAACTGAAAGCCCGGCGAGTAATCCAGAATGCCCAGTTGCCGGGAAACAACTTCCTGAATTTCCTTGCGGGTGTGCCCGGCCCCGCATGTCCATAGCCCGGAAAGCCCATCGTAGATCTTGCGGCCCTTGTCGTCTGTCAGATAGCTACCGTGCGCAGCCACGACCATGCGCGGGTCACGCTGGAAATTTCGATTCGCCGTGTAAGGCATCCAGTGGGCATCAAGCTTCAACTGACTGGCTACAGGCACATCAGACGCTTCGAACATATTCATGGGGGCAAGCCTCGCAGGCGCTAAACGAACGGTCATTGCAGCCAAGGTGTCACGCGGCTAAAGTTCATAAAACCCGATTTTCATGATCTTTGGTTTTGTAAGGACTAAACAATGAGTGTCCGTCGCCCCGATCCACTGTCGCAGGTGAGCGATTTTGATATCCGCTTGCTGCGCATTTTCAAAAGTGTTGTTGAGGCAGGCGGTTTTTCCGCGGCCGAAAGCGTGCTCGGCATTGGCCGGTCGGCGATCAGTCAGCAAATGAGCGATCTGGAACAGCGTCTCGGCTTGCGGCTTTGCCAGCGAGGGCGGGCCGGTTTTTCACTGACCGACGAAGGACGTGAGGTTTATCAATCGTCGTTGCAACTGCTCAGCGCTCTGGAAAGTTTCAGAACTGAGGTCAACGGCCTGCATCAGAACCTGCGCGGCGAGTTGAACATCGGCCTGACCGACAACCTGGTCACCCTTCCCCACATGCGCATCACCCATGCACTGGCCCGCCTGAAAGAGCGTGGCCCGGGCGTGCACATCAATATCCGCATGATTGCTCCCGCCGAAGTCGAGCGAGGCGTATTGGACGGCGGCCTGCATGTCGGTGTCGTGCCACAGGCCAGCGCCCTACCCGGCCTTGAATATCACCCGTTATACAGTGAGCGTTCGCTGCTTTATTGCGCGGTGGGCCACCCGCTCTTCTACGCGGACAACTCAACGCTGGATGATGAACGCCTCGCACAGCAGGAAGCCATTGCTCCGACCTTTCGCCTGCCCAACGATATTCAGGAGCATTATCAGGCACTGACTTGCACCGCCAGTGCTTCGGACCGCGAGGGCATCGCGTTCCTGATTCTGACTGGACGCTACATTGGCTACCTGCCAGATCATTACGCCAACCCCTGGGTGCAGGAAGGTCGATTGCGCGCGCTGAAACCGGACTCAAAGTTCTACGACCTCAACCTGGTGACCGTTACCCGAAAAGGCAGACGCCCTCATTTGGTGCTGGAGAGCTTTCTGGAAACACTGGCCGCTACCCGATGACACACTCCTGCAGGACACCCTTCCAGTCAGCCAACGTTGCAGAGCGGCTCGAAAACGCTATCAGGCTGATATTTATTGAAATAGTTGGACTCAAATAAAAATAACCTGAGCAACTGGACAGTTTTTTGCAGTAATCCCGATAACGACACGCCAGTACATGGCAGTTCCCCGTCCGAGACCTCGCCATGCAGCCTGAAACACTCGACAACGATGACCTGATTTACGGCCTGAATGATCGCCCAAGACCTTTAACGGCCATATTGGCAGCGTTCCAGCATGTGCTCGCCAGCTTCGTCGGGATCATCACCCCGCCGTTGATCATCGGATCGACGCTCGGCCTGACTCAATACCTGCCGTATCTGATCAGCATGGCCCTGATGGTGTCGGGCACAGGTACTTTCATTCAGGCGCGCCGCCCGTTTGGTATCGGCGCAGGCATGATCTGCCTGCAAGGCACCAGCTTCGCTTTCCTGGGCGCGGTGTTGTCCGCGGGTTTTCTGGTCAAGCAACGCGGCGGCAGCCCAGAGGACATCATGGCGATGATCTTCGGCGTGTGCTTTTTCGGCGCGCTTGTGCAAATCGTGCTCAGTCGCTGTATTGGCCAGTTGCGACGTGTCATCACGCCGCTGGTGACCGGCATTGTCATCACGCTGATTGGTGTAAGCTTGATCAAGGTAGGTGTGACGGACCTGGGCGGCGGCTTCAACGCACCTGACTTCGGCGCGCCGTTGAACCTGGCGCTGGGCGCCTTCGTTCTGGCAGTGATCATCGTACTTAATCGTTCGAATACGCCTTGGGTGCGCTTGTCGGCGATCATCATCGGCCTGGCGGTCGGCAGTCTCGCCGCCTGGTTCAGCGGCAAGCTGATTCCACAGCCGATCCACGACCTGCCCTTGATCAGCGTGCCGGTGCCGTTCCGTTTTGGTTTCAGCTTTGACTGGACCGCTTTCCTGCCGGTCGCGCTGATTTATCTGATCAGCAGTATCGAAACGGTCGGCGACCTGACGGCCAATTGCATGCTCGCCCGCCAGCCGATCAGTGGCCCGAGCTACGTGGCGCGCCTCAAGGGTGGCGTGCTGGGTGACGGCGTGAGCTGCATGATTGCAGCAACGTTCAGTGCATTCCCCAACACCACCTTTGCGCAGAACAATGGTGTAATTCAGCTGACCGGCGTTGCCAGTCGCTATGCCGGACTGTACATCGGCGCGGTGCTGTTCGTGCTCGGGCTGTTCCCGCACATCGGTGCCATCGTCCAGCAGATTCCCAAACCGGTACTCGGCGGCGCAACGCTGGTGATGTTCGGCAGCGTCGCGGCAGCCGGTGTGCGCATTCTGGCCCAGTCTCCGCTGGACCGACGCAGCATGCTGATCATCGCCACGTCACTGGGTGTCGGTCTGGGTATCGCCGCGCAGCCTGCGCTGCTGCATCAGATGCCCAAACTGGTACAGAACCTGTTCGATTCGGCCATCACCAGCGGCGGCATCACAGCGATCGTCATGTGCCTGCTGATTCCGGAAGGAAAGGTCGCTGTGACCCGGAATGATTCACCGACGGAACCCAATCCCCTTGAACAACCACGATAGGCTTCCATAGCCGCACTTGCGCCGGTGCTTGCGAGATAATCGCCGGTGCGCTATCTGTTCATTAGTTGCGCCCTACGACCTGTCCGGAATTGCTCATGACCCTTGAAGTCCCCGCACACAGCGCTCACGTCACCAAGCCCGCAAGCCGTATTCGTCAGAAGAACGAACAAGCAATCATCCAGGCAGCCGAAGATGAATTTGCCCGCCACGGCTTCAAGGGCACCAGCATGAACACCATTGCGCTGAAAGCCGGGCTGCCCAAAGCCAACCTGCATTACTACTTCACCAACAAGCTGGGCCTGTATGTCGCGGTACTGAGCAACATCATTGATTTGTGGGACAGCACGTTCAACCACCTGAGCGTCGAAGATGATCCAGCTGAGGCACTGGCCCGCTACATTCGCGCCAAGATGGAGTTTTCGCGCCGCCAGCCTCAGGCTTCACGGATCTTCGCCATGGAGATCATCAGCGGTGGCGAATGCATGAGCGAGTATTTCAGCCAGGACTACCGCCTGTGGTTCCAGGGCCGGGCAGCGGTTTTTCAAGCCTGGATCGATGCAGGCAAGATGGACCCGGTCGACCCTGTACACCTGATCTTCCTGCTGTGGGGAAGCACCCAGCACTACGCTGATTTCGCCTCGCAGATCTGCCGAGTCACCGGTCGCTCCCGCCTGACCCGGCAAGACATGGATCAGGCCAGCAATAATCTGATCCGGATCATCCTCAAAGGTTGTGGGCTCACGCCGCCAGCCTTGTAGAATCGACGCCTTGACGTCAGCTGGATACACGCATGCCTTTACCCTGGTCGGCCCTTGCGAGTTTCGTGAAGAAATCCGCAAGAGCCGCTTCATGACCCTCGCCGCCCCCATCGCCAGCCCGGCCGACGCCCAGGCGTTCATCGAGCAGCACAGCGACCTCAACGCCACCCACAATTGCTGGGCCTGGAAGCTGGGTGGTCAGTATCGCAGCAACGATGACGGGGAACCGGGCGGTACTGCAGGCAGGCCAATCCTGGCAGCCATCGAGGCGCAGGAATTCGATCAAGTCGTGGTGCTGGTGATCCGCTGGTACGGCGGCATTCAACTGGGGACTGGCGGCCTGGCCCGCGCCTATGGCGGTGGTGCCAACAAATGTTTGCAGCAGGCCGAGCGTCTGCCGCTGATTCAGCGTTCGTCATTCCAGCTTGAATGCAGCTTCAGTGAACTGGCGCTGGTCAAGTTGCGTCTCGCGGAAGTCAACGGCCTGCTGGAAAGTGAAAACTTCACTGCCACTGGCGTGCAGATGGCAATCGCGATAGGCCCCGAGCATGCCGACACGCTGCAACGACAACTGGCTGATCTGAGTCGCGGCAGAATTGTTTTGCACAAGGCCACAACAGAGTAGGCAACGCGTCAGCAATTGCCCACATCTACTGTGCATCCGGCTGTGGATAAGCTGAGCACACTCCACTGCGGGCCTTGCCGGGCTTGCGTTTCAGGCGAATGATCGTTTTTTGAGCAATCGCCTGGCATGGATCCGTAAACGGTGCAAAAACAGTCTGTTAGCGCTCGTTAGTCCCTTTGGATGCTAACCACCGGCGTATTATTCTCCGCTGACGCGCTTGCGCACAGTATCTGTGGAAGAACCTGTGGATAACAGGTGCAAGGGTCGCGCATCCGTATAACGCACCTCGCTTGACGCCTGCTGTACATTTTTCACTCAAATCAAAGAGCCACCTTTGCCCCTCGCTCCGCCAGCGCGCCCCGAACTGGTGCCGAAATGATCGCGTCAGGTTGTCACTGCACGGCCATGAATGTCGAAAACACCTTACTCAACCTTGATTGAACGCACAGGACAGGAATCCTGACTCCTTGGCCAGGATTTTGCTTTATCCACAAGCGACCCACTTCTGCCTTCGAGCCTTTCATGTCAAACCACGCGATACCTGCGCGTCTACAACTGCGCCACATCACTAAACGGTATCCCGGCTGCCTGGCCAACGACGCTGTCGACCTGACGATTCAGCCCGGCGAGATTCATGCCCTGCTGGGAGAGAACGGTGCCGGCAAAAGCACGCTGATGAAGATCATCTATGGCGTGACGCAGCCCGACGCCGGGTCGATCATCTGGCAAGGCCAGGTGCAGACCATGCGCAGTCCGGCACAGGCAAGAAGCCTGGGGATCGGCATGGTGTTCCAGCATTTCTCGCTGTTCGAAACCCTCAGCGTCGCGCAAAACATCGCCCTGGCAATGGGCGCTGCGGCAGGCACGCCCAAACAACTGGAACCGCGCATTCGCGAGGTTTCGCAACGCTACGGCATGGCAGTGGAGCCCCAGCGCCTGGTCCATAGCCTGTCGATTGGCGAGCGGCAGAAAGTCGAAATCATTCGCTGCCTGATGCAGGACATTCGTCTGTTGATCCTCGACGAGCCCACCTCTGTGCTCACACCCCAGGAAGCGGAAGAGCTGTTCGTGACCCTCAGGCATCTGGCCGCAGAAGGCTGCAGCATTCTGTTTATCAGTCACAAGCTGGGCGAGGTTCGTGCCTTGTGTCACAGCGCAACCGTCCTGCGCAACGGTAAGGTATCCGGGCACTGTATCCCGGCTGAATGCTCTGATCTGGAGCTGGCGCGCTTGATGGTCGGTGATGCCGAAGGGTTGACCGCGCACTACGACAAAGTCAGCGGCAGCGAAGCCTTTCTGCGCGTCGACAAGCTGTCCTGGCACAACCCGGACCCGTTCGGTTGCTCACTGAAAGACCTGAGCCTGGAAGTACGCAGCGGCGAAATCGTCGGCATCGCGGGCGTTGCCGGCAATGGTCAGGATGAATTGCTGGCGCTGCTGAGTGGCGAACAGACCCTGCCTCATGCCCAGGCGACAACCCTGCGTTTCCAAGACACCCCGGTCGGCGACCTGCGCCCCGACGCCCGCCGCAAACACGGGCTGGCGTTCGTTCCGGCAGAGCGTCTGGGGCATGGCGCAGTACCGGAACTGAGCCTGGCCGACAACGCTCTGCTAACCGCTTTCCAGCAAGGACTGGTGAGCCACGGCTTGATCCAGCGCGGCAAGGTTCGCGCACTGGCCGACGAAATCATCCGTCGCTTTGCAGTCAAGACGCCGGACGCACAGGCCGCGGCGCGCAGCCTGTCGGGCGGCAACCTGCAGAAATTCATTCTCGGCCGGGAAATACTGCAAAACCCCAAACTGCTGATTGCCGCGCACCCGACCTGGGGCGTGGATGTCGGTGCTGCCGCAGCGATTCACCGGGCATTGATTGCCTTGCGTGACGCGGGGGCGGCCATTCTGGTGATTTCCGAAGACCTGGACGAGTTGTTCCAGATCAGCGACCGACTCGCCGCCCTGAGCGGCGGCCAGCTTTCCGACCTGATCCCCACTGAACAGACCAGCACCGTGCAAATCGGCGGCTGGATGGCGGGACAGTTCGATCATTCTCACACCCAGGCCCATACGGCGGGTTAACGGAGCAAAAGATGCTGCTTTCTCTGGAACCGCGCGGCCAGCAATCGCGCGCCATGTTGTGGTGTTCCCCTTTACTGGCTGCCGTCCTGACACTGGTCTGCGGCTCGCTGCTGTTCATCGGCCTGGGGCTCAACCCTTGGGTGACGCTGCACACCTTGCTGATCGCACCGGTCAGCGACTGGTATGGCGTGTCGGAATTGATGGTCAAAACCTTGCCGATTCTGCTCTGCGCGCTGGGCCTGGCGGTCGCCTATCAAGCGCGCATCTGGAACATCGGCGCAGAAGGCCAGCTGCTGCTCGGCGCGCTGGCAGGCAGTGCCGTAGCGGTAAATATCATTGAGATGGAAAGTCGCTGGGCCTTGGTCATGGTGCTGCTGGCCGGCACCCTGGTAGGCGCGGCCTGGGCGGGCGTGACCGCCTGGCTGCGCACGCGCTTCAATGCCAATGAGATCCTTACCAGCATCATGCTCAACTATATCGCCCTCAACTTGCTGCTGTACTTCGTGCACGGGCCGCTCAAAGACCCGGCGGGCATGAATTTCCCGGAGTCAGCGACTTTTGGCGACGCCAGCCGCCTGCCGCTGCTAATGGAAGATGGCCGCGCGCACATCGGCGTGTACTTCGCCCTGTTTGCGCTGGTCGCGGTGTGGGTGCTGCTGCAACGCAGTTTCGTCGGTTTTCAGATCAAGGTGCTGGGCCTGGACAAGCGTGCTGCCGGGTTTGTCGGCTTTCGAGAAAAACGCCTGGTCTGGCTCGCACTGTTGATCAGTGGCGAGCTGGCCGGGCTGGCCGGCGTATCGGAAGTGACCGGGCCGATCGGTCAACTGGTGCCGCAGGTCTCGCCAGGTTACGGCTATGCCGCGATCACCGTGGCCTTTCTCGGCCGCCTCAACCCCATCGGCATTCTGTTCTCCAGCCTGTTGATCGCCCTGCTGTATCTGGGCGGAGAAAGCGCGCAAATGACCTTGAACCTGCCCTTGGCAATCACGCAGTTGTTTCAGGGGATGATGCTGTTCTTCCTGCTGGCCTGTGATGTGCTGATTCTCTATCGCCCACGTTTGAAACTGCACTGGGCCAAGCGCCAGATGACAGCCGTCACAGGAGCCGCATGATGGATATCGACCTGCTGAGCAACATTTTCTATGCCATGGTCCGCTGCGGAACCCCCTTGCTGCTGGTGGCGCTGGGCGAACTGATCTGCGAAAAAAGCGGCGTCATCAACCTGGGTCAGGAAGGCATGATGCTGTTTGGCGCGGTGATCGGTTTCATCATCGCCCTGAGTACCGGCAATCTATGGCTGGGTGTGCTGCTGGCGATGCTTGCAGGCATGCTGCTGTCGGCACTGTTTGCCCTGGTGGCACTGGTGTTCAACGCCAATCAGGTCGCGACCGGGCTGGCGCTGACCATCTTCGGCGTTGGCCTTTCCAGCTTTGTCGGGGCCGCCTGGGTCGGCAAACCGTTGAGCGGTTTCGAACCGGTGGCCATCCCGCTGCTCAGTGACATTCCGCTGATCGGCCGCATGCTGTTTGCCCAGGACTTGCTGGTCTACCTGTCCTTTGCCTTGTTCGCTTTGGTCGCCTGGGCGCTGCTGAAAAGCCGCGTCGGGCTGATTATCCAGGCGGTCGGCGAAAATCCCGATGCGGCCAGCGCCATGGGCTTGCCAGTGTTGCGTGTACGCACGTTGGCCGTGCTGTTCGGCGGCGCAATGGCTGGGCTGGCCGGGGCCTACCTGTCGCTGGCCTACACACCGATGTGGGCGGAAAACATGAGCGCCGGACGCGGCTGGATAGCCTTGGCGCTGGTGGTGTTCGCCAGCTGGCGCGTGTGGCGTCTACTGCTCGGTGCGTACCTGTTCGGCCTCGCCAGCATCCTGCACCTGGTCGCGCAAGGCATCGGCCTGGCCATCCCGTCCAACCTGCTGGCGATGCTGCCTTATGTGGCCACCATCATCGTGCTTGTCCTGCTCTCCCGCGACGCCTTGCGCACCCGGCTGTATGCGCCGGTATCGCTGGGCCAGCCTTGGCGGGCGGGGCATTGAGGGAACTCGCGGCGCAGATGGTTGACGCAGAGCCTCATGAACGGCATTCCCACGCTGGAGCGTGCGGAACGATAATCCCGACTATCGTGCCAATGCTCAGTGTCAGACATCTACCTTGAACGTTTCCGGCTCACGGAGATTCCAACACTGCATAGGCAGTAGTACGCTGCGGGGTCGAAACTTTCGAGAGGTCCTGCTTGCGCTGCCATGGAGTCTGTCTCTCAATTTGCCAAGGAATCATTCATGACCACTACCAAGAAAACCGCCCTAATTATCGGTGCTTCGCGTGGCCTCGGGCTCGGGCTGGTGCAGCGCTTGACCGAACAGGGCTGGCACGTCACCGCCACCGTACGTGATCCGCAAAACGCTGAAAACCTGAAAGCGGTCGAGGGCGTGCGCATCGAAGCGGTGGATCTGGACGAACCTGCTTCGCTGGAAGTGCTGGTCCAGAAGCTGCGTGGCGAGGTGTTCGACGTGCTGTTCGTCAATGCCGGGATTACCGGTGCGCAACACCAGAGCGCGGCAAAGTCGACCGCCGCCGAGCTTGGGCAGTTGTTCCTGACCAACGCTGTAGCGCCGATTCGTCTGGCCGAGCGCTTCGTTGAGCAAATCCGTCCCGGCACGGGCGTCCTGGCGTTCATGAGTTCGTGGCTGGGCAGCGTCACTTGCCCGGACGGCGCAAACCTTGCGCTGTACAAGGCCAGCAAGGCTGCACTCAATTCGATGACCAATACCTTTGTCACCGAGCTGGGCGAGAACCGTCCTACCGTGCTGTCGATGCATCCGGGTTGGGTGAAGACCGACATGGGCGGCGAAAATGCCGCCATCGACGTCATGACCAGCACCACCGGGCTTGTCGAACAGCTCAATGCCTACGCAGGCAAGGGCGGCCATCACTTCATCGATTACCAGGGCAAGACGATTGCCTGGTAATCGGCTGCTCGACTAGAATCGCCGTCCTTCGCCGGGGCGCACCTGACCCCGGCGACCCTGGATCAGCAGCCAGGGCAACACTGAGCTGGCTAACCTGAACCTGTCTTTCAGAGGAGCCGGCCCATGCCTGCGATCCGTATCTGGTTGAAAAATCCCCTTGCCGTGTTTACTGCCAATGACCTGGACGCCCGTGGCGGTCTGGTGATCGAAGGCGGCGTCATCACTGAAGTGCTGGCCGCCGGGCAGCTCCCGTCAAAGCCCTGCACACAGACATTCGATGCCCGCGAGCATGTGCTGCTGCCGGGGCTGATCAACACGCACCATCACTTCTATCAAACCCTCACCCGCGCCTGGGCACCGGTGGTCAACCAGCCATTATTCCCGTGGCTGAAAACCCTGTACCCGGTGTGGGCGCGCCTGACGCCAGAGAAGCTCGCGGTCGCCAGCAAGGTGGCGCTGGCCGAGCTGTTACTGTCCGGGTGCACAACCGCTGCCGACCACCACTATCTGTTTCCCGACGGGCTTGAACACGCCATCGATGTTCAGGTGCAAAGCGTCCGCGAGTTGGGTATGCGCGCAATGTTGACGCGTGGTTCGATGAGCCTTGGCGAAGCGGATGGAGGCTTGCCGCCGCAGCAAACCTGCAGCAGGGTGAGGTGATTCTGGCCGACAGTCAGCGCCTGATCGAGACCTATCACGAGCGCGGCGATGGTGCGCAGATCCAGATCGCGCTGGCACCCTGCTCGCCGTTTTCGGTCACGCCGCAGATCATGTCCGAGAGTGCCGCCATGGCCGAAAAGCTCGACGTGCGCCTGCACACCCACCTGGCTGAAACCCTCGACGAAGAGGACTTCTGCCTGCAACGCTTCGGCCTGCGCACCGTGGATTATCTGGACAGTGTCGGCTGGTTGGGACCGCGTACCTGGCTGGCCCATGGCATCCACTTCAACCCCGACGAAATCGCCCGTCTCGGCGCAGCAGGCACCGGCGTCTGTCACTGCCCAAGCTCGAACATGCGCCTGGCTTCTGGCATCTGCCCGACGCTGGAGCTGATCGCTGCCGGCGCGCCGCTGGGGCTCGGGGTCGATGGTTCGGCGTCCAACGATGCATCGAACATGATCCTCGAAACCCGCCAGGCGCTTTACCTGCAACGCCTGCGCTACGGCGCCGAAAAAATCACTCCGCAGCTCGTGCTGGGCTGGGCCACCAAGGGGTCGGCGCAATTGCTGGGACGCACTGACCTCGGTGAACTGGCGGTGGGCAAACAGGCTGATCTGGCGTTGTTCAAGCTGGACGAACTGCGCTTTTCCGGCAGCCATGATCCGCTGTCAGCGCTGCTGCTGTGCGGCGCGGACCGTGCCGATCGGGTGATGATCGCAGGACAATGGCGAGTGATCGACGGCCAGGTCGAAGGCCTGGACATCAAGCAGTTGATTGCCGATCACAGCCAGGCCGCGCGGGAGTTGATTCGGGGCTGAACGTGCGGGGCGATAATCTCAACTATCGTGCGACGCTCCGCGTCGGCATGCCGTTCAGGACGCTCTGCGTCCTCTTGCGACGCAGAGCGTGGGAGCGATAGGCAATAGGCCCTAAAGCCCCAGACACGAGAGCATGATGAACGTCGCGAACAGCACGAAGTGGGTCATGCCTTCGATGGCGTTGGTTTCGCCGTCGTTGAGGTTGATGGCGGACACCAGCAGGGTGATGAAGATCATCACGGTCTGCACCGGCGTCATGGCCATCTGGAACGGCTGGCCGCTGTAAAGCGCCATCGCTTCCATGACCGGAACCGTCAGAATCACGGTGGACAACGATGCACCCAAAGCAATGTTGACCACTGACTGCATGCGGTTGGCGAGTGCCGCGCGCAGGGCGGTCAGAATCTCCGGTGCAGCGGAAATGGCGGCCACCAGAATGGCGGTCATCACTGGCGGTGCCCCCGTCCCTTCCAGGCCCAGGTCGACCGTCTTGGACATCACTTCAGCCAGCGCGCCAATCACCACCACACCGGTGACCAATGTGACAATTGAGCGGGTCAGGTTGACCGGCTCTGCATGCTGTTCAGCCTGATCCGAGCCCTGGCGCTTTTTCTTTTCCGGGTAGCTGTAGCTGAAAAAGTAGCTGTGCGGGCCGACCTGCATGCGCAGGAACAGCGTGTAGAGCAGAATCATCGCGCCAATGGTGAACGCCGAATAGATCTTCCAGTCGCCTTTGGGGATGGACTCGGGCACCACCATCGACACGCCCATGGCGGTGAGGATCATCACGCTATAGGTGCGCGCCGAGTCATCGTTATAGGACTGCTCGCCGTGCTTGATACCGCCCATCAGCGCGGCCAGGCCAAGGATGCCGTTGATGTCGAGCATGACCGCCGAGTAAATCGTGTCTCGCACCAGCGTCGGCGATGGTTCGTTGCTCATCATGATCGCCAGAATCACCACTTCGACCAGCACCGCCGAGAGCGTGAGGATCATCGTCCCGTAGGGATCACCGACCTTTTCCGCGAGCATTTCGGCGTGGTGCGCGACGCGCATCGAGGCGCAGACGATGAAGCCGACCAGCGCCAACCCGGAAACCAGTGCGACGACCTGTCCGTTGCCCAGCAGCACATGCTCCAGCGGATAGGCGACAAACATGGCAATGATTGCCAGCAGTAGAAACTTTTCTTGCTTGAGCAAAGCGCCCATTACTTTCTCCAAACCCTTGCGACAGATCGCCGCGGATAGTCATGAACGTGTCTGTCATTGAAGCCGTTCAGAGTGCGGTGTGTGACAAAAGGTTTCAACAAATGACCCGAATGAGAACTGCACCCACACGTAAATGACTTTTGATCCCGTCGTCACGATGTGAAATAGTGCCCGCCGTTTTCCAGGCGCCTTTTCTGGCGCGTCTGTTTTTCACGATTCAGCTTCTGTTAGAAAGGACATTCGCCGTGCGTGCTTTTCGACTTCCGCATCTGCTGGCTTGCGGCCTGCTGACCCTGATGGCCAGCGCCGCCCAGGCCGCGCCTATCGACATCGATGACGGCCAACACAAAGTCCACCTGCCTGACACTCCCAAGCGCGTGGTGGTGCTGGAGTTCTCGTTTCTCGACGGCCTGGCGTCGGTCGGCGTAACACCCGTCGGTGCCGCGGACGATGGCGATGCCAACCGGGTACTGCCCAAAGTGCGTAAGGCGGTAGGCGAATGGCAGTCCGTGGGGCTGCGCTCGCAACCCAATATAGAAGTGATCGCGCGGCTCAAGCCGGACCTGATCATTGCCGACCTCGGCCGCCATCAGGCGCTTTACAACGATCTGGCCAGCCTGGCACCCGCACTGATGCTGCCGTCGCGCGGCGAGGATTATCAGGGCAGTCTGAAATCTGCCGAGCTGATCGGCGTGGCGCTCGGCAAAGGCCCAGAGATGCAGGCGCGGATCGCGGAGAACCGCCAGCACCTGAAGACTGTTGCCGATCAGATTCCGGCCAACACCAACGTGCTGTTCGGCGTCGCCCGCGAAGACAGCTTCTCGATACATGGCCCGCACTCTTATGCGGGCAGCGTGTTGCAGGCGATCGGTCTGAAGGTCCCGGAAGTACGCAAAGACGCCGCGCCCACCGAATTCGTCAGCCTGGAGCAGTTGCTGGCATTGGACCCGAACTGGTTGCTGGTCAGTCATTATCGTCGCCCGAGCATCGTCGACAGCTGGAGCAAGCAGCCGCTGTGGCAGGTGCTTGGCGCAGTACGTAACAAGCAGGTAGCTGAAGTGGATGGCGACAGCTGGGCGCGCAATCGCGGGATCATGGCGTCCGAGCAGATCGCCGACGATGCGCTTGCCGTACTCAAGGGCGGCAAGGCCGTGCTGAACCCGTAAATGCGCCGCTGGCTGATGGCGGGCGTGATCACCGCGACCTGCCTGGGACTGTTCTGGGTGTCGCTGTTCGCCCTGTCTTCGTTCAGCATTCGTCAGGTAGATGCCTGGAACGGACTGTTCACGCAGGGTCGCGAGGGCGGCAACATCGCTTATATCGTTGCGCAATTGCGCGTGCCACGCGCCTTGTGCGCGGCGCTGGTCGGTGCCTGCCTCGGCGTGGCCGGGGCCTTGATGCAGGGCATCACGCGCAACCGTCTGGCCTCCCCCTCATTGTTTGGCGTTACGGCGGGCGCGGCGCTGGGGCTGGCGCTGTTTTCCACCGGGCTGGTCGCCCTGCCCTTCCCCGGCGGCGCGCTGCTGATGACCTGCCTCGGTGGTGCGTTGGCATGGATCACCGTGTTCAGTCTTGGCGGCGCATGGTCGCCTGCCACCGCTCAGGGGCGACTGGTGCTGGCGGGTGTCGCCGTCGCCGCGCTGTGCGCAGCCTTGACCCGCCTCACTGTGATTCTTGTCGAAGCACAGGCGCAAAGTGTCCTCAACTGGCTGGCCGGTTCACTGGCCAACGTCGGCGCGGCGCAGTTGCAACTGCTCTGGCCGTGCACGCTGATCGGTCTGGTGCTGGCGATTGCCTGTGCGCCGCGCCTGAACCTGATCAACCTCGGCGAAGACGCTGCCCGCTCACTGGGCGTACGCATCGGTGCCTTGCGCCTGCTGGTGTTCGTGGTCAGCCTGCTGCTGGTTGGCGCCAGCGTCTGTGCGGTGGGGCCGATAGCATTTGTCGGCCTGATCGCGCCGAACATCGCTCGCCAGTGGCTGGGCAATGACTACCGCTGGCTGATCCCGATCAGCGCCGGCCTGGGCGCGGCCATCGTGCTGGCCTCGGACCTGATCAGCCGCGCCGTGGCATTCCCCGTGGAAACGCCGGCCGGCGTGGTCACGGCGTTGATTGGCGCGCCGTTCTTTCTGTTTCTGGCGAGGCGCGCGCTATGAACCAGTCCCGCTCACGGCTGTTGTTGCTGATTGTGTTACTGGTACTGGCCCTGCTGTTGAGCCTCAGCGCGGGCACCGTCTGGCTGACGCCCGGCGCGGTGCTTGATCATCTGATCGCCCACGACAGCAAGGACTTCGAAGTCTGGAATCACCGCCTGTCACGCGGACTGATCGCAATCATGACCGGCTGCGCGTTCGGCCTGGCGGGTGCCATCGTGCAAGGTGTGATTCGCAACCCGCTGGCCTCGCCGGAAATTCTTGGCGTGACCCAGGGCGCAGGGCTGGCGCTGACCATCGCGATTATCGGCCTGCCGCAATTGCCGGTGGCCACGCTGCCGTTTGTGGCGTGTCTGGGCGGTGCAGCGGGGGCATTGCTGATGGCGTTGTACAACACCGGCGTGCAGTTTTCCGGCGTGCGTTTCGCGCTCTCCGGGGTAGCGATTGCCGTGACGCTGTCGAGCATCACCGAATTTCTGATTCTGTCCAACCCGCTGGATATCAATACCGCCCTGCTGGCCCTGACCGGCAGTTTGTGGAGCCGTAACTGGCACCATGTGTTGCTGGCCTCGCCGCTTCTGCTGCTGATCCCGCTCAGCTTGGTGCTGGCCAAACCGCTGAACCTGATCGGCCTGGGCGATGAAGCAGCGCAGAGCCTGGGTACCGGGCTCAAACGTACGCGCTGGCTGGCGATGAGCAGTGCCGTGCTGTTGACCAGCCTGGGCGTGGGCATCATCGGACCGGTGAGTTTTGTCGGGCTGGTCGCGCCACACATGGCACGCCGTCTGGTCGGCGGTCATCATCAATACCTGCTGCCCGCCTCCATGGTATTGGGCGCGTTATTGCTGGTGCTGGCCGATACGCTGGGGCGCACATTGATCGCACCCAGCGAGATCCCCGCCGGTATTCTCACGGCGGTGATTGGCGCTCCGTATTTCCTCTGGCTGCTGGCCCGATTCAAAGGTTGATCCCATGAGTATTCTGAAGGCGCAGCAACTCGACATCGGCTATGGCGCAACGCGGATCGTGCAAGACCTGTCATTCAGCCCGCCGCCTGCGCAGGTCACCGCGCTGATCGGCCCCAACGGTTGCGGCAAATCCACACTGCTCAAAGCGTTTGCACGGATTCTCACCCCGCAATCGGGCAGCCTCAGCCTGGACGGCAAAGCCTATAGCCAGCTCTCCGCCAAAGAGCTGGCCCGCAAGGTGGCTTTTCTGCCGCAAGTGCTGCCCATTCCAGAAGGCGTCAGTGTGCGTCAACTGGTGGCTTACGGTCGCAGCCCGCACAACAGTCTGTGGGGACGCTTGAGCGGGGCCGATCAGCACAGTGTCGAACAGGCGCTGCAACGCATGGAGCTGGAAACCCTGGCCGACCGGCCGCTGTCCGACCTTTCCGGCGGGCAGCGCCAACGAGCGTGGCTGGCGATGATCCTTGCGCAGGACGCGGCCATCGTCCTGCTCGACGAGCCGACCACCTATCTGGACATCAGCCATCAGGTCGAACTGCTGGACCTGATGCGCGAACTCAGCGCCGAAGGCAAAACCGTGATTACCGTGCTGCACGACATCAATCAGGCCTGTCGCTATGCCGACCATCTGGCGGTCATGCAGGGTGGACGTCTGGTGACCTGCGGCGCGCCGGGCGAGGTGCTGACAGCCGAGCTGGTCTGCCAGGTGTTCGATGTGCAGGTGCAGATCATGCGCGAACCCGTGGCCGGTACGCCAATGTGCATTGTCGAGCGCAGCACGCGCTGCACCAGTTAGCGGCGCAGCCCACCGCACCTGCACCTTCTCGCTGCACTACGCGTTACACACAGGTCTGTTTTAGATTCTGGCCGAAGGCCGTGGGAGCGAACTTGTTCGCGAAAGGGTCGGCATATTCTCCGAAAATGCATCGTCTGAACGACCTCCTTCGCGGACAAGTCCGCTCCTACACACGCACTATTGCTACAGGGTGAAGCACGCCAGCATCGTAAGTTGTCCTGTTGGTCAGTTATTTGCATTGCTCGGGCATGCACTCCAACAAGACCGCAAGGAGCTAGACCCGATGCACCTGACCAACCCACGTCGTCCTCTGAAAAAACTGCTGTGTGCCATGGCCGCCGTTGTCGGCATCGGCTCCAGCCTGCTCGCCTCGGCAGCCGATCCGCTGAAAGTCGGATTCGTCTACATCGGCCCCATCGGCGACCACGGCTGGACCTATCAGCATGAACAGGGCCGTCAGGCGATGGTCAAGGCGCTGGGTGACAAGGTGACCAGCAGCTACGTGGAAAACGTGCCGGAGGGCGCGGACGCCGAGCGGGTTATCCGCAACATGGCCAAGGGCGGTTACGACCTGATTTTCAGTACCTCGTTCGGCTACATGAACCCCACGCTGAAAGTCGCCAAGCAATTCCCCAAGGTGAAATTCGAGCACGCGACCGGCTACAAGCAGGACAAGAACATGGGCACGTATCTGGCCCGCACCTATGAGGGTCGTTACGTGAGCGGTTACATCGCCGCGAAAATGACCAAGACCAAGAAAATCGGTTATGTCGCTTCATTCCCGATCCCTGAAGTGCTGCGTGACATCGACGCCATCCAGCTGGCGCTGAACAAATACAACCCGGGCACCGAGATAAAAGTGGTGTGGGTCAACTCCTGGTTCGATCCGGGCAAGGAAGCCGATGCTGCCAACGCACTCATCGATCAGGGCGTTGATGTGGTCTTCCAGCACACCGACAGCCCTGCGCCGATCCAGACCGCCGAGCGTCGTGGCGTCTATGCAGTCGGCTACGCTTCGGACATGGCGCACTTCGGGCCGAAAGCGGTACTGGCTTCCATCGTCAACAACTGGGGCCCGCATTACATTCAGGCCGCCGAGGGTGCCATCGCAGGCACCTGGAAACCACAGGATTACTGGGGCGGCCTGAAAGAGGGTACGGTCGAGTTGCCAATCAGCGACGTGGTACCTGCTGATGTGAAGGCTGAGGCGCAGAAGATCATCGCCAGCATCGAAAGCGGCGAATTCCATCCGTTCACCGGGCCGATCAAGGACCAGAACGGTACCGTGAAAATTGCTGACGGCGTGGTTGCAACCAACGCTGAGCTGGCGTCGATGAACTATTACGTCGAAGGGATCAAGGCCGAACTGCCTAAATAACCGCCTGGCGTCTCGTGCCTGCTTCGGCGGGCACGCTCATCGACAGCGAACACCACATGATTTCCAGGACCGTTAATGGACCAGCTTCCCGTCATCGACATAGCCCCGCTCTACGGCACCGACCTTGAGGCCTGGCAGAATGTCGCCCGGCAGATCGACAGTGCCTGTCGGCAATGGGGTTTCTTTTATATCAAGGGCCACCCGATCAGCGCGCAACGCATCGAGCAGGTGCAATCGGCAGCCAAAGACTTTTTCGCTCGTCCGGCAGCCGAAAGCTCATCATCGACATCACGCAAAGCACCCATCATCGCGGCTACGGTGCCATCGCTACAGAGCAACTGGACCCCAGCCTGCCGAGCGACCTGAAGGAAACCTTCGACATGGGCCTGCATCTGGAGGCAGGCCATCCCGACGTGCTGGCTGGCAAACCATTGCGCGGGCCCAATCGGCACCCGGACATTCCCGGCTGGGAAAGCCTGATGGAACAGCATTACCTGGACATGCAGGCATTGGCGCAAACCCTGCTGCGCGCCATGACCCTCGCGCTGGGCACCGAACGCGATTTCTTCGATCAGCGCTTCAAGGACCCGGTCAGCGTGCTGCGCATGATTCATTACCCACCGCGTGATACGGCGACCTCGGCCGAGCAACAAGGCGCAGGCGCGCATACCGATTATGGCTGCATCACCCTGTTGTATCAGGACACGGCGGGCGGCTTGCAGGTACGCGACGTGCGGGGCGAATGGATCGACGCACTGCCGATTGACGGTACGTTCGTGGTCAATCTCGGCGACATGATGGCGCGCTGGAGCAACGACCGTTATCTGTCCACGCCGCACCGGGTTATCAGCCCGCTTGGCGTCGACCGCTATTCGATGCCGTTTTTCGCCGAACCGCATCCCGACACGCGTATTGAATGCCTGCCCGGTTGCCAGAGCGAAAGCCAGCCAGCGCGCTATCCTGTTACCACCTGCGCCGAGTTTCTGCTGTCGCGCTTTGCTGATACCTATGCTTACCGCCGCGATCAGGAGGCAAGTTGAACGTTCGGTCAGGTTTTACCCTGCGCAGCGACGTGCATCTGTAGAATGCCCGCGATCTGCACCTGATGAGAAAAGAATATGTACGACTGGTTGAACGCCCTGCCCAAGGCAGAACTGCACTTGCACCTCGAAGGTTCACTGGAACCCGAGTTGCTGTTCGCCCTGGCAGAGCGCAACAAAATTGCCCTGCCGTGGAATGACGTCGAAACCCTGCGCAAGGCCTATGCCTTCAACAACCTGCAGGAATTCCTTGATCTGTATTACCGCGGTGCGGACGTTTTGCGCACAGAGCAGGACTTCTACGACCTGACCTGGGCTTACCTGCTGCGCTGCAAGGAACAGAACGTTATCCACACCGAACCGTTCTTCGATCCGCAAACCCACACCGACCGTGGTATCCCGTTTGAAGTGGTGCTGGCCGGGATTACCGGTGCGCTGAAAGACGGCAAGTCGAAGCTGGGCGTCGACAGCGGTCTGATCCTGAGCTTCCTGCGTCACCTGTCCCAGGAAGAAGCCGAAAAAACCCTCGATCAGGCGCTGCCGTTCCGTGATGCGTTCGTCGCCGTGGGCCTCGATAGCTCCGAGATGGGCCACCCGCCAAGCAAGTTCCAGCGCGTATTTGATCGCGCCCGCAGCGAGGGCTTCCTGACCGTCGCCCACGCCGGAGAAGAAGGCCCGCCGGAATACATCTGGGAAGCACTGGACCTGCTGAAGATCGAGCGCATCGACCACGGTGTACGCGCCATTGAAGACGAGCGACTGATGCAGCGCATCATCGACGAACAAATCCCGCTGACCGTCTGCCCGCTGTCCAACACCAAGCTCTGCGTGTTCGACGACATGGCCCAGCACAACATCCTCGACATGCTCGAGCGCGGCGTGAAAGTCACCGTCAACTCGGATGACCCGGCCTATTTCGGTGGCTACGTGACCGAAAACTTCCATGCGCTGTACACCCACCTGGGCATGACTGAAGATCAGGCAAAACGCTTGGCACAAAACAGCCTGGATGCACGCCTGGTCAAGCCCTAAAGAGGGATTGAGCGAGTTACATCCATCGCTGCTCATGCTCTGCGTCGCAGAGGACGCAAAGCGTCCGGAACTGCATACCAACGCGGAGCGTTGGCACGATAGTGGTGGGGCGGGCATGCACATCCATCGTTCCTAACGCTTCGCGTGGAAATGCCTTTCGCGACACTCTGCGTCGCAAGAGGACGCGAAGCGTCTGGAACTGCATGCAAAAGCACGATAGTGGTGGGGTGGGCCACACCTGCGGTTCCCGTCAGGCCGCCGCCGCGATCTTGCTTATTTCCCGCTGCCCACTGGAGGAGACCTGCAAGGTGCTGGGCTCCTCGGTGGTGCGCAGCCAGCCCATTTGAAAGAATAACTGCAGTAGCCCTGCCCCCAGCGCGCCGCCCAGGTGCGGGTTGCGATCATTCCATTTCGGGCAGGCACATACCGTTTCACGCTTGCGCTGTGCCAGCGCCGGTATGTAAATACCGCGCTCGGCAAAACTGGCCACACCCTTGCTCGTGACCTCGACACGCTTCTCTTGCTGTTCTATCCAGCCCGCTTCCAGAAGGCGCTGATAAAGCTCGGCGGCCATTTCGCCGCCCAGATGATCGGAGCAGATTCTTGCACGGCGTAGCGGCAACGGCGGCATAGGCTGAGCAAACCTGCGGCTGATCTGTTCGGCACTGGCCAGCGAGGCACAGGCCAGAGCTTCTACAGCGGCCCCCACTTCCGGCGCGGCGAGGCGAAAGAAGCGCTTGCGACCCCGCGCCTCCTGTTTCAACAAACCGCCGCTGGTCAGACGCGCCAGGTGCGCGCCTGCAGAAGAAGTCGAGAGTCCCGCCAAAATCGCCAACTCATCGGCAGGACGAGCAGTACCATCCATCAGTGCCCAGATCATTGCGCTGCGCTTGGGGTCGGCCAGCAATGTTGCGATCTGGCTGATGCAAGGTCCGTATTCCATGTGTTCACTCCCTGTTGAAACATTCATCTATCGTGATGACTGGGTGAAAGCAATCACGCCTCGGTAGAGTTGAACGTGGTTCTTATATGAAATGACAAGTATAAACTCTATGCCCTTCGGCCCCAGTGGGCGAAAAACGATTCGTACAAACTGTTGTTGTACAACAGCTCGAAAAAAACCACGTTTCTCTCTCGCCCGATCGGCAGGAAGATCTTCCTGCCTTAACGGCGACCCCCCTCTAGCAAAGGGGTTTCGACCATTACTTCAAAAAGAGATTGAAAAAACAAGCGTAATACCCATGACAAAAACGCCAAAACCACTCAACAACAGTCAGTTTTAACTTCGCCTGAGAGTTGAAACTTTGCACCGTTGAAACACTTTCAAATATTATATTTTCCGACACTTCCGAAGGTTATTTCCTACCCGGACGTGGCTATTAAAACAAACCAACGGGCGACGGACCTACAGCCTGTTGCTTACAACGTGACCTGAGCATTTCCAGCAACAGAATGACCGGCTTGCTGAGCTGCGCCCGGTGCGCGCATAACAGGTCCAGCGGCGCTCGCTCGCCGATCAAATCTGGCATCAATACTTTCAGGTGCCCGGCCCGTACATCTGCGGCGACGTCCAGCCAGGATTTGTACGCCACACCTTCGCCCGCTACTGCCCAGCGGCGCACTACATCTGCGTCGTCACTGAACCGGTTGCCGCTGACCGTCAGGCTGATTTCGCGCTTGCCATCATTCAGCGTCCAGCGGTCATGCACACGGTCCCCGAGCATGAACAACAGGCAGTTATGCTGCGCCAGTTGCTCAACCTGCTGCGGTTCGTCATGACGCTGCAGGTAACTCGGCGCGGCACACAACACCCGCCGGTTGTCAGGCAACACCGGCAATGCGACCAGGCTTGAATCCTCCGGCTCGCCGTAACGCAGCGCCACATCGACCGGCTGGCGGAACAGGTCGGCAATACGATCACCCAGCAACAGGCGCACGGTCAGTTGCGGATGTTGCTGTTGAAATTCGTCGAGCCAGGGCAAGAGTACGTTACGTCCCAGATCCGACGGTGCCGAGAGTTGCAACACGCCTTCACAACGGTCCTGACTGCTGGCCAGCAGGCGCCGCCCCTCTTCCAGACTGCCCAGTGCGGCGCGGGCATACTCCAGAAACCCCTCGCCTTCGGCAGTCAGACGAAGGCTGCGGGTCGAACGTGCCAGCAAGCGCGCACCCAATTGCCGTTCAATACGTTTGAGCGCCGCGCTGGCAACCGCCGCAGACATGTCCATCACCCGCGCTGCGGCAGAAAGGCTGCCCAGGTCCGCTGCACGAACGAACAACTGCAAGTCGTCAAAACGCAACATCAATGCCTCGTATTATCAAAATAAAATTGAAAGAGCCTGCCGTTTTAGCGGGTTTTATCTTTACTGGAAATAGCCAATGATCTCTCCATCATTTTTCCCGAAGAGGCCCGTCATGAAAGCAATCGCGTATTACCACTCGCTGCCGATCAGCGACGCACTGTCATTGCAGGACATCGAACTGCCTGAACCGGTGGCTGGCGCTCGTGATCTGCTGGTCGAGGTCAAGGCCATCTCCGTCAACCCGGTGGACACCAAAATCCGCCAGAACGTCCAGCCCGAGGACGGCGCTCCGAAGGTACTGGGCTGGGATGTGACAGGTGTCGTGAAAGCGGTGGGTAGCCAGGTCACGCTGTTCAAGCCGGGTGACAAGGTGTTCTATGCCGGCTCCCTGACCCGGCCGGGTGGCAACAGCGAACTGCATGTGGTCGACGAGCGTATTGTCGGGCATATGCCGAAAACCCTGAGCTTTGCCCATGCGGCCGCGTTGCCGTTGACGGCGATCACTGCCTGGGAGCTGTTGTTCGAGCGCCTGCAGATCGCTCAGCAAAAAGGCGAAGGCTCGCACAGCCTGCTGATCGTCGGTGCAGCGGGCGGTGTAGGTTCGATCCTTACCCAGTTGGCACGTCAGCTGACCACCCTGAAGGTCATCGGCACCGCTTCCCGGCCTGAGACCGAAAGCTGGGTCCGCGAACTGGGCGCACACGAAGTGCTGAACCACAGCAAGCCGTTGAGCGAAGAACTGAAGCGCGTCGGCCTGAACCAGGTGACCCATGTGGCTAGCCTGACCCAGACCGAACAGCATCTGGACCAGTTGGTCGAGGCGCTCAAGCCACAGGGCAAGCTGGCGCTGATCGACGATCCCAAGTCACTGGATGTATCGAAGCTCAAGCGCAAGAGCCTGTCGCTGCACTGGGAGTTCATGTACACGCGGTCGATGTTCGAAACCGAGGACATGATAGAACAGCACAACCTGCTCAACCGGGTGGCCGATCTGATCGACGCGGGAACGCTGAAAACCACCTTTGGTGAGCACTTCGGCAGCATCAACGCAGAGAATCTGCGCCGCGCTCATGCCCTGCTGGAAAGTGGCAAGGCCAAGGGCAAGGTTGTACTGGAAGGGTTCTGAACGCGATATGGTTGTGTCAGCGCATCGCGTGACTGACACAACCGTTGCGCCGAATCAGACAGGCTTCGCCTGTGCATCCCGCGTGCCTTGCGCACGGCGTGTCAGTACCGAAAGGCCGACCGTCAGCACACCGCACAGGCTGATAACCAACGCCATGGGTGTGGCCGTGCCGTCATGCAACAAGCCCACCAGGCTGGCGGCGATGGCGGCAACACTGAATTGCAGACAACCCAGCAGCGCCGAGGCACTGCCCGCACGCGCCCACTGGCCGCTCATGGCGCAGGCTGACGCATTGGGGATGATGCACCCAAGGCTTGCCACGCAAATGAACAATGGCACCAGCAGCGGCCAAAGCGCTTCGGTGCGCAGCAAGCTGATCGCCAGCAACACCAGCGCCGCGGTCAGATAGATCCAGACCGTTCGTGACAACAAAAATGCCGGCCCCGTCTTGCGCAGCAGACGCGCATTGATCTGCGCGACCAGAATGAAACCCGCCGCGTTCATCCCGAACAGCCAGCAGCCAGCCGTAATGCTCGGCAGGTACCCCGTACAGCTTGATGAACACGAACGGCGACCCGGCGACGTAAGCGAACATTCCGGCCATGGCAATGCCGCCCGTCAGGGCATGGCCGATGAAGACGCGGTCCTGCAGCAGGTTGACGTACTGGCGAAATGCGCCACTCAACGGCTGACGAGGCGTGCTGGCGGGCATGCTTTCCGGCAGCCCCAGTGCAACCGCCGCCAGGCAGGCACCACTGAAAAGCGCCAGGCTGACAAAGATCGATTGCCAGCCAAAGGTGCTGACCAGTACTCCGCCAAGCATGGGTGCCAGAATCGGAGCCAGGCCCATGACCAGCATCAGTTGCGAAAAGACCTTGGCCGACTCGACGGCATTGCACTTGTCACTGACGATTGCCCGCGACAACACTATCCCGGCACAGCCGCCCAACGCCTGAACGAAGCGCGCACCAATCAGCCATTCAAGGCTTGGCGCAAAGGCGCAGGCTATCGAGGCGAGCATGAACATGGTAACGCCGAACAACAGCGGAATGCGCCGACCGAACCGGTCAGCCACCGGACCATAGGCCAGTTGTCCCAGGGAAAGCCCAAGAAAGTAAGCCGCGAGGGTCAACTGAATATGTTTATCGTCGGTCCCGAAATACGAGGCCATGGCAGGAAACCCAGGAAGATAGAAGTCGATGGCCAGAGGGCCGAAGGCACTCAATGAGCCAAGGATAAGGATTGTGCGTAGATTCATCGGGTGTCCATTAACGGGTCCAGGGCAACGGGTTAGTCTAACCGGCTTACCTTGCAGAGAACGAAGGACAGGGTAATTAATTCAAAACTTTTCAAAGTTTACAGACAGGGAGACCGCTCCGGTCTCCCTGACCCGCGTCATGCCGGCTGCGCCTGATAACCCTCTTCGCTGATCAACCTGACGATCTGCTCGGGTGACAGACTGCTTTGCACCTTCACCTGCTTGCTGGCCAGTTCAATCTGAACATCAGCGCCTGGGTCATCGTTCTTGATCGCTTGAGTCACCGCGCGAACACAGTGCCCGCAGGTCATGCCTTGAACATTGAATAACTGCATGGTGTCACTCCCTCATTGATGGATAGCGAGCATCTTCAACCTTGTCATCGTGGCAAGGTCAAGTTTCTGTTATCGCTGCCGGGCTGGTATTCGAGCTGATCGTGAGCCAAGCTGACTCATCAACGTTTACATCAGGAGTATCAGCGATGCGCTGGTCAGCAGTGAGCCTCATCAGCATTCTCGGTTTCTTGGCTATCGCACCCGCCACTCAGGCCGATCAGGATTACGGCATCCTGATCATTTCCCGAGAGCGCCTGGAAGTCGCGACCTCCTGTGAGATCGGCATCTATGTGCAGGACCGTCTGGCCGGAAGGCTTTTTCAGGAGGACTCGGTGTCTTTCAACCTGCCTCCCGGTGAAGTGTCGATAAGACTGAGCACCCTGCGGGGCACCGTGGTGGGCTGCGAACCGGGAATGGAAGCGCCGCGCAGCACCAAGATCCAGCTCCGCTCGGGCGATATCCTCAAATACCGTATCGCAGCGGACCTGAACGGCATGTACCTCAAGAAAGCCGACCTCAACTATTGATTCGCGCTTGACCTTGCCCATGTGGCAAGGTTGATCCTTGCAGGTATCCAGCCTCAGGGAGTGATTCACATGCAACAAACCACCACCTTCGACCTGCCGATCAGCGGCATGACCTGCGCCAGTTGTGCGGGTCGGGTCGAGCTTGCTCTGGCCAAAGTGCCGGGGGTCAACAGCGTGACGGTCAACCTCGCCAATGAGCGCGCCCATGTAGACACCGCAGCACAGACCGATCCGCAAACGCTGATCGATGCTGTCAGCCGTGCCGGTTACAGCGCGACGCTGGTTGAGGATCGCCACGCCGAAGCTGACCAGAAAGCACGCCACCTGCACAACGAACGATGGGCCCTGCTGTTGGCCATCGCGCTGGCACTGCCGTTGATCGCGCCAATGTTACTGACGCCGCTGGGCGTTCACTGGATGCTGCCCGCCTGGGCGCAATTCGCACTGGCGACACCGGTGCAATTCGTTCTGGGCGCGCGTTTTTATGTGGCTGCCTGGAAGGCCGTACGCGCGGGCGCAGGCAATATGGACCTGCTGGTCGCCATCGGCACCAGCGCGGGCTACGGCTTGAGCGTCTATCAATGGCTGAGTGCTGCACCCGGCACCACGCCGCATCTGTATTTCGAAGCATCGGCGGTGGTTATCGCGCTGGTGCTGTTGGGCAAATACCTGGAAAGCCGCGCCAAGCGTCAGACGGCCAGCGCCATTCGTGCCCTCGAGGCACTACGCCCGGAACGCGCGCTGCGCGTGGTCGACGGCCTCGAGCAGGACGTCGCGATCAGCTCACTGCAGCTTGGCGATCAAGTGCTGGTCAAACCTGGCGAACGGTTTCCTGTGGACGGCGAAGTGGTCGAAGGCAGCAGCCATGCCGACGAAGCGCTGATTACCGGTGAAAGCCTGCCGGTGGCCAAGCAGGCGGGTGACAAGATCACGGGCGGGGCCATCAACGGCGAGGGCCAGTTGCTGGTGAGAACCACTGCGCTGGGCGCGGAAACCGTTCTGGCGCGCATCATTCGGCTGGTCGAAGACGCTCAGGCGGGCAAGGCCCCGATCCAGAAACTGGTGGATAAAGTCAGCCAGGTGTTTGTACCCACTGTACTGGGGATTGCCTTTTTCACGCTGGCAGGCTGGCTGCTGGCTGGAGCCACGCTTGAAGTGGCGCTGATCAATGCGGTCGCTGTATTGGTGATTGCCTGCCCCTGCTCTCTGGGCCTTGCGACACCTACAGCGATTATGGCCGGAACCGGCGTGGCGGCGCGCTACGGTATTCTGATCAAGGATGCAGAGGCACTGGAGCGTGCCCACGCTGTGGATGCCGTGGTATTCGACAAGACCGGCACGCTGACCGCGGGCGCGCCGCGCATCACCAACATGAGTGCGGTGTCGGGCAATGAAGAACACCTGTTGCAACTGGCGGGCGCACTGCAACGCGGCAGTGAACACCCATTGGCCAGGGCGGTGCTCGATGTGTGTCATGAATGGCAACTCAAGCTCGATGCAGCCGAAAACAGTCATGCCCTCAGCGGCCGGGGCATAGCGGGCACCGTTCAGGGCCGGGAGCTGGCGCTGGGCAATCGACGCCTACTGGATGAAAGCGGCCTGCCCATCGGCGAACTGGCCGAATCTGCGCGTATCTGGGAAGCCGAAGGGCGAACGCTGTCCTGGCTGATCGAGCAGGCCCCGGAGCCGAAGGTCATCGGCATGTTTGCCTTTGGTGACACACTCAAGCCCGGAACGGATCAGGCGATCAGGGCGCTGAACGCACGCGGCATTACCAGCCAT
The DNA here is from genome assembly GCF_002699855.1 of Pseudomonas amygdali. Classification (GTDB taxonomy): domain Bacteria; phylum Pseudomonadota; class Gammaproteobacteria; order Pseudomonadales; family Pseudomonadaceae; genus Aquipseudomonas; species Aquipseudomonas amygdali. The sequence goes on along the minus strand of NZ_LKBW01000168.1, from coordinate 24,301 downwards.
CTGCTGACCGGCGATAACCGTGGCAGCGCTCAAGTAGTCGCCAAGGCCTTGGGGATACACGATGTACATGCCGAAGTGCTGCCTGCCGACAAGACGGCCACCGTCACCCAGCTGAAAAACCATCATGTGGTTGCCATGGTCGGTGACGGCATCAACGATGCACCGGCGCTGGCGGCTGCGGATGTGGGTATTGCGATGGGCGGCGGAACGGACGTCGCGATGCATGCAGCAGGCATCACCCTGATGCGCGGCGACCCGCGACTGGTTCCAGCGGCGCTGGACATCAGCCGACGGACCTACGCAAAGATCCGTCAGAACCTGTTCTGGGCATTCGTCTACAACCTGATTGGTATTCCCCTCGCGGCGCTGGGCTACCTCAACCCGGTACTGGCTGGCGCGGCCATGGCGCTGTCCAGTGTCAGCGTGGTGAGCAATGCGCTGCTGCTGAAAACCTGGAAACCACATTATCTGGAGGACACGCCATGAACATCGGTCAGGCGGCGAAAAGCAGTGGCTTGAGCGCGAAGATGATCCGCTACTACGAATCCATCGGTCTGCTGCAAGCGGCACATCGCAGCGACAGTGGCTATCGCCTGTACAGCGCCGACGATTTACACACGCTGGCGTTCATCAAACGTTCGAGAGACCTGGGGTTCTCGCTGGAGGAAGTCCGCAAACTGCTGACCCTCTGGCAAGACCGCCAACGCGCCAGCGCCGACGTCAAGGCGCTGGCCCGTCAGCACATCGTGCAACTGAATCAGAAGATCGACGAACTGGCCAGCCTGCGCGATACGCTTCAGGAACTGGTAGAACACTGCCACGGCGACGACCGCCCGGACTGCCCGATCCTCAAGGACCTGGCGTCGGGAGGGGTTGCTAGCCACCACCTAAGTTAGAGCTAGTCCAACACGCCCGTGGGAGCGAGCTTGCTCGCGAAAGGGCCGGTGCAAACTCCGAAAACAGCGAGCCTGATCCATCGTCTTCGCGAGCAAGCTCGCTCCCACAAAAGCTTTACTGCATCCACGGCGGCGGTGGTTCTTCGGTGGATTTGCTCGGTGGCGCATCGTCTGCCGCACGAGCTGCCTGACGGCGAGCCTCGTCGAGACGGGCGGCTTCGATTTCGCGCAGTACGCCGCCCACATCGGCTTCGTCCTCCGGCTCGTCGAATTCACCGGTCAGCACCGTGGCGGGCGACAAAGTGCCTGCCTCGTAGTACGACCACATTTCCTTGGCGTATTTGGTCTTTCTGAGTTCCGGCGCGAAGCGGCCGAAGTACAGCGCCATGTTGCCAACGTCACGCTCCAGCATGCTGAACGCGTGGTTGTTGCCCGCTGCGTCGACTGCTTGCGGCAAGTCGATGATGACCGGGCCGGACGGTGCCAGCAGCACGTTGAACTCGGAAAGGTCACCGTGCACCAGACCGGAACACAGCATCAGCACGATCTGCTCGATCAGGAACGCGTGATACTCGCGTGCCTGATCCGGCTCCAGCACCACATCGTTCAGACGCGGCGCAGCGTCGCCATACTCGTCGGCCACCAGTTCCATGAGCAGTACGCCTTCCAGGAAGTCGTACGGCTTGGGCACCCGAACACCCGCGCTGACCAGACGAAACAGTGCAGCCACTTCGGCGTTCTGCCAGGCGTCTTCGGTTTCCTTGCGCCCGAACTTCGAGCCCTTGGCCATGGCCCGGGCCTGGCGACTGTTGCGTACCTTGCGGCCTTCCTGATACTCGGCCGCCTGACGGAAACTGCGTTTGTTAGCCTCCTTGTAAACCTTGGCACACCGCAGCTCATTGCCACAGCGCACCACATAAACAGCTGCCTCTTTACCACTCATGAGCGGGCGAAGCACCTCGTCGACCAGACCGTCTTCGATCAGGGGTTCAATGCGTTTAGGAGTTTTCATCAGCTTTTATTGTGGGTCCTTTGTTGCCAGATACGCGATTGTTGCCGTTATACGGCAATCCTCCGCCAGCGAGTAGGGGTAGTGGCCTTGGGATTGAAAGGTTTTTTAAGCAAAAACCACGCAATCCCCTGGTTTAAAGCACCTTTCGTGCCGTTCAGGCGATAAAAGATATTCCGGGACAAAACGTGTAAAGCCCGAAAATTCTTCGTTAAATGCACTCGTTAGTGCGCAATACAACCTGGCGTTACTTGAACAAATCACCGGGCGTATAGCCGAACAAGCCCTTGAACGCAGCGATGAAAGCCGACGTCGAGTCATAACCACAGGCCAGCGCGGTATGGGTCACACTGGCGCCCTCTTCCAGTGCAGAAAGTGAAGACAGCAATCGTGCCCGCTGACGCCAGCCACGAAAGCTCAACCCGGTTTCCCGCTGAAACAGGCGCATCAGGGTTTTCTCGGATGTGCCGAGACGTGCCGCCCAGTCGTGCAGGGTAATCAACTGGCCCGGTTCTTCGATCAACTCGTTGCACAGGCTCAGCAAACGCGGGTGACGCGGCAACGGCAGCGAAAAACCGACTTCCGGCAGGTGCGCCAACTGGTCCAGCAATACCTGCACCAGCCGCGCCTCATGGCTGTCCTGCTCGGGATAGTCCACGGGCAACAGACAGAAGCTCTTGATCAGTTCGCGGGCCAGCGGCGTGACTTCCAGCACCCGGCAACGCTGTGGTGCCCAGCCGGAATCAGCCGTGCGAATGTACAGGCTGCGCATTTCGGCACGCATGGAGGTCACGACCTCGTGTTCAAGCCCGGCCGGCACCCAGACGCCCCACTGTGGCGGTGCAAAAAAACTGCCCTCGGCGGTGTGCACACCCAATACCCCGCTGATCGCGTAGGAAAACTGCACCCAGTCGTGACGATGGGGCGGCGTCCACGAACCGGCACTGAGGCTTTCAGCGCGGGCATACAGCGGCCGCGGCAGACCGGACAGTGCCGGTATCTGCCGCTCGCCAGTGGGATGTCGCTGATCGATCTGTCCGTTAGTCGGCATCTTATGGCCTTATGTCGCAAGACGGCTGTTATGCAACAGAGTAGCCTGCGCACATCCTTGTTTACAAAAGTTGTCCGGGTCCGTCATGCAATCACTCAAACATTTCAAGCGCGTCGCCACCGACTGGTTCCTCTGGGGCATGGTTTTGGCGACGGTGCTCGCCTACTTTTTCCCGCGTTTCGGTGCTACTGGCGGCAGCATGCACGCTGAATACGTCATCAACATCGGCGTGTTCGTGGTGTTCTTTCTGCACGGCGTGAACCTGTCCAGCGAGCAGATCAAACGAGGGCTGACCAACTGGCGGCTGCACGTGATGATTCAGGTCTTCACGTTTGTGGTGTTTCCGCTGATCTGGCTGGTGTGCGACAAACTGCTCGGCTCGCATGTACCTGCGCTGCTGATGCTGGGCTTTTTCTACCTGTGTGCCCTGCCCTCGACCATTTCGTCCTCGGTGGCGCTGACCGGCAGCGCAGGCGGCAATGTTCCGGCAGCGATTCTCAACGCCAGCATGTCCAGCGTCATCGGAATTTTCATCACGCCGTGGCTGGTGAGCCTGCTGGTCGGCACCGGTGCCGGGGGGATTGATCTGGGCGACACGCTGCTCAACCTGTGCGCGATGCTTCTACTGCCGCTGATACTGGGCCAGTTACTGCGGCCGCTGCTGGGCAAGTTCTTCGCGCGGCACAAGAAGTACACCAACCTGATCGACAAGCTGGTGATCCTCCTGCTGGTGTACGCGGCGTTCTGCAACTCGATGATCTCCGGCATGTGGCAAAGCCAGGGCAACAGCGTGATCCTGACGGCGTTCGTCGGCACCGCGCTGCTGCTGGCGGTGATCCTATTGATGACCACGCGCACCGCACGGGCGCTCAAGTTCGATCATGCCGATAAGGTCGCGGCGGTGTTCTGCGCCACCAAGAAATCGCTTGCAGCAGGGGCGCCGATGGCAGCGCTGATCTTCGGCAGTAATCCGGGGCTGGGCCTGATCCTGTTGCCGATCATGATCTACCACCCGATGCAGTTGATCGTCTGTTCGATCATCGCCGAGAGCTACGCCAGTCGTCATCGCCAGCAGCTTTCGCAGGCCGCGCTGGAAGAAGCCCAGGCCGCCTGACCACTGTTACATCAGCGCGTCATCGCCCAGCGTGACGCGCGCGTAAAAGACGATTGCCACTGTCGGGATCAACGCTGAATAACCCGGCCTGAGCGCCGTGCCAAAGTGCGTCAGCAGGCGCTGCACCGGCGCCTGGCGAATTGCACCCAGCAACCCTTTGATCGTGCCGGGAGCTTTCTCGGCCTGCGCGGGCTTGAAGAATGCAGCTACGGTCAAACGCTCGGCCAGTGCATCGACATGTGCGGCATACACCTCCCAGCTCATCGCGCTGACACTGGCGCGAGGCATTTGTACCAGCGGGTGATCGTTGCTGAACGCCTGCCGGAAAAACGTCCGCAGCAGCAGTTCCTCCACTTCAACCACCGTCGCACAGTTGTGCAGCGAATCGCTCAGGCCGTATTGCCGCGCCAGCATGCCCAGCACTCGCGTGTAGGGCACGCCTCGACGCCGGGCGGCATCGATCAGAAAGTGTCCGGCGACCAGCTGGAATTCGCGCACAAATGCGTAGGTGCGATCCGCTTCGGTGGCCTTGAGGCGTGTCCATCGACTGCTGCACAAATGCTTGATGGCCGCCTCCAGCACGTAGTCTGGGGAGCGGGCCAGAACGCTGTGCAGCCAGATGTCCTGCAAGACCGGGTCGCGGGTGACTGTCGGTAAAACGGCAACGCCGGTTTCCAGCCCTTCACAGCCGCTGAAGCGAGTTGCGATCAGCACTTCCTGCAAGCGTCTCCAGTAATGGTGATGGCGATAACCCGGCATCCGCACATTCTCGAAATGCTCGACCGGTGTGCGTCCCAGGCTCTTCTCGCCCAGATTCAACAACAGCACGTGGTCTTCGCTGGAGTAAGCGTTGATCAGTCGTCCGCTGATTTTCTGCTTCAACACTTCGGCCTCGGCCGCGTCAATGCGCACCGCAGCAGCCATCAGCAACACATCGCCCACCACCAGCCCGTGTTCGGGCGTCTGTTGCAGGTTCTTGAGCGCGCTGACCAGTAGTCGTCCGCCCAGTGAGTGGCCAATCAGGTTGACCTGTTTTACGTCCGGATGATGTTCGAACAGGTAACGGTCCAGTTGTGCCAGCAACACTTTGCCCATATCGCGAGCCCGGTTGCGGATACGCGCAAAATGAACGACGCGGTCTCCCGCCAGCGCGGCTGCGCCCGCCAGCGGATGCACTCGGGCGGCGGCCATCAACAGGCCACGGGAACGGTTGTCCATCTGGGTAAAATGGCTGGATGGCCAGAACGCCAGAATATTCACGCTTTGGCGCAAGGCACCAGGAATACTGTTGGCCAGCATGCGCCGGTCGTCCAGATCATGCCCTGACGAATAGCCGTGAATGAAGACGTTGGCGACCTCGCCCGATGTCCTGGGCAAGGTCAGAAATTTGAAGTGATTTTCCACGTTGTCCTGTCACACATGGGCGGGTTGCACGCTCAATTTCTGACGATGAAGCGCCTGGCGATCAGTATGATCAGCCGCAGGCAAAACATGATACCGGTCACAGCGATCACCCATTTGGCAACCAGCAGGAAATAACTTTCGATTTCATCGGAAACCAGCCCCACCAGCAAGCCCATCCCGCCGATCAGCAACCCAATCAGCGCCAGGCCGATATAGGGCCTCAGCCAGCGGGTCCGCGCGCCTTTGTCGAACAGATAGAACACCGTGCCGATCAGAATCAGAAGTACCGATACCCCAATGATGAACCCCATGCCTTACCTCAACGTTACAGGCCAATAATGCTGACTGTTCATCCCGCGCACGGGTGTGACGCGGAGCGTCACGAAATGCATTCCCACTCTGGAGCGTGAGGAACGAGAGGTGTCCAGAAGAACCTTATCGTGCCAATGCTCCGCGTCGGCATGCCGTTCATGACGCTCCGCGTCATATCTCTTCAGACGTACCGTCCTTTTCCGCTGTGGATTATGCCCATGCCCCCAGTATTTGCCTAACGCTCCAGAATCGCCGTAACACCCTGCCCGCCAGCTGCGCAGATCGAAATCAATCCACGCCCGCTGCCTGCTGCATCGAGCAGTTTGGCCAGGTTGGCGACGATGCGGCCTCCGGTTGCGGCAAACGGATGCCCGGCTGCCAGCGAGCTGCCCTTGACGTTCAGTTTGCTGCGGTCAATAGCCCCCAATGGCGCGTCCAGTCCCAGACGGATCTTGCAGTAATCAGCGTCCTCCCAGGCTTTGAGGGTGCACAGCACCTGTGCAGCGAAGGCTTCGTGAATTTCGTAGTAATCAAAATCCTGAAGGGTCAGGCCATTGCGCGCCAGCAGGCGCGGAACGGCGTAGGCCGGGGCCATCAGCAGCCCTTCTGCGCCGTTGACGAAATCCACCGCCGCGGCCTCGCCATCCCGCCAATAGGCCAGCACCGGCAGGCCGCGCTCGTGCGCCCACTCTTCACTGGCCAGCAACACCACCGACGCGCCGTCGGTCAGCGGCGTCGAGTTGCCGGCCGACAGCGTGCCCTTGGCACTTCGCTCGAATGCGGGCTTGAGGCAAGCCAGCTTTTCGAGGGTCAGGTCCGGGCGCAGGTTGTTGTCACGGATCAGCCCAAGGTACGGCGTTATCAAGTCATCCTGCCAGCCCTCAGCGTAGGCTGCGGCCATTTTCAGATGGCTCTCGAGCGCCAGTTGATCCTGCGCCCCGCGTTCTATGCCCCAGTTCTGCGCCATCAGCTCACAATGCTGGCCCATGGACAACCGCGTACGTGGCTCGCCGTTACGGGGCAGCTCCGGTTTGAGGTGATGCGGACGCAACTGCATCAGGGCCTTGATCTTGTCGCCCGGCGTCTTGCTGCGGTTAACCTGTAACAGAATCTTGCGCAGCCCTTCATTGACACCTATCGGCGCATCCGACGTGGTGTCCACGCCCCCGGCAATGCCGCACTCGATCTGCCCCAGCGCGATTTTGTTGGCCACCAGCAACGCGGCTTCCAGCCCCGTGCCGCAGGCTTGCTGAATGTCATACGCCGGGGTCTGCGCCGACAGTCGCGAGCCGAGCACGCATTCGCGGGTCAGGTTGAAGTCTCTGGAGTGCTTGAGCACCGCGCCTGTCACTACCTCGCCCATGCGCAACCCGTGCAGATTGAAGCGCTCGATCAGCCCCTCCAGAGCGGCAGTGAGCATGTGCTGATTGCTGGCAGTGGCGTAAGGACCATTGGAGCGGGCGAACGGAATGCGGTTACCGCCAACGATGGCGACCCGACTAGGATGCGTCATGGAAAACTCCCTTTCTTCAAGCGAATGGATGAGCCGTGTCGATCGCAAGAACAAACGTCATGCCACCGTGGTCCATTCCTTTGAACCCCGACTTCAGGAGAGTGTTCCATGCCGTCAGATCGCTATATTGATTTCGCCAATTCCGACATGGGTCGGCGCCTGGTGAATGCCGTCGGTCTGCCCGCCCCCACGCACCTGGAGCGCTGGCAGGCCGGCCGGCTTCGTCCTGTAGAAGGCACACTGCTGATCAGTGCCGGGCCGCTGGGGGATCAGGTCCGGCAGTTCGCCAGCCGTCTGACCGACTCGCTTTACAGTTTTGGCAGTGACATGCCTGGCGCCACCACTTGGGTGTCCAACCAGGGGCCTCGCCTGAAAGCGGTGGTGTTCGACGCCAGCCAGATTCTGCGCACTGAGCAGCTCAGGCAGCTGCGGGACTTCTTTCAGCCACTGCTGCGCAATCTTGACCACTGCGCACATGTGGTCATCCTCGGCAAATCCCCCGAAACACTCGCTGATCCGCTGGCGGCCAGCACTCAACAGGCCATCGTAGGTTTCAGCCGCTCGCTGGCCAAGGAAGTGCGCAACGGCGCAACGGTCAAGCTGCTGCAAGTGGATGACGACGCGCAGGATCAACTGGAGGGCGCCTTGCGCTTCTTCCTGACGCCCAAGGCTGCGTTCATCTCCGGTCAGTTTGTCCACCTGAGCGCCTGTCCGGGCAAAGTGCAGGACTGGACTCGCCCGCTGGCCGGACGCAAGGCTGTGGTGACGGGCGCGGCGCGCGGCATCGGTGCGTCGATTGCCGAGACCCTGACCCGTGATGGCGCGCAGGTCATCCTGCTGGACGTGCCACAGACCAAAAACGAACTGGAAGCACTGGCCTCACGGCTCGGCGGCCAGGCGCTGGCGCTGGATATCTGCGCGGCGGATGCTCCGGCCCAGTTGCTTGAACACCTGCCGGACGGCGTCGACATACTGGTGCATAACGCTGGCATCACGCGTGACAAGACGCTGGTCAACATGCCGGAGGACTTCTGGGATTCGGTACTGGCGGTCAACCTCAACGCTCCGCAAGTGCTGACTCAGGTGCTTCTCGACGCCGGTGCGCTGAGGGATAACGCGCGGATTGTGCTCATGGCGTCGATCAGCGGCATTGCCGGTAATCGCGGGCAAACCAACTACACCACCAGTAAGGCCGGTCTGATCGGTTTTGCCAAGGCGATGGCTCCCGGGCTCAAGTCGCGCGGCATCAGCATCAATGCCGTCGCGCCAGGCTTCATCGAAACGAAAATGACCGCGCACATGCCGTTCACCCTGCGTGAGGCAGGACGGCGCATGAGTTCGCTCGGTCAGGGCGGTTCGCCACAGGATGTTGCTGAAGCTGTGGCGTGGTTCAGCCAGCCGGGCAGCGGCGCGGTGAGCGGTCAGGTTCTACGTGTATGTGGTCAAAACGTGATCGGGGCATAAGCCCCAGCATCGAATTCAAGGAGATGGATGATGACGGCTCACTGGCGCTACCTCAATTCTCTGCAGCCCCTGTCCAACCTGTTCATCCAGGCAGCGCTCAGGCGCAAGGTCACAGGGTCGCAGTTACCCGATCTGGGATTGCGAAGCTGGATCGCGGTCGATACCGACAAGCTTGATGCCTACCGCAAGGTCTGTGGATTCGAAGAAAGCAGCCTGCTGCCGCCGACGTATCCGCATGTGCTGGCCTTTCCGTTACAAATGCAGCTGATGACCTCTCAGGAATTCCCGTTTCCGTTGCTGGGGCTTATTCACCTTGCCAATCGCATTCGCACTCATCGCCCGCTCGGCGGCGTAAGCCAGCTGTATATCAGCGTTCAGGCCACCGACCTGCGCCCGCACGCCAAAGGCGCCACCTTCACCCTGGTGACTCAGGCCGAGGACGGCATGGGCCTGCTTTGGGAAGAAGAAAGCACCATGCTGTGCACCGCCGTGCATCTGGAAGACGCGCCTGTAGAGCATCCCGAGCTTGCGCCGCTGCCTTTGATCGAGCTGGACAACTGGCGTGCGTCGGCACAAATCGGGCGTGAGTACGCCAAAGTATCGGGCGACTACAACCCTATTCACCTCAGCGCACCCAGCGCCAAGCTGTTCGGCTTACCGCGCGCCATCGCCCACGGCATGTGGCTCAAGGCACGTACGCTCGCGGCCCTTGGCGAGCACTTGCCAGCCTCGAATGTCGAGATCAGCGTGCAGTTCCAGAAGCCGGTACGCCTGCCCGCCGACGTCACACTCTCGGCCAGCGCCGCTGGCTCTCATGGTCAGTTCCGTGTCGAAGGCCAGGAGGGCATCGTGCATATGATCGGTAGCTGGCAGCCTGCAACCGAGTGATGCATCCCTGATAAAACCCTCTGACGGGAGCACCGCTCCCTTCAATGGCTGAACAAACCGCAACGCCCACTTGCCTGGCGACCCGTTCCCCCTGAAGCTATGCACCTTCAGGAGAGCACGATGAACCTCGACGAGTTGACCCAACGCCTGCACCGCATCCGCGACCAGAATGACTGGAAGCAATTTCACAGCCCGAAAAATCTGGCCATGGCTGCCAGCGTGGAAATGGCCGAGCTGGTGGAGATATTCCAGTGGCTGCGTGAAGACCAGTCCCGCGAGCTGCCTGCCGACCAACTGGAACATGCCGGTCAGGAAGTCGGCGATATCGTTCTTTATCTGTTGTTGCTGTGCAGCGAGCTGGGGCTGGACATGGAAACCGTGGTGCGCAACAAGCTGGCAGACAGCGAGCGGAGATTTGCCAAGTGAGTGATCGGCATTTCGACCAGCTGGCGACCCGCTTTGCAGAAAAGATCTACGGCGGTGCCAAGGGAGCCATTCGTCTGGCGGTGCTGCAGGCCGATTTGACCGAGACGCTGCCCGCACGACCGCTTCGCGTGCTGGATATCGGCGCGGGGCTGGGCCACATGTCCCTGTGGCTGGCCGAACAAGGACATGAAGTGACCCTGGCCGAGCCCGCCGAACCCATGCTCGAAGGCGCACGTCAGCGCTTTGTCGAGGCCGGACAGACGGCGTCCTTCATTCAGGCTCCTTGGCAGGCGCTGCCCGGTTTACTGAGCGACACTTACGATCTGGTGCTGTGCCACGCCGTGCTGGAATGGCTGGCCGAGCCGCACGCCATCCTTCCGGTACTGCGCCGCTTGACCCGCGACGATGGCTGGCTGTCACTGGCTTTTTACAACCGTGATGCGCTGATCTATCGCAACTTGTTGAAAGGTCATTTCCGCAAGATGCGCAAAAATGACATGGCCGGGGAAAAGCAGAGCCTGACGCCACAACAACCGCTCGATCCTCGGGAACTGGCGACGCAACTTGAAGGCCTGTGGCAAGTCGAAACCCGTAGCGGGGTGCGGGTATTTCACGATTACATGCCGGTTGAATTCCAGGCTCGGGCCGAGCTGACGGATCTGCTGGAAATGGAACTGGCGCATCGGCGTCATCCAGCCTTTGCCGGGCTGGGTCGATATCTTCACTGGATGTGCCGTCCGGTCTGACATCACTGCGGAGCCCACCATGAAACACCGTTCTGCCTTGTTTGCCGTGCTGCTGGGGACCAGTCTGTTCGGGATCAGCGCCTGCCAGAGCGACAACCCGTATGTCGCCAGCTCTCTGCCCATGCCGCCCGCTCCTGCGCAGGCGGCAAGGACGCTGGACATGAGCGCCTACCCTGCGCCGCCGCGCGACTATGGCCGGTATCGGTCGTGGGGCTGGCTCAACGGCCAGTTGCCGCCCGGTACGGCTTGGGTGGATTCGGCGCAGGTGGTCGAAGCAGTCAGCAATGGTCTGGACCAACGCGGCTTGCGGCCGGCTCGCGGTAATCAAGCTGCGGACCTCTACGTCAGCGCCACAACCCGGCAGGAAACCCGGCTGCGTCAGGTGCGCGAAGATTACGATCCGTATTACGCAGGCGGCATGGGCTATGGCCGCTACGATGGTTACCGGCCCGGTTACGGCGGATACGCCAGCGTGCCGGTGGTGCGCACTTATAAGGAAAACGTGATGGTGGTGCAGATCAATCTGATCGACGCACGCACCGGTCAACCGGTATGGAGCGCCAGCGCAGATGCACGCGCCAGCAATAACCTGGCAGACCGCAGCAGCGCATTACGTCAGGCCGTGCAACAGGCGCTGACGGCCTACCCTCCTTCGTAACCCATTCGGAGCACTGCCATGTTTCGCCGTATCGTCCTGCTGTCCTGTGCCTTGCTGCTGGCTGCCTGTCAGAGCAATTCGATCAATCGCGATTTCGATGCCCAGCGTGATTTCGGCGGCTATCGCAACTGGAGCTGGAAAGAGCCTGCCGTTCAGTATCAGCCGGATGATGACCCACGGCTCAAAAGTGACCTGACCGAGCAACGCATTCGCCAATCGATCAGCGAGCAACTGGACCAGCGCGGCCTGCGTATGGCCGCTGCCGGTGCCCGGCCGGATTTGAAAGTGCAGGCCTGGCTGATTGTCGAAAACCGTCAGCAGACGGTCAGCACCAACTATGGCGGGGGCTGGAATCCCTGGGGTGGTTATGGCTACTGGAACGGGCCGATGAACACCGAAACCCGCAGCGTCGACTACAAGGTCGGCACCTTGCAGATTGATATGTTCGACGGTAAGGACGGCAAACTGGTCTGGCGCGGCAGCACCGAGCGCATCCTTAACGACAACGCTGGCAACCCGGCTGAACGGGAGCAGGCCATCCGCACCACGGTGGCAAAAATTCTGGAGCAATATCCGCCGCGCTAACCTCGCCTGACGTGTTGCGCAATGAGCAGCGCGATCGAGGCTCAGGCCTGCAGGTCGCCCTGCATTTCATCGAGTAGTTCCTGAATCGCGTCGAGGCGTTCTTCGGGGTCGTCGATTTCCAGAAGCTCCACCTTGTCCTTTTCGGTGAACGGCAGCAGATAGGCAAGCTGGTTGGACAATGAATACTGCCCACCGGCCGACACGCCCATGTTCAAGGACGCCACCATCGGGTGCTCGGCCAGCGCTTCCAGCAGTGCAACGAGGTCGGCGTCTTCTTCCTGCAACGGACGCTCCACTGGCTCTTGCAGCCATTCAACCTCGGCCACCAGCAGTTGATCGCGCTGAACTTCAGCGGCGACCACCCGGAAGCGCCGCCCACCGACGACACGGATGCCCAGCAAGCCGTTGTCCTGCTGCTGGAAATCCGTGACCAGTGCTTCGCAGCCAATCGGCGAGTAGCCGCCCGGCACGGTGCCCACCTCACTTCCTTCGGTGATGCACACCACACCAAACCCTTCACCCTGCTTCATGCAGCGGCCGATCATGTCCAGATAGCGCGCTTCAAACAACTGCAGATCAAGCACGCAACCTGGAAACAGCACAGCGTTCAACGGAAACAATGGCAACGTCATGGAAAAGCCTCCTTTAAATGGCCCGCGACATTGCCAGCGGCAGGAACAGTGCCGTCGCAACGCCCATCAGACTCATTGCCAACGCAGCAAAAGCCCCCGATTCCTCTCCCTCCTGCAATGCCACGGAAGTCCCCACCGCATGAGCGGTAAGACCCAGTGCCATGCCGCGAGCCGCAGGGTTATCAACCCCGGCCAGCGACAGCAGACCGGGGCCGAAAATGGCACCGAATACGCCAGTAATCAACACAAAAACCGCCGCCAGGGCTGCGACGCCGCCGATCTGCTCGGCAACCAGCATGGCGATGGGCGAGGTGACCGACTTGGGGGCCATGGTCATCAGAATCATATGGTCGGCACCGAACAGCACCCCGAACCCGACACACAACCCGGTGGCAAAAACCCCGCCGACTACCAGCGTAGTCAAGACAGGCCAGAACAGCTGTCGGATTCGGCGCATATTCAGGTAAAGCGGCACCGCCAGCGCCACGGTCGCAGGCCCCAGCAGCGTGCTGAGAATTTCAGTGCTCTTGCGGTACTCGGTGTATTCAAGATCGCAGAACAGCACAACACTGATTACCACCACCATCGAGACCAGCACCGGCTGCAGAAACAGCCAACGGGTTCGCTCGTACACAGCCATCGCCAGTTGATAGGCACCCAGGGTGATCGCGATGCCAAAAAGCGGATGGTGAATCACCGATAGCCATGCACCGTGCCAGTCCATATTCATGACCCCTCCTGGCGTCGGGCCTGGCGCCTGATGAGTGTCTGCATCAGCCAGCCGACAAAGGTCACGGAAATCATCAACGACAGGGTCAGCGTACCGAAGATCGCCCAGAAGTCCTTGGCGATGGCCGACGCATACACCATAACGCCAACGGCAGGCGGTACCAGCAGCAGCGGCAGATAACGCAGCAGACTGCTGGCGGCCATGCTGATCGGCTCGCTCACTTCACCGCGCAGCACCAGATAGGCCATCAACAGCACAAGACCGATGATCGGCCCCGGCAATATCGATAGAAACAGATGGTTCAGCGCGGTTCCCAACAATTGGAACAGCACCAGCCATGTCAAACCCCGTAACAACATGAGGACCCCGGCAAATAAACGAATCCAGCGAATTATCGGCGTCATTATAAACACGCCGCGTTGCAGGTCATGAGCGGGTATTCGTATTGAGGCAGTTGCTTGACCAACCGGCAACACTCTGCTGATCTTGTGATTCGCCCGCAGGCGTTAGCTGATGCGGGCGGTGGCACCTCGACACAACACCACATCAGACAAGGAGAGCGGCATGCCTTCTGTACCCGTCACAGAGCTCAAGCATTACATTGGCAAGGACGCAGAATGTTCAGACTGGCTGACCATCGACCAGGAGCGCATCAACCTGTTCGCCGAAGCCACAGGGGATTTCCAGTTCATTCATGTCGACCCGGTCAAAGCGGCGCAGACTCCGTTCGGCGCGACTATTGCGCATGGTTTCCTGTCGTTGTCACTGATCCCCAAGCTGATGGAGGGCATCATGGTGCTGCCCGAAGGCTTGAAGATGGCGGTCAACTACGGGATGGACAGCGTGCGCTTCGTTCAGCCAGTGCTGGTCAACTCTCGCGTGCGTCTCAAGGTCCAGTTGACTGAAGTGACCGAGAAAAAACCCGGCCAATGGCTGCTCAAGGCAATCGCCACACTGGAGATCGAAGGTCAGGAAAAACCCGCTTTTGTGGCCGAACCTTTAACCCTGTGTTTCGTGTAACACGTTTAAAACATGAAACAGTCGTAACAGACTGTTTCATCCCGCTTACTCGCTGCGGCATACTCCCCTGCGGTCGTGCCCCATAACATCTGCTCAAGCAGAGCCGGGCCCGCCCCTGAATCATTCTTCCGGGATCTCACATGCGCGCGCTCGCTCCATTGGCTTTGACACTCTTGATCGCAGGCTGCGGTGATGGCGAATCAATTTTGCCGCCCGACGGCCGCCTCTCCGACGGCGGGCGCTATCGCGGCGATCTGGTCAACGGCGTATTGCAGGGCCAGGGCCGTATCGACTACCCCAACGGCAGCTGGTACGCAGGCCAGTTCGAAAACGGCCTGCGCCAAGGCCAGGGTGAATGGCACGCCAGCAACGGCGACGTCTACAAGGGTGGTTTCGAGCAAGGCCTGTTCAAAGGTCAGGGCAGACTAACGACCCGCAATGGCGCGAGTTATGTCGGTAACTTCAAGCTCGGGCTGCGCGACGGCGAAGGCACTCAGAAAGACAAGGGCGTGCTTTATCGCGGTCAGTTCAAGGCAGGCCTGTACGACGGCCCCGGACGTCTGGAGCTTGAAGACGGCAGCCAGCACCAGGGCATGTTCGCCAATGGCAAGGCCAACGGCGAAGGTTCGCGCAGTGACGCCAGCGGCAATCAATACAGCGGTAATTTTGTCGACGGTCAATTGCAGGGCACCGGCAGCTTCACCAGCGCTGATGGCGATCAATACGTCGGCAACTTTCGCAACAGCCAGCTCGACGGCAAAGGTCGCTATGAAAATAGCGACGGCGACGTCTGGAGCGGTGATTTCAAGGAAGGCGCGCTGACCGGCAAAGGCGAATTGATCGGTGCTGACGGCAGCCGTTATCAAGGCGACTTCGACAACTGGCGCTTTATGGGGCAAGGCCAGCTGCAACTGGCCGACGGCAGCCGCTATGTCGGCCAGTTCGCCGATGACACCTATCAGGGCGATGGCGTGCTGATCTCCCCGGACGGCAAGGAGCAGCGCGGTATCTGGGCCAATGGCCAACGGGTGCGCGACGCCAAAGGCAAACTGCTGCCCGACGCACTTGAAGCAGGGCTGCTGGTACAAGGCACCCTGCTGGAAAAAGCGCTGGCCGCAGTCCCTGCGTCAACGCCCGCCACCGAGCTTTACACTCTGGTCGTGGGCGGCGACGGCAAGCAGAGTGTGTTCATGCGCGAGGCAGACTATGTCAGCAACCTGCTGAAGTCGCGTTTTGGAGCCGTCGGGCAGGTCAGTCTGGTCAATCATCGCGACCACATGGATGACCGGCCAATGGCAACCCGCGAGACCATCTCCCGCGCAGCCCAGACACTCGCGCAACGTACCGGCCCGGAAGACCTGATCTTCATTTACCTGACCAGCCACGGCACCCAGGACCATGAGCTGGTGCTGGACCAGCCGCGTCTGTCGCTGGCCGACCTGCCCGCCGATGCCCTCGCCGCGGCCCTTGCGCCACTAAAGAATCGTGACAAGATCGTGGTGATTTCGGCCTGTTATTCCGGTGGTTTCATTCCAGACCTGAAAGATGAACGCACGTTGATCATGACCGCCTCACGCGCCGACCGGGTGTCGTTCGGCTGCTCGGAAGAGGCTGATTTCACTTACTTTGGCGATGCACTATTCGCCAGGGCACTGGTCGAAACCGATGACCTGCAACACGCTTTCAACGAAGCAAAAGCCTATGTTGCCCAACGAGAGAGCGAAGACAATTTCGACGCCTCCGAACCGCAGATATGGGCACCGAAAGGAGTTCTGGCGCGCTGGCAGCAGTTGCGCAAAAGCCAGGCCGAACGCGCTTTGAATATGGCGTTGAACCGCACGGAAGCGAAGACCTCGACTAGCCACTAGGCTATCAGTGTATGAAGGGAGAACGGTTATGTATCTGACGCCGCAACACATCCTGCTTGCAGGGGCCACCGGCCTGACGGGCGAGCACTTGCTTGACCGCCTGCTCAACGAACCGACAGTCAGCCGCGTGCTGGCACCAACGCGCAGGCCCTTGGCAGAACACCCGCACCTTGAAAACCCGGTCGGCGAGCTGACCACTCTGCTGCCAACACTGGCTGGCCGTGTGGATATCGCGTTCTGCTGCCTGGGCACCACGATCAAGCAAGCGGGCTCACAGGATGCGTTCAAGGCGGTTGATCTGGACCTGGTCACAGCGTTCGCCAAACGAGCGCGTGAGCTGGGCGCGCGCCACTTGCTGGTAATCAGTGCGATTGGTGCAGACCCCAAGTCCAGCACCTTCTACAACCGTATCAAAGGCGAGACGGAACAGGCATTGCGCGCGCAGGACTGGCCGCAACTGACCATCGCCCGCCCTTCATTGCTGGTAGGCAGCCGCACCGAAACCCGCTGGGTCGAGCAACTGGCAGCCCCCATCGCCAAACTGATCCCCGGTAAGTATGGCGCTATCGAAGCCTGCCAGCTGGCCCGCGCCATGTGGCGCCTGGCGCTGGAAGAGCAGAATGGCGAGCGTATCGTCGAGTCGGATGAACTGCGCAAGCTGGGCAAGTAGATGACGGTCGCTGCGGCCGGACGATGATCGTTTTCCAGCCCATCGCATGATCGTTCCCATGCTCCGCGTGGGAATGCAATTCGTGACGCTCTGCGTCACCCAAGGGAGCATTACCTGATAGCGCCGGTGTTGCACCGGTAACCCTAAAGCCCGCCCGTAGCCTGAACCCCTAGTCCCGCTGCCGTCAGCAATGACAGCGGCAGCAACAAGGTGTCGAGCAGCGCACTGCCCGGCAGGTCCAGGCCCGGATAGCTCGGTGCTTCGGCACCGAAACGGTCAGCCGCACAGCAACCACCCTGCAGCGCATACATATTCAACCGCGTGCCTGCATACACCACCGGCGCGCCGGGTTTGGCCGCATCGAGCGTGCGCGCGGTGGCGCAGCCGGTCAGTGCCAGCGCAAGTGATATCAATATCAGCTTATTCATCGCCGCCAATGTGGTGCTCGCCCCAACGCGGCAGCATGTCCTGAGGAATATTCAGCAGATTGAGAATCCGCGCGACGACAAAGTCCACCAGGTCGTCGATGGTCTGCGGCTGATGATAAAAGCCCGGAGATGCGGGCAGAATCACCGCCCCCATGTTCGACAGCTTGAGCATGTTCTCCAGATGAATACTGGAAAACGGAGCCTCGCGGGGCACCAGAATCAACTGGCGACGCTCCTTGAGCGTGACGTCGGCAGCGCGTTCGATCAAATTGTTGCAGGCCCCGGTAGCAATTGCCGACAGCGAACCGGTGGAGCATGGCACCATCACCATTGCGCTGGGCGAACCAGAACCTGACGCCACTGGCGACATCCAGTCGTCACGACCATAAACGCGAATCTGCCCGGCAGACGCGCCGGTGTATTCCGTCAGAAACGCCTGCATCATCATCGGTTTGGGTGGCAGGCGTACGTCGGTCTCGGTGGCCATTACCAACTGCGCGGCCTTGGAAATCAGGAAGTGCACCTCCCGGTCCTCACGTACCAGACAATCCAGCAAGCGCAGGCCATATTGCGCGCCAGAAGCGCCGGTCATCGCAACCGTAACGCGCTCCGGGCCGCTCATTCCAGCGCCTCGGCCAGTTTGCCGTGCAGGCCGCCAAAGCCGCCGTTGCTCATGATGACGATATGCGTGCCGGGCTGCGCCTGGCTATGGACTCGCGCGATGATTGCTTCAAGCGAATCACATACCGTCGAGGGTACGCTGCCTCCTGCGACCGTAGCTGCCAGGTCCCAGCCAAGATTGGGCGGGGCATACCAGACCACCTGATCTGCCTGACTCACGCTTTCCGGCAGACCATCGCGGTGCGCGCCAAGCTTCATGGAATTGGAACGCGGTTCGATGACGGCAATGATCGGCGCATCACCGATTTTCTTGCGCAGGCCATCCAGCGTGGTGGCAATGGCCGTCGGGTGGTGAGCGAAGTCATCATAAATAGTGATGCCGCGCACGTCGGCGACCTTTTCCATACGCCGTTTGACGCTCTTGAATGCACTGAGCGCCTGCACACCCAGCAGCGGCACCACGCCAACATGGCGAGCGGCTGCCAGCGTCGCCAGGGCGTTTGCTACGTTGTGCTGACCGGTCATGTCCCAGTCGACGGTGCCTTGAAGCTCGCCTTCGAACAGCACTTCAAAGCGCGAGCCGTCTTCGCTCAACAGTCGAGCCTGCCACTGACCGCCTTCGCCAGTGGTTTGCACCGGCGTCCAGCATCCCATTTCGATGACCCGCGACAACGCAGGCTCGGTGGTCGGATGGATCACCAGGCCTTCACTCGGAATGGTACGCACCAGATGGTGAAACTGGCGTTCGATAGCGGGCAAATCCGGGAAGATGTCGGCATGATCGAACTCAAGGTTATTGAGGATCGCAGTGCGCGGGCGGTAATGAACGAACTTGGAGCGCTTGTCGAAAAACGCACTGTCGTATTCATCGGCCTCGACTACGAAGAACGGGGTGTCACCCAGACGCGCCGACACGGCGAAGTTCTGCGGGATGCCGCCGATCAGGAAACCGGGGCTCATGCCGGCATGTTCCAGCACCCAGGCCAGCATACTGCTGGTGGTGGTCTTGCCGTGCGTACCGGCCACCGCCAATACCCAGCGGTCTTGCAGCACATGGTCGGCCAGCCATTGCGGGCCGGACACATACGGCAAACCTTTATTCAGGACGTATTCAACCGCCGGGTTGCCACGCGACAGCGCATTGCCGATCACAACCAGATCAGGTGCGGGGTCCAGTTGCGCAGAATCGTAACCCTGGGTCAGCTCGATGCCCTGGGCTTGCAGTTGGGTGCTCATCGGCGGATAGACGTTGGCGTCGGAGCCGGTGACCCGGTGCCCCGACTCTTTGGCGAGCACCGCCAGAGAACCCATGAACGTGCCGCAGATACCAAGGATATGAATATGCATGACCAACCTCTCAGAACATCTGCGCAGGTTAACGTAGGGACGGTGAAATGGCACCCTGAGTTTGTCCGCTGCATTGCCTGCACAGGCCATTTCAATGACCGGCAGATAAGCCTAAAGTCCTAACCACGGCCGGATGCAATTGGCCTATTCTTGAACGCTTATTGCCATATGCCCGAAAGCAGAATCGACACAGACTCCCTCACAACAAGAACCAGGAGACATATCATGCGTTACGCTCATCCCGGTACCGAAGGCGCTATCGTCAATTTCAAGGAACGCTACGGTAACTATATCGGCGGCGAGTTCGTCGCACCGGTGAAAGGCCAGTATTTCACCAACACCTCGCCGGTCACCGGCAAGGCCATTGCAGAGTTTCCGCGCTCCACCGCCGAAGACATCGACAAGGCACTCGACGCTGCGCACGCTGCCGCTGCGGCCTGGGGCTCGACCTCGGTGCAGGCACGCTCGCTGGTCCTGCTGAAGATTGCCGATCGCATCGAAGCCAATCTGGAAGTCCTGGCCATCACCGAAACCTGGGATAACGGCAAGGCAATCCGCGAAACCCTCAACGCCGATATTCCGCTGGCCGCCGACCATTTCCGCTACTTCGCCGGCGTGCTGCGTGCGCAGGAAGGCAGCGCCGCCGAAATCGACGGCAATACCGTGGCCTATCACATTCATGAGCCGCTGGGCGTGGTCGGGCAGATCATCCCGTGGAACTTCCCGCTCCTGATGGCAGCCTGGAAGCTCGCTCCTGCGCTGGCTGCCGGTAACTGCATCGTGCTCAAACCAGCCGAACAGACCCCGCTGGGGATCAGCGTGCTGATCGAACTGATCGGCGACCTGCTGCCTCCCGGCGTGCTGAACATCGTGCAGGGTTATGGCCGCGAAGCGGGTGAAGCGCTGGCCAGCAGCAAACGCATCGCCAAAATCGCCTTTACCGGCTCGACACCGGTCGGCTCGCACATCATGAAACTGGCGGCGGACAACATCATCCCGTCCACCGTCGAGCTGGGCGGCAAGTCGCCGAACATCTTCTTCGAAGACATCATGAGCGCCGAACCAGAGTTCATCGACAAGGCCGCCGAAGGCCTGGTGCTGGCGTTCTTCAATCAGGGCGAAGTCTGCACCTGCCCGTCTCGCGCGCTGGTGCAGGAGTCGATCTATCCACAGTTCATGGAAGCGGTGATGCGCAAGGTCGAGAAGATCAAGCGCGGCGACCCTCTGGACACTGACACCATGGTCGGCGCTCAGGCATCCGAGCAACAATTCGACAAGATTCTTTCGTATCTGGACATCGCCAAGGGCGAAGGCGCCGAGCTGCTGACCGGCGGCAAGGTCGAGAAGCTTGAGGGCAGCCTGTCCACTGGCTACTACATCCAGCCGACGCTGCTCAAAGGCAACAACAAGATGCGTGTGTTCCAGGAAGAAATCTTCGGCCCGGTGGTCAGCGTCACCACCTTCAAGGACGAAGCAGAAGCTGTGGCCATCGCCATCGCCAACGACACCGAGTTCGGTCTGGGCGCAGGCTTGTGGACCCGCGACATCAACCGCGCCTACCGTGTGGGCCGGGCGATCAAGGCCGGGCGAGTCTGGACCAACTGCTACCACCTGTACCCGGCCCACGCCGCATTCGGTGGCTACAAGAAGTCCGGCGTCGGCCGCGAAACCCACAAAATCGCGCTTGAGCACTATCAACAGACCAAAAACCTGCTGGTGAGCTATGACACCAACCCGTTGGGTTTTTTCTAGGCCAGCTGATTGTCCGAATATCGTTACCACGCTCCAGCGTGGTAACGCGGTTCTGGACGCTCTGCGTCCGATCTCAAATGCGCGGTGTCAGCACAATAGTCATCTCAAAAAGCATCGCGCACCAACCCTGTGCATGGCGCCTTGGCATACTGCCTTGGCGTGATGCATCTTTGCTCTGAATCCTCTGTTCATGGTTGCAAACTCGCACTCCCGGCCGGGATGGAGTATTAATTGCTTGCATCGCTTCCCACAGTCGTTTGAACCGGGACGTCACCGGTTCACCCGAAAGACTACGTCCGACGCAAGCAGCGCGGCGTCATGGAGAATCTGTATGGCGAGCTTTTCCCATTCTGTCGGTGCGCAGACGTACCGCTTCGACAGCCTCAAAGAAGTCATGGCCAAGGCCAGCCCCGCGCGCTCCGGTGATTATCTGGCCGAGGTTGCGGCGCAAAGCGACGGCGAGCGCGTTGCAGCGCAAATGACGCTGGCGAATATTCCGCTCAAGCACTTTCTTGAAGAAGCCCTGATCCCGTACGAACAGGACGAAGTCACCCGGCTGATCATCGATACCCACGACAAACTGGCGTTTGCCCCGGTCAGCCATCTGACGGTCGGCGGCTTTCGT
Organism: Pseudomonas amygdali; assembly: GCF_002699855.1. GTDB lineage: Bacteria > Pseudomonadota > Gammaproteobacteria > Pseudomonadales > Pseudomonadaceae > Aquipseudomonas > Aquipseudomonas amygdali. Next base: position 2,542 of record NZ_LKBW01000168.1, on the reverse strand, counting down.
GACTGGCTGCTCAGCGAGCAGGCCGATGAAACCAGCCTGCGCGCCTTGGCTCCCGGCCTGACACCGGAAATGGCCGCTGCCGTGTCGAAAATCATGCGCGTGCAGGACCTGGTTCTGGTGGCACAGAAGATCCGGGTGGTGACGCGCTTTCGCAACACCATGGGCCTGCGCGGGCGGCTGTCGACACGCCTGCAACCCAATCATCCCACCGACGACCCGTCCGGCATTGCCGCCAGCGTGCTCGACGGCCTGCTGTACGGCAATGGCGATGCCATGATCGGTATCAACCCGGCAACCGACAGCACCTCGTCCATCGTCGCCTTGCTGGAAATGCTCGACGCCATCGTCCAGCGCTATGAAATCCCGACCCAATCCTGCGTGCTGACCCATGTCACTACGTCCATCGAAGTGATAAACCGTGGCGTACCGGTGGACCTGGTGTTCCAGTCGATCACCGGCACCGAGGCCGCCAACGCAAGCTTCGGCATCAGCCTCAAGCTGTTACAGGAAGGCTACGAAGCGGGCCTGAGCCTGAACCGCGGCACCCTCGGAAAAAACCTGATGTATTTCGAGACCGGGCAATGCAGCGCGCTGTCGGCCAACGCACATCACGGCGTCGACCAGCAGACCTGCGAAACCCGAGCCTATGCCGTCGCCCGGCATTTCAATCCGTTTCTGGTCAACACCGTGGTCGGTTTCATCGGCCCCGAGTACCTCTACAACGGCAAGCAGATCATCCGTGCCGGTCTGGAGGATCACTTCTGCGGCAAGCTGCTGGGTGTGCCGATGGGCTGTGACATCTGCTACACCAACCACGCAGAAGCCGATCAGGACGACATGGATACCCTGCTGACGCTGCTGGGAGTTGCCGGGATCAACTTCATCATGGGCATCCCCGGCTCGGACGACATCATGCTCAATTATCAAACCACCTCGTTCCACGACGCGCTGTATGCCCGGCAAAGCCTGGGCCTGCGTCCCGCACCGGAATACGAGGCCTGGCTGGAGAAAATGGGCATCTTTACCCAGACCGACGGCCGCGTCCGCTTCGGTGACAGCCTGCCGCCTGCGTTCCGCCAGGCACTGGCGCACCTCGCATGAGTGATCAGCCAATGAACGAAATACAAGACAACGCCGCACCAGCCAATCCCTGGCTGGAGCTACGCCGCCTGACCTCCGCACGCATCGCGCTGGGGCGAACCGGCACCAGCCTGCCCACCTCCGCGCAGCTCGACTTTCAAGCGGCGCATGCCCAGGCGCGCGATGCCGTGCATCTGGCCTTCGATCATGCCGCGATCAGCGCGCAACTGACCGAGAAAGGTCGTGAAACCATTTTGCTGCACAGCGCTGCTGCCGACCGCGACAGCTACCTGCAACGCCCGGACCTGGGCCGACGCCTGAATGAGTAGTCTGCGCAGTCACTGCGCGAGTACGCGGCGGCTCATCCGGGCGGCCTCGATCTGGCGGTAGTGGTCGCCGACGGTCTGTCAGCACTGGCCGTGCATCGACATGCCGTGCCTTTTCTCATTCGCCTTGAAGAGCAGGCAAACGCCGAAGGCTGGTCCCTGTCGCCAGTGATAATGGTCGAGCAGGGCCGCGTCGCCGTGGCTGACGAGGTGGGTGAACTGCTCGGCGCGAAAATGGTGGTTATCCTTATCGGCGAGCGCCCGGGCCTAAGCTCACCGGACAGTCTGGGGCTGTATTTCACCTACGCGCCGAAGGTCGGGCTGAATGATGCGCACCGCAACTGTATTTCCAACGTGCGCCTGGAGGGCTTGAGCTACGGCATGGCAGCCCATCGGCTGCTGTACCTGATGCGCGAGGCCTGCAGGCGGCAGATCTCGGGGGTCAATCTTAAAGACGAAGCGCAACTGCAGACCCTTGATTCAGAAGGCTCTGCCGAGCATTCAGGCAAGCCGATCGGCAATTTCCTGCTCGACGGCCCGGCCGCACCACATTAGATTGTGCTTTCTAAAGTCGCCGGGCAGGATCGCGTAATCATCCAGGCGCACTGCATCAGCCCATAGGGAAGTTGAGGCCAACCATGCGGATCATCAAAGCGACTCTAGAACACCTGGACCTGCTCTGCCCATTGTTCATCAAATACCGCGAGTTCTACGGTGAGTCACCGTTCCCGGACTCCTCACGGGACTTTCTCGAAAAACGTCTGCGTCGTGACGAGTCAGTGATCTATCTGGCGCTGGCCAAGGATGACGACAGCAGACTGCTGGGCTTCTGCCAGCTGTATCCCAGCTACTCATCGCTGTCGCTCAAGCGGGTATGGATTCTCAACGACATCTATGTTGCCGAGGACGCGCGCCGCCAACTGGTCGCCGATCACTTGATGAAACAGGCGAAGAAGATGGCCAAGGAAACACATGCGGTGCGACTGCGCGTGTCGACCAGCAGCAATAACGAGGTGGCGCAAAAAGTCTATGAGTCCATCGGTTTCAAGGAAGACACGCAGTTCAAAAACTGAGACTGTCAGAAATTTTGTGTTCGGGCATAACATGTAGCTAGAGGTGCATGTATGCCGACCAAA
>NZ_LKBW01000167.1 GCF_002699855.1 Pseudomonas amygdali | reverse complement strand
GTCGCCGAGAGAGTTTAGGCGCTTGGCAGCAGCATCAATTTAACGGGGAGTTGGTGTCCGGTATTGTAGGGGCAAGTCCACGATAACGAAGGCGATGCCATCAACAGCGACAGCGTCTATTACGCACTTGAGCCCCATCACCAGCAGATCGTGGATCAGGCATACACCGTAGTGTGTGCATATAGGGTCATGACTAATTGGTACGCCATGAAGCTACCGATCAGGCTGCGACGGTGCGACTACCCCTGCGGCCCGAAGTAATGCGGGTAATATCACCCCTGCACCTCCTATCAACATTATTTCATCCGCCCCGTCTAATCCAACGTCTTCATGGTTCACATGGATCACCTTGGCCTTGGCCGCTAATGCTATCTCTGGAATACCGGCTGCTGGCATGACTACGCCAGAGGTGCCAACCGAGATCAGCAAATCACAGCCTCTTACAAGGCGTATTGCAGTCTGCCATGCGTCCTCCGGCAGATTCTCCCGGAACCAGACCACCCCAGGGCGAAGCCTTCCGTTGCAACGGGCACAACGAGGAGGCTCAATCAATTGTCCTTCCTGAGGAAACTCCAGTTGGTCTGGCGTCAACTGCACAGGCCGGTGGCATCCGCAGCACTTCACGTCCATCAAACTGCCGTGAAGGTGAACCACCGGGCTAGAGCCTGCTTTCTCATGCAAGTCATCGATATTCTGGGTAACGACTGACACGTCCCAGCCAGCATTAGCCAGTTGTGGAATGCATAGATGAGCCGCGTTGGGTTTAGCAAGGCTGATTTGGCGTCGCCTCCAAAGATACCATCCCCACACAAGGGCTGGATTTTCGCGAAAAGCCTCCGCTGTTTCCAGACGTTGCGGGTCATGCTTTTCCCAGAGCCCGGTGAGTTTGTCGCGGAAGGTGGGGATTCCACTATCTGCCGAAATACCAGCGCCCGTGAAGAAAACAATCTTCTTTGACGAACGAACGACCTCGGCTGCTCTTCGCATTTCCACTTGCAGGGCCTCTTCAGATCTCGTCGCATCCGTTTAACTCTAACCCTCAATACCCCGTCGCGCTATAGCAGCTAGGCGACTCACCTGTCAGATGGCCGAGCGGCCACGCCATTAGCCCCCAACCTAGATACGAGGGTAAACAGGAGCAGACTTGAAATGAAAATTAAATATCCTATGGAAGTGGACGCCGTGACCAACGTGCATTGCGACGTGTGCAACCGCGCCTCCCATTTGGGGCAACCTGGAGTATCGGATGTTTTAGGCACATTGAGGTTACGGTGCGCTACATGACGAAAAAAGCTATGAGCTGCACCTGCAAGGAATGTGCTTCCGCGTGACCATCGTTACCTCCAGCAAGAGCTGGGAACGTCAGTTATGTTCGGAGGAATCCCGCAACTGCCATATGACAATTTCGGCCTGGTGACGAACGAAGACCTTCCGCGATGGCCCCTGAATGGCGCCCTCGTGAGCAGCCGTTCACTACGGCCAGATCATGATCTGATAAATCAATCCGCAGTGGAGGGAAGGCAGGATGTTTACGCGACTAGTTGAAGCCGAGGCGATAGTTCGAGGTAGTCCTTAGGTATTGTGGCTAGGATTCGTGCAACTTGGGCATGCGGGAGCTTGCCAGAAAGCAACACCTCCAGCTTCTCAATACGCTCTTGGACTGCGCCAGCACGAGCCCATTGAACGCTGAACCTCTTAGCAGCTACTTTTTGTTCTACGAGTAAAAGATGACGGTTACGGTCGTAGGTGTAGCGCATCGTAATCTTGCTCGGGGATTCCCCCTCCACCGACTCCGTGAAGGTCAGCTCGAAGATCAATCCGGCAGACGTCTTACGTGCAGAGGATTCGACATAATCATCCTCAAAGAGATTGTCGACCAATTCGCTAGGCTGAACACCACGCGTCAGGTGGAGTGTCGTGAGCTCGTCTACAAGCGTTTTGATGGATTCGAGACTCATTTCAGCATACCCCTCAATTCAGCCATGATTGCTTCGACGTGCTCGATAGACCTAGACAGCGCGTTCGTGTCCCGTTCACTGACCTTACCGAATTTCTTCACTAGCTTAGCGTTGATAAATTGTCACCGCCACTGTAAAAATGACCCCCTAACGCCAACCTAGAATT
>NZ_LKBW01000166.1 GCF_002699855.1 Pseudomonas amygdali | reverse complement strand
CAACGATCAGATGAAATTTCATAACGGTCAGTCATGATGGCCCTCTTGGCAACCAGAGGACATCATTTTAACCAAGGCGACTTTTCAGACAAACCCTAGCATTGGTGCGTTGAACAAGGTAGTCATCTCGACTACGGACGGCTTCATCATTCCTTGTGCTCCAGATATGTTCTCGCTTTACGGTATTCGAAATCTGGGAAGTGCGCTCGCGGTATGGCAGAAACAGTTCGGCACGATATTTCATCTACTATCGGAAGAAAAACGGAAGAACTTTCCCGAGGATTTCGTCAAGTTACTTGGCTTCACTATTTACAACGCAAAAAAATATGCAGGAAACCAACCTTGGGAGCTTGCGAAGGCCCATTACCATTACGCCCTTCAGATACCTGCTGAAATTATGGGCTGCGTGCCGGAGGACGTAAGGAACGTTATACCTGCTGAAGTGCTGGCTCAGCCAATAGGCGGTACGGCAATAATGCATACCCATAACACGCTTACTGGCATGTCGCAGAAGTATCACGTTCCGATGTGGAAAGTACCTGCTGAAGAAAATCTCGGTGATGATGTGAATACCGTCATGGGGAGCAGGCGGGTCTTCGAGGCAACATTGGACAAATATACGGAGTTTTCTAAGGATCTCCTCTCACGCATTGAGAGGCTCGGCTAAACATGACAAACGCCGAGCCGCTGATTCAGCATTGCTTGCAACGATTCACTGAGGTGAATCATGAGCTGTCCATTTTTATGACGACAGTTCGCACGTGGTTTGAGACACACCCGCGACTGGTCGGACATCCACACCCTGTTATCCACTCAGTTAAAAGCCGCATTAAGGATCCGGGACATTTAACAGAAAAAGTAGCCCGAAAACTTGCCGATTTAGCAGCTGAACCCGCGCCGGAAGAAATGTTCCGTCGGCTAACAGACCTGTCTGGAGTGAGAGTTTTGTTGCTACACCAGTATCAGTTTATTGCACTTCACGCGGAGTTCCTGAAGAAGACCAAGAACGACTGGCACCTTGTGGAACCCCCAAAGGCCTACACGTGGGATCCAGAATCAGCAGAGTTTTTCAAAAAGCTGGACATCAACACCGAGTTGAAGGAGAGCCATTATACTAGGTTTTGTACGAAAAGTCGGTGGGGGTAGAATTGCCGCCATGATTGGCTGGAGGTCCGCATGGCAAAGCGTTACGAACTCTCCGACGCATCGTGGGAATTGATCAAGGATCTGGTTTCTCCCGAGCAGAAAATGGGTCGCCCACGTAGTGATGATTGCCTGATACTCCACGGAGTCCTTTGGATTTTGTGCTCGGGTGCTGCCTGGCGTGATCTGCCGGAACGCTTTGGGCCTTGGTCGACGGTGTATCAGCGTTTTCGTGACTGGCGCGATAACGGCACGTTCGACCGGATACTGGAACGCTTGCACATTCGACTCAACCAGGAAGGACTGATCGATCTGGACACCTGGATGATCGACTCCACGGCGGTACGTGCAACCCGAGCCTCCTCAGGCGCTGGGAAAAAGGGGGGCCTGAAGAACCGCTAGACCATGCTCTGGGGCGCAGTCGAGGCGGCCTGACAACCAAGATTCATATGGTTTGCGACGCTAATGGCGTGCCATTGCGCTTCATGCTTTCACCGGGACAAGCCAGCGATATCGCCCACGCCCAGCCGTTGCTGGATCAGGTGCGCATTTCCGGTAAGCCGGGGCGACCACGCAAACGCAGTAGATGGTTGCTGGCTGACAAAGGCTATGACGCGGAACACCTGCGTTACTACTGCGACCGTTACCGAATACAGCCTGTGATCCCGCTACGCGCCATGCCACGCAACCCCCGGCCTGGCTTGCCCCGACTCTTCGATCGTCCAAAGTATCGGCAGCGCAACATCATTGAGCGGATGTTTGGCTGGCTAAAAGAGAACCGCCGAATCGGCACCCGCTACGACAAGCTGGCCAAGAGCTACGCAGCCATGGTCACGCTGGCCTGTAGCCTACGTTGTATGCGGCAATACTTTTCGTACAAAACCTAGCTTGCACTATGTGATACGTCCAAAAGCCGAGTCAGACGTGGTGTGTGAGATCCAAGTGCGCACTCTTTTCGAGGAAATGGTATGACCCCCGAAGGTTGGACGCAACCTTTGGAGGCGTCATGGGTAAATATACAGTGCAGGCAAAACTCGCAGCCGTGAAAGAATATTG
>NZ_LKBW01000165.1 GCF_002699855.1 Pseudomonas amygdali | reverse complement strand
CCGAGTCTGCCCAGGTGGCATGACTCAAACAAAAGGGTCTCCGAGAAACCCGGGGCGGTTCATATGCTGTGCCGATGCGGCTTTTGTCCGGGCACGCCCAGAACAGATGAATGCGCTTTATGACCATGATTCTATTCAGTCCCATAAGACTCAATCCTATCTTTGGGTGCTGGGAGCCTATGAGATTCTACGCACCCTCGCCCAACGCGTAAGGGAGGGGCAAAGTGATGACCCGCAGGATGTAGCCGAGCGACTGAAGGAAGCAAGAGATCGGTTTGCCCGGGTACGTGTGCCGTTGGCCAAATTTGAAGCGGCAGGAAAGCATCGAGCAACCGATTACCACGTCGCTTATCCTGGCCTTGATTTCAAATATGGTATTGCCTGGCAGCTAAACGAGAGCGAAGTTATTTCTAGGCAAGAACTCTCTGATGTGTTTTTAGAAGCGCTTGAGTTCGTCCGTGCGGCGAAGCTGGGCAGACAAGCACAACCTTGATCAGATTTTAGATCCAGCCAAGAGATGCCCCGAGCTTTCGGGACATCGGCAAAACTCCTTGCCGATCTTCCTGTGGGGCTTAGTGACCGGAATCGGGGGCAGTCTTGCCCGGTGCCAGGCACTACCCAGTAAGGGTGCAGATAGATCGGCTTGGGTATCAGCCGATCTATCTGCAGGAGCGAAGTGGAAAAATCCCACTTTGAGATGGCGGAAAAAATTCCGGCATCTGCACTGTTGCCGGGCCTGTGTTCAGGCTTTTACGGGGAGGTCGTAAAAGTGATCCTGGCTCACTTTGAGATGTGAGCAAAAACGCGTGCATCTGGATTTGAAATCCAGAAGTAGGGCCGAACCCCCAATGGGGAATGGATCAGATCTGAGCCAGGGCATCAGCTTCTGGGTTTTCCTCAAACTGAGGGAATTCCCCACCATTGGTGTAGAACAGGCCGAACGAATCGTTCACCCCATCGGGGGAATACCTGCCCTACCGAAACGGGAGGCCAGCGTTTGGGCGTGTTTGAGGTTTGCTCAAAGCTGAGCACATCTGAAAGCCGTAATTCCGGCTTTGACGAAAGAGGCGATCCGGTCTCAATGTGATGGGTTGGTCTCATCCCCAATATTCTCGGTGCTGATCGGTTGGTGAAAACGCTACAGGGTGCAGTAATCTACACAGCTGATATCGGATCAACCAAAGACTTGAAAAATCAACAGAGGTGTGGCTATTTGGCACTATTCATCAAGGATAGATAGCTCATGACCGCCAAAAGANAGAAGGGAAACCGGGATGTCTTAAAGGCCAGCCGCCGCGTTGCGCCAGACGAATACGAAGATGACATGATTGGTAATCTGTTTTGCCCAGGTTGCTTCACAAATGTCGAGCGTACGCCTCGGAAAAAAGATGTATTCACTAACCAGCGCGACCCGTTCTATCGCCACCTGAAGAGGTGGCAGCACATTGGTTGCGTGTTGAGGGCAAAGAAGCCGGTAGGCAAGCGATACGACACCTCGGAAGAGGCTCGACGAGCTATTGAGCATGAGCACTTGGCCGTAGTGAAAGAATTTCTACAGGACAAACCAGAAGTAGATCTCACACCAGGCACCGAATATGACGAGACCCCTGTTGAAGACATTGTCGGGCCTTTATCAGAAGTCCCAATTGGGAGACATCAGGGTGAATCATTCGAGTTGCCGAGTACTATCACCACTGTCGCAGGCATATGCCGAAATTTTGAAAAGAACAAAGACAAATATTTTGTCCTACCGGGGGGAGTCCACGCGGTGAAGCTGGCTGAATTGCTTACGGATGTGGCCGATCTAGACAAGGGTATCCTAGACAAAGAGCAAGTAAAAAAGCTCTATTTCGGCAAGATAGCCAGTAGTTGGAATGCAGGCAGTCAACGCTACAACATCCGGATGACACGGTTGAGATGCTCGAAAGTGGCCGGCGATTTTACCGTCAAAATGACCGATGGGTTCTGTAGAGACAAAAGCATCACCGAGGACGCGGTGGGAAGGATTGTCATGTTTTATGGCGCGATCACCAAGAACGGAAGCGGCCTTGCGGTTGAGGATCTGGCGTGGGGTGAAATAGCGCTGGTGCCCAAGAAATATAATGAGCTTTTGATCGCTGGCTAGGTTTTGTACGAAAAGTCGGCTGGGGTAGAATTGCCGCCATGATTGGCTGGAGGCCCGCATGGCAAAGCGTTACGAACTCTCCG
>NZ_LKBW01000164.1 GCF_002699855.1 Pseudomonas amygdali | reverse complement strand
AACGAGTTTAATAGAGTTCAATCAAAAAATCACCCCTACAATGAGGTCTACATACAGAGGCCTGACGGCAATGGCTATTACCGACTAGACTCATACAACCCAACAACTGGGGAAATCATATCACGTAAATTAACTCAATTTTCAAAGATATCTGAATCCACCGCCAAAAGCTATATAAATGAAGCAATATCAAAGTACCCGAGCGGCTCTACTATAGCGAATGTTCCATCCAGCGGCTCTTTGGCAGGACAAAAATTACAGGGCGCTTTGATACTGGAAGTCCCACCTCAAACAGGTATAATACCCCAAACTATTTTAGACTCTGCAGACAAAGCAGGAGTTTTAATAAGAGATATCAACGGAAAGGTGTATTGATGAGTCCTTCTATTTTTTATTGCAAGTCCTGGTTTCGCCTCAAGCATCGTGCAATCGACCCTATGGACGAGGCTACCGCCAACGCTTTGCATTTGGCTAAAAAGCCTTATACAGCGTTGATAGGCTCAGACTCTAAACCAGCTTGTTTCGTAGAAATGATTTTAGACAAGAACATGGTGGGCGTTGGATTTCTGGATGACCATCAGCGCGAATACCTTACCTATCAGTTTCAATGCCTGGATTCAGAAACGCTTTTCCTCACGATGGCAACCCATCGTGAATTTGATGACGCTGGGAAAATCTCAGTTGGAACCAGCTACATCTTCAAAGAAAGCGGCGAGCTTTTGATTCGTCGGGAGCAGCTAAACCCACATAAGCTTGAGGTAGCCAAATCGCATTTCGAGCCTAAAGACAATTACGAAAAAATCCCCGAGTTCGGCGATTACTCAAACGTAACCAAAGTCAACAGATGAGCGTGGAAAGCCTCTAAAAAATACTGAACTATTTGAATTTTCAGGAGCAGATACAAGAGGTGGAACTAGATTTAACTGCGCGAATACTCACGAGTAATGAAATGACTAATTTGACAGCATTTGATCTTGGAAACCTTATAAAGACACATGAGAATGTAGCAGCATTTGGAACACCTGCCGACGCTGTGGCCGATGAGTTGATTATTAAGGCAGAACAGCGTTTAGGTCACCCACTGCCTGACTCCTACAAATGGTTTTTACGAAATTATGCGGGAAGAGAAGTAGGCACCGAGGAGATTTACAGTATCTACGGCATGGACTTCGATGACATACAGGGTGGAGATATTGTCTTCCAACATATTAACGGACTCAAAAACAAGTCGACCACCCCAGAAAAATTGGTCATCAGCAGAACGGACCTGGGCGAAGTTTTCTTCTTTGACTATAACACTTACAAAAACAATGAATACCAGATCTTCTTGAAAATACCTTCAGGAGCAGCGATCCTCTATGCAGCGAATTTTTATGAGTATCTTGTCAAAAGAATAATCGCCCATTCCTAAACGCAAAGCCAAACTGCAGCCTAATAACATCCCACCAACAATTCCGCCTCGCCCATTCATATCAAATAGATTCGCACCTTATATCATCAATTATCAAAAATTGAAGCCTGCCCCAATAACAAAAAGCCGGACATCCTCATGAAAACAGATCAATACGCCAACCTGAGCCGATTACTAGGCTGCTATTTTCATCAGGACTGGACGGAAGAGTTCTCGGACAGCAATCACGTGTTTGAAGAGATCGTAAAATGTGAACCCTTGAGCTGTTTGCGAGATAGCGTAAAAAGAAATTGAGCATCTGTTAAGCCAGCCCATGACAGAAACAGACTACAGCGAAATAATGGCAACCACATTGGGGTGCTATTTCGAGCCCAGCAGTGAACACACTCATTATTCGGATTGGCTATCCAAAATGGCCATTTACTTCACAAGCCAACAATAGCATCCATCTGTCCGCAAGACATCCAGCATGTGACATGACAAATCGAGGGGCAAAATCTGCCCCTCAACGTTGAAGCACGTTACTTGGGTAACGCGTAGGCAATCACGTAATCGCCACGATCCGGCGATTGGCGTGCACCGCCGGCGGTGAGCAGGATGTACTGCTTGCCGGTTTTGGGCGACACGTAGGTCATCGGGCCGGACTGGCTGCCGACTGGCAGACGGGCCTTCCAGATTTCGTTGCCGTTGCCGCTGTCGAAGGCACGCAGGTAGAAGTCCTGGGTACCGGCGAAGAACAGCAGGCCCGACTGGGTAGACAACGAAGCGCCCAGCGTCGGCATGCCAATCGGAATCGGCAGG
>NZ_LKBW01000163.1 GCF_002699855.1 Pseudomonas amygdali | reverse complement strand
CGATGAGTCGGAGAGTTCGTAACGCTTTGCCATGCGGGCCTCCAGCCAATCATGGCGGCAATTCTACCCCAGCCGACTTTTCGTACAAAACCTAGAAACCAGGCTCCATTTCAGAGACCCGCTAACTCGACTCCATTTTCGGCAGCTTTTTTAAGCAAAGTACGCAAATGGGCATCGGCGCGCAGGGGCGTTCGTAGACCACCACAGACGATCAGCAGCTTAAGCTCGCTCAGTGGAAAGGAGGAAAGATCTTGATCAGGGCGAATGACGATCCCTAAATCGCTCATGACCTCCTGGCCGGCCAGCGTAAATGTGCAAGTCCTGTATGAGTCTGGGCGCAACAAATTCGCGGTGACAAGAGCGTCCAACGCATGGGTAAACGATGGAAGGGAGAAGTAATCAAGAAGGATGAAACCTACACCCGAAAGAGAAGCTTTCGTAGGTGCTTCATCGTTGAGATAGCGGAAGTTTTTCCCTTTGTTTGTTCCGCAAAAACTTCGCTGGTCTATCACCTCAAGCCAACCCTCTTGGAAGCCGCAACGATAAAATATAGCCGCAACAGAAGCGGTCGCCGTCATTAAATTCCGACGCTGCGAACATCTGGAGGAATCGGCCTACGATGGCCTCTTGGAGATCGCCCTGATATCAGCGGCCGGGCGATCTCTTTCAGGCTGTCGGGACTTCTCAGGAAGCGTCGATCCAGATGGTTTTCAGCTCCGTGTACTGGTCGTGGGCCCAGATAGACTTGTCCCGCCCACCGAAACCAGACTCCTTGTAACCACCGAATGGCGTTGAGGCGTCGCCCTCGCCAAAGCAGTTCACCGTCACGATGCCAGCACGGATACTGCGTGACAACTTTAACGCGTTGCGCAGGTTGCCAGTGTACGCAGATGCTGCCAGGCCATACGCCGTATCGTTGGCCAACTCGATGGCTTCATCGATCGAGTTGAACGTGGTGACACTCAGCACGGGGCCAAAAATTTCCTCTTGGAACAGGCGACTGTCGCGCCCTACCCCGTCCAGGATGGTCGGTTCGACGAAGATATTCCGAACGGTATTTCCCCCCGTCACAACGGTCAGCTTCTGATCCTTGGCGTGCTCGATGTAGGAGCGTACTTTCTCGAAGTGTGCTTTGCTGATCATCGACCCAAGGCGATTGTCCGGATCGAGGGGGTCGCCCATCTTCCAGTCCTTCAGGTGCACCTGAATGCGCTCAAGAAGCGCGTCCTTGATGTCGGTGTGAACGATCAGGCGCGAGGACGCCGAGCAATTTTCGCCCATGTTCCAGAAGGCGCCATTGACTATGTGCTGCGCGACCTGATCAATATCCTCTGCATCGTTCATCACCACTGCAGGGTTCTTGCCGCCGCACTCCAGTACGATGCGCTTGAGGTTCGATTCGCTGGAGTACTTGAGGAAAATCCGCCCAGTGTCGGTAGAGCCGGTAAAGCTGACCATCGCGACATCGCCATACCGGCCCAATGGCTCACCGGCCTCCTTGCCGCTACCAGGTATCACGTTGAACACGCCGGCGGGAATACCGGCCTGGTAAGCCAGCTCGGCGACACGCAGCGCGCTCAGGGTGGTTTCCTCCGCTGGCTTGACCACGATGGAGCAACCTGCGGCCAACGACGGACCGATTTTCCAGGCGAGCATCAACAGCGGGAAATTCCACGGCAGTACCAGGCCGACCACACCGATAGGCTCACGCACTACCATCGTCACCGCACCGGAACCGACCGGCGCGGTGGCGTCGTAGATCTTGTCGATCAATTCGGCATGCCAACGCAGCGTATGGATCGTCTCCGGCACATCAACGTTCTGGCACTCACGAATAGGTTTACCGCTGTCCAGGCTTTCGAGCACCGCCAATTCGTGGGCGTTGTCTTCCATCAGCCGGGCAAAATGCAGGAGGATATTTTTACGCGCCGCAGGTGAAAGACCATGCCAGCGCGCGTCATCGAACGCCGCCTTGGCCGCCGCAACGGCCTCGTCTACATCCTGAGAATCACAGGCGGAAACCTGTGCCAATACGTCGCCGGTGGCCGGGTTGGTCGTGGCGAACGTGCGGCCCGATTTCGCGGCACGAAATTGACCGTTGATAAACGCCTGGGTGCGGAACTCAAGCTTACCGGCCAGTTCACGGTAGGCTTCTTTACTTAGCAAGTCTGAACCGCCCCGGGTTTCTCGGAGACTCCAACCTTTGAGAGGATGGAGCGATGAAAAAACTACCGAA
>NZ_LKBW01000162.1 GCF_002699855.1 Pseudomonas amygdali | reverse complement strand
GAGCTGGTAAAACAAGGGCCTGCCTGACGGCAGGCCCTAACCAGCCCGAACACAAAAAAACTGATACTCCCACCGAGCGCTATGCATGGGTATTAACCGATTTCACCCCTTGGTTCTGCTTTTCCACACTTCCAGCGGTCGCGGAAACTATCCTGCCTTCAAAGGCAATACATTGTCTGCCGCTCCGTTTGGCGAGATACAAATTTTCATCGGCTTCTTTTAACAGGTCATTGACGTTTTTTGCCCGAGCCAAACTCGCAATACCTGCAATGAATGAATAGGGCATTTTCGCTGCTTGGTCTTTTTGGGCGTGCATCAATAAATGATCCATTGCCGCTATGGCGTCTGCTGCGTTTGCTGCGGATAACATCACGCCAAACTCTTCTCCCCCCAGGCGACCAAAGCTGACCAGCCCCGTTGTGCTTTTTATGAGTGTTGCGAAACATATAAGGACATTGTCACCCACGTCGTGGCCATGGTTGTCGTTGATGCTTTTAAAGTTATCCAGATCCAGCATGGCGAACCACAGCGAGGACTTATCATCTGACGTCAGTGCGTTGTCCAGGCTGGTGACCAGAGCACGGCGATTTGGGGCGTTCGTCAGCGTGTCGGTTTCGGACAGCTTCTGGTAGCGATCACTCGCCGCCATGGTCTGCATGACCAGGCTCAGGAAGGTTGCATTCAGGGAGCCGCCCAACAAGGTCGAGCTGATCAGGAAAACATAAGACAAAGGCGCATGGTCGACGCCGACTGCCGTCAGGTCCGTTTGCCACATGATCAACCAGATCAGAGCAGCCGCAGCGACGTAGTCAATAAACTTGACGAAGAATACGCTCATTCCCGTGATGAGCAGGGAAGTGACAACCAATCCCCACATCGACGCCTCTACGCCCATGCGTTCGATCTGTACCTTGAACAGAACGGTAAGTGAGGTCATGTAGATAATGCCGAACAGGCGCCACGTCGTCATGCTTCTGCTGTTGGAAGTGACAATGATTGACAGCGTCGCCCCCGCCAGAGCGCAATAAATAAATATATCCAGTGATTGCTCAATAGACGGATTCACATACCAGCTGATAATCCAACTGAAAAGGCCGATCAGCTGAGACAGCTTCAAGGGTATGAAAATAGAGTCTTTCAGGTTTCTTCTTTGTGGCATGTGCTGTTTTCCATACTTATGCCAGCTGAAGTGTAATCGACGGCACATGCCTTGGTCGAGATGCGTGATGATATATTGCCGGTATACGTGATCAGTACTCGAGAGCGATGGCCGCTTGTCTTGCTGTGACAGCGAGTGGGCCTACACCATGACTCAACGGGACGCTTTCTATTTGAAGCGAGTATAGTTTTTATTAAGCTTGAAAGCAGTTTGGTAGCTTCGCTGTATTAATCACCCAAACTCCTTGCTGCCGGAATGAAACTTGCCTTCACTTAGCCGAATGACCTTGAGACGTATTAAGGGGCAAGGCCGATGAGTAGTCGTTATGTGGAGACAAACAAGGCTTCGATTGACGCGGCACCGCCACCTCACCTGCGGCGTTTTCAAACCTGTGACATCGACGAGCACGGTCGCAACCTCAGCGGCTGGCAGGTTCGTTACGACCAGGTGACGCCCGGTGGCTTTGAAGGCGAGCTGACGGAATTCCGTTCGGACTGGCTGCAACTGGTCCGCGACCGCTCTAATCAGGCCTTGGTCAAGAGTGGTACAGCCTGGAAGGGGGCGATTATTTTCGCCTTGCCGTTGAGTGCCAACGGTCCTGCGTTCTGTGCCGGGCACACGCTTCCAGAGTCGAGCATTATCGTCGCGCACGGCGAGAATCTTCCGGAATTGAGTACGCCGCTGCAATTGGATGCACTGGGCATTGCGATTGAAGAGAGTGCCCTTGCTCACGCACTGGAACGGCAGGGCAGCCGTTTTGAAATTACCGATCTTCCCAAGTGTTACCGTTTGACCGATCCAACGGTTCGCACGAGGTGCACTGCGCTCTTCGATAACCTGTTGAATGGAGAGCAGGCGTGCCTGCAGAAGCTTGAGTACGAGTCGATCCGGCGTGGTATTCGGGATGCCGTAATGTTGCAGGTGCTGGAACTGGTGCCCCTTTCAATTCAAATTTGATTAGCGCCACGCCTTCTTTTACCTAGGGTTTGTCTGAAAAGTCGCCTTGGTTAAAATGATGTCCTCTGGTTGCCAAGAGGGCCATCATGACTGACCGTTATGAAATTTCATCTGATCGTTG
>NZ_LKBW01000161.1 GCF_002699855.1 Pseudomonas amygdali | reverse complement strand
GAGTCCTGCGGCTCCTTAAGTCGGTTGGCTGTTCCATTGCTCCCCGGCCCCCTAGAACGGAGCCTCAGGCACCACGGATTTCATCGGTACAAACGCTGCCGTGCAATCGACCGGTGTTCCGTTACCAGGACTTCCGGACACCGTGACGTCATCCTTTATCGAAGGCACCAGTTTGTTGGCGAAACTGACCGGCCCTGGCCCCAATATGAAGTGGGTCGAGGTGAGTCCGGTGAAGCTGGGTTGGGTTCCGTCAAAGACAACGTTATCCAGCGTGATGGAAATCGGTCGTTTTTGGCCGTTGTCATTGTATCCGACAAAAGTCGCCTTACCGCCACCGAAGCGTTGGCTGCCCAGGTAGTGGAAGCCTTTCACGGTGATACCACTGAAATCAGGGTACGAGGTTCCGCCGGCGCTGCCGTAGTTGGTGTCAAACACTAGCGGGAATTTGACGTTGCGCATGCATATGTTCGCGTAGCTGACGCTGTCGACGGTCCCTCCGCTCTTGGCTCCTGACTTTATTCTCAATCCAATGCCGTCCTGGCTGTCTGCGCCATCTGCTGCCAGATCCACAACGCTGACATTGTGTACGCCGCCGCTGGTTTCACTGCCGATGGACAAGCCGTGCCCATAGTAAAAGTGATTGTGCGCGAACATCAGGTCCCGGCTGCCGGAGGTGCGGCTGGACTTTATCGCTACGTTGTCATCACCCGTACTGATATAGGAGTAGGCCAGCAGCACCTTGCTTGATTGGCCGGGGTCGAAGCCATCGGTGTTCTTCACGGTTTCCGGGGTAAAGCAGGTGCCCGGGGTCTTCTGGTCAGGCGTCGAGCCGATCGGGCAGCGGTAGCCCTCAACCGTATAGACCCGGCTGGGAGTCAAAATCTTGATCCCCCAGACAGTCACTCCTGTCACACCGTCAGTGACAATGTTGAAGTCCGGCGCGGTTTTTGCTGGTAAGCATTGGACAAGGTCTTCTGGTAAACAAGGTCCCACCAGCTACGCAGATTGGCGTTTGCACCGGAGGTGAGTAGACTGCCGCCGCGACCGTCGATCACGCCTTTTCCGATCACGCCGCTGGCGCGCGTGTTTTTTGCAGAAATCAGTGCGCTGCAGGCGTCCTGATTGGCGACCGTGGTCACTCCGCAGGTGCCCTTGCCGTTGTCATAGTCTTTGGGGTTGCGTGACGCGAAAAGCGTAACGCCCTCGTCGACCCACAGCGTAACGCCAGACTTCAGTTGCAGAGGACCGCTGAGGAACGCTGAGTTGTCACCTGTGCCTTTGACAAGCTGGACGGCCTGTCCGGCGGCACAACCGTCGATTGCACTCTGGATTCTGTCCTGGTCAGGTCGGGAGTCGAGCGCCGCACTGTCGACACTGTCCAGTGAGCCATTCCTGGGTGTTAGCGTGGCCTGGATCTGCTTGCAAACTGGCGGACTGGATGGCTCGCTTACCCTGCCCCAGGAAGTGACTACTGCAGCGTCGCTGGCCGCCCGCGTGGGTAAAGTGACAGTAAGCGAAATACCCACGGAAGTGGCTATCCAGATTACGTGCCGAAACGTGCAGGCACCGTATTTTTGCCCCGCCGCAATGAAAGATTGCATGTTCATGAAAGCTTTCCTACCTATTTTTTGACCAATGAGCGCCACCGACACTTATGAATGATGACAGGCCTGGGCTTGTGTTCAGTTACCTTTCTGTCAATGTCTCTGCATTGAACAATGGCGACTTTCGGTGCTTCAATCCCGATACGCACAATCTGATCGAACTCTGAAATAGCGTGGACTTGGATCTGAATCCCATCCTCAATCAGAATATTTTCACCTTCACGGCGAGTCAGAACAAGCATATAGCTTTCCTTTCTTATTGATTGCCTAGAGGCGGACATGGACGAGCCTCTACTGATTCGGCCCAGCGGTGTAGCGGCTGGACATGCTTGGTCACGAAGAACCTTCATGGTCGCCAAGCCCAATTCTGCCAGGAAGAGTGCAATTGACGCGCTAAGCGCCAAAAGCCCCGCTTTAATAAGCGCAAGGTCAGTAGTGGGAAGGCCAATTTCAAGTAGAAACTCTCCAAAAATGAGCACTCCAATGCATGCAATTGAAAGCTTCATAAGAAATTCCATGCCTTTTTGCAGAGAGAAAGTTAAGTTCTGCTAATTTTGAATTGTCTTTTCTCGTGAGTTAGGTAACGCAGCCTTTAGTTGGCGTTCATAGCAATTAGGGTTTGTCTGAAAAGTCAGCCCGCAAGCATCTTTCGATGCAAGCCAGTGTGACCATCGCTTTAAAGCTACTTGCCAGCTTGTCGTAACGC
>NZ_LKBW01000160.1 GCF_002699855.1 Pseudomonas amygdali | reverse complement strand
CCGAGCTGGTAAAACAAGGGCCTGCCTGACGGCAGGCCCTAACCAGCCCGAACACAAAAAAACTGATACTCCCCCTCTAAAAAGCGCCCACGGTTTCGCTCGGCCACGATCTCACCAGCAAGACTTTCCAATGTCTTACCCGCTTTCAGGGCCGCCCAGTCAAGCATGGCGGGCGAGATTTGCAGCGTTTCCATATGTTCCAAATCACAATAGTTCGGCTGATTATCGCGTTCGTTCCTGTTCATGTCATTAGCTAAAGGCTTACAGAAAAAATCCTTTAACAAAAAAAATCATTGAAAAAAGCACTTATCCCCCTCCCGCCGACGGGCTCTGCGTCCGTTTTTTGTGCAAATCCAGATGCGATGAAAGCAGTACTCCAGCCCAAGCCAGCCGTGGGGTTGCGCAGGGGAGCGGCAATTGCACAGCGTGCAAGGTTATGAAGAAAAATGTCATCGCCTTGCACAACGAACGAAAGGACCACGCCGGAGGGGCGAATCCTCTAAAGCCCGGCCAGACTGGATCGAAAATTGGAAAACCAAGGGATGGGGCAGTTTTCTAAATCGACACTGGTTCCAAAACTGTGTATCGGGGGCGCGGTGGTTAGATCAGTTCCGACCTTTACAGGCTAAGCGGATCGGGGGCTGCAGGCGTATCAACGACATTTCCCGCGTTGCATTCGATTGTATCGGTGCTCCGAAGGTGGGGAAGACCCGTGTTGCGAGCTATTCGAGCGAATTCAGCTTCTACCATCGGTATCAGCAACTGACTTAAGGCACTGTGCAGTGCCTCGGCTTGCTTCTGATCAAGCCGTTTGACGGTGCCAGTCAAACCGCTCGCACAGCAAACCCTCTCTGGATCGATGCGGAGCATGTCCAATACCCCATCTATGTATCCGCGCAGATATTCGCCACGGTTGAACAGCACCAAGCTCGCGGGTCCCTCCTGATAATCCCAGTGAACCTCCCATTGACCACCCTTCTTGATCATCTCGATTTGTGGAATAGGGGCGCGGTTACTGGGCTTCGGCATGGTTTCTCCGGTCAGCGATGTGAGGCGAGGATGGTTTTGAAGGTGTTTCCAGGTGGGCTACTGAAAACCTTTTTCCGGGATACCCCCTCCTGACGCGTAAGCGGTGTAAGTGAGCGAGAAAAAGCCCTGTAACCCCCGTAACCATTGAGGATCCTCACTTACAGTCGAGTCGTCAAAAAGTGTAAGCGAAAGAAAGGATCAAAAAATATCCTTTAAAAACAGTAGGTTGCAGGGTCGCTCACTTACAGTCACAAACTGTTCTGTGCTTACGCCTTTCTGACAGTCTACTTACGGTTAGGTTTGTGTAGTAAACCATTGATTTATAAGGATTTTATAGAGATTAAAAATCTCACTTACACTTCTGACGCACTTTTTAGGTATGCACCGGAAAATTTTTCCCCGTGTGTAGGGTGTGTGGCAGACATGTGCGCACACATCCTCGTGAG
This sequence comes from Pseudomonas amygdali, assembly GCF_002699855.1. GTDB lineage: Bacteria > Pseudomonadota > Gammaproteobacteria > Pseudomonadales > Pseudomonadaceae > Aquipseudomonas > Aquipseudomonas amygdali. Next base: position 1,033 of record NZ_LKBW01000160.1, on the reverse strand, counting down.
GCTCAATTTTTGAGGCTATCACTACCTGTAACTGGTCGAATTCAGGATGCCCGCTGGGCCTGGGAAGCGTCGTTCTGGACGGCTTATTACGTGCGTTGTTACGTGCGGGACAAAAAACAAGGGCCTGCATCGCTGCAAGCCCTTGATTTATATGGTGCCGGCACCAGGAGTCGAACCCGGGACCTACTGATTACAAGTCAGTTGCTCTACCAACTGAGCTATACCGGCGTAATGGGCTGCGAGTATATAGCTTCTGATGCGCTTGTAAAGCCTAGCTGTCTGATTCAGTTGAAAAAAATCGACCATTGGCGCTTTGGGTGGGATGCGGACGGGTGATGGTGCAGGACGTTTCCGTTGGTTTTGATGGATTGGTCTGTTTGATGTGTGTGAGCAATGCGATTTTGAACGCTGATTTCGCCTTTGACGCATATAGCTTGTGCCTGACAAAGCAATGGATTTTTAACCTGGTCGCGCAAACCAATGCGCCCAGCGTTGATGGCGATTTGGCGTATGAACAGGCACCCATCCGACCCCACCATTTTGGGGCTGTTGCAGGGCGGGAGGGCTTTGCATAGGCTTGTTCTCAACGGCCCGGGCTACTGAGTCAGCAGCATGGGACGTTAGCTTTTCAGCCAGCAGATAAAGGACTATCTGATGAGTAATGCGATGGATCGNTCGCTGAGGAGTTGTTGAAGGATATTTGTAGTTGCGTCTGGCCTGTCGGGTCTTGCGCAAGGTGGGGCTGAGGATTGCTGTCTGAATCGCATGAATGTGCGTCTGGACGCTCACGAAGGCTTCATTGATGTTTCAAGAAATGCCCGGATCCTCTGGATTCGGGCATTTTCTTGTGGGCTGGTTCTTGTTGCGTTGCATTTGCACTGGAGATATGGGGAGTATCAGTTTTTTTGTGTTCGGGCTGGTTAGGGCCTGCGAGACTGTCAGAAATTTTGTGTTCGGGCATAACATGTGAGACTGTCAGAAATTTTGTGTTCGGGCATAACATGTAGCTAGAGGTGCATGTATGCCGACCAAA
>NZ_LKBW01000159.1 GCF_002699855.1 Pseudomonas amygdali | reverse complement strand
GGGGAATCGAGGGCAACTCCCTCGCTGTTGCATTGGCGGACTTCTTTTTGGTCGGCATACATGCACCTCTAGCTACATGTTATGCCCGAACACAAAATTTCTGACAGTCTCAGTCAAGCAAATGAAGACAATCATTAGCTGGTTGGTTACAGCTTTCATCGTGTATACCACCTGCCTAACCCTCTTAACAATCACAAGAATAGCGGTGAGCTACATGGCTTGCCTTGCTTAGAGCGCTAACATGAACTCAGACGATGACTACATACACATCCCCGATGCAGAGTACAACAAGAAACACCTTACCCCACTCATCATACAGAGAGGACTTGCCAAACAGTTTGTGGCCGCTAGAGGAAGCCCCAAAGCAATCTATGCGCTTTCTTTAAAGTATCGAGTTTCCTCACAAGCAGTTGGATACATCTCCAACCTTTCGATTGAGCACATTGATCAAGCCAGAAAACGCTACTACTAATTAATACGTGATAGCAATAGTTAAACAACATCAAGAGAGACGACATCAGCAAGCCTCTGCAAGCGTCTCACAGCACCCTCATGACAAGGTATAGCCTTATCCCTAACGCCTCCTGCAAACGCTCTCAGGAGCTTACAGGCAACAAGAAGAACACCCTTTATGCTAAGTCACCAACCTAGCGACATCAGAGATATTGTTACTCAACTACAAAGAACCATTCGTGTAGGTGATTATGTCTTAGACAAACTCAGCGGTGAAGTCTTAGGGGAGTACACCACTCATGCCATACCCGAGGTTCCTTATGATTATCCAACTGCTCGAAACTGCAACATTCCACCTAAGTCTGCTATCTGTCTCCTTACCCCTTGCGAGCAATCTCCTTATAAGCAGACTATAGGGACAACAGAAATCAAAGTTAAGAGAGGTCCTAAGCCTAAGACAATGCTCAACCCATATGCTAAGCACTTCAAGGTGGCAAACAGTGAGAACCATCCTTGGCTTGATGATTACGTCTATGGCTCCTGTATGACAGCAGGGGGAGTTAGCAATGGTACAATGAGCACTAGCCCCTCTCATGTTCTGAAAGCTTGTATGCTGCCAGAAGTAAGCACTGAGAATATTAGAACCTCTATACTGTTAGAGAACCTCACACCAATGAGTGACCGGCAGGCACGTAGAGTATGTCAATGCGCTAGGCATGCAATCAGCGGCATGAGTTTCTTCCTTGAGCGTAACCCTAGCATCAAAGGACTACTAGAGTTTGAAGTTAGCTTTTCTGAATCGTATCCCTCCCTACCTAGATTATAATACGGTCGGATATATGGGGAACACCATATTAGCTACAGCTCAGTCCAATCCTATCAGTCGTCAACAGAACTATTAATACGCTCGGATAGTAGAGGAGCTACCGCCTCTATGACTCACCACTAACGTACCAAGAGATTACCACCTCGGTATTAATTACGGTCGGATAGTAGAGAGGAACTTTCTATCCCCCTCCTCACGAAAGACCTACCAGTCTTTGAACGTAACATCCAGAGACAAGGGGAGCTACCACCGCTCCCTAACATTTCTAAATACGGTCGGATATAGAGAGACATCGATATACTTGTCCCGCAGGGACGCTTAGTGGTTACTCATTGAAGATCAACCAAGGTATGGGCTAGGAATTAATACGGCCGGATATATAAGAAACTTATAGATGCCGCTTGGATTGATCAACGCCAGCATTATTTTGATCATTTTCTCTTAAAGACTCTTAAGAGTTTTTGATCAATTTATAAGAACACCTTAACGTCAGCAAGCTGACAGGTGCTACTCCCCTCTTAGTACATTAAGCAAGATACCACCCTTAGACTACCATCTATCGATGGATCTTTCTTAAAAGCAAAAGCAACGTCAGCATAGCTGACAAGAGCACGCATAAAAGAGAGAATCAAAAGCGGACTACCTACCAGCATGTATCGCTCTTGATCTTTCTTTATTGCGTATGCCACTACGTGGCGTGCTCTTGCTTCTGCTGTCACGCAGTGACTCCTGCTGAAAGCCCACCACCACACTTACTTAAACCAAAGAGAACAATATGAATATTCAAGACGAACACAAACAACAATACGTAGAAGCCTACTCACACATTGAGCTAGCCAAGACTCTTGGAGTTAGTCTAGCCCTGCTAGATAGCCATGCAGAAAACCAAGGATGGAAAGAGGAGCACCGACTGTACTGGTTTGACAAGTCACTTGAGTCATTGAAGTATGCGCTTAACGAAGGAAACATACCTGCTGTCAAGGAACTACTTAAGATTGCTGGCGTAACCAGACCAGTAGGTCGCCCAAAGAAACAAGATATCGAAGGACATCTAGCCAAGGAAGCCAAAGTGACTGAAGAATGGGAAGCAGACTTCCGAAGACTGAGCTTAGCGTCAAGAAACTGAGAGAATTATTTATTAAAAGAGGTGAGGTGCATTGCCCCTATAGCTCTAGGACCACAGAGACTGTCAGAAATTTTGTGTTCGGGCATAACATGTAGCTAGAGGTGCATGTATGCCGACCAAA
>NZ_LKBW01000158.1 GCF_002699855.1 Pseudomonas amygdali | reverse complement strand
CTGTGAAAGCGACTGGCGCCGTCTGATACTGACCGCTGGCGGCCAGCACTGGCACATCCACTTGTCGAAGAAGACGGAAAACGGCCGAAAGACCGTCAATTACCTGGGCCGCTACCTGAAAAAACCGCCCATCTCGGGCAGTCGTCTGGCGCATTACACCTCCGGAGCCACGTTGAGCTTTACCTACCTGGATCACCGCACGCAGACCTATCAGCAGGAAACGCTGAGCCAGGCCGACATGCTGCGCCGGGTGGTGCAGCACATCCCGGAAAAGCATTTCCGGATGATCCGGTCAGACCTATCAGCAGGAAACGCTGAGCCAGGCCGACATGCTGCGCCGGGTGGTGCAGCACATCCCGGAAAAGCATTTCCGGATGATCCGGTATTTTGGTTTTCTGGCCAATCGGGTGTGTGGGAAATACCTGCCGAAGGTGTATGAAGCATTGAAGATGGCGACGCCAGGACCGACACCAAAGCTGTATTTTACGCAGATGGCCAAAGCCTTTCTAAACGTCGATCCGTTCCGCTGCGTGCTGTGTGGCGCGCGGATGGTATACACGGCGGCAATCAGCGGGCTGACGGTGCAGGGACTGATCCTCAACGCTCAGGCGATCGCGCAGATGAGGTACGTGAAGCCCTGACAGGGGGAAGGTGCGTCCGCACCTAGGCTTCGCGGTGAAATAACCTGCATTAATGCTTGTTGATAGGGATTTTCACTGCATAAGTAACGCATCAGCGTCTTCCTACGCATCGCTATGAAGACATGACGCCTCCTTCATAGCGTCAACTTGATGCATAGGCATTTTGAAATTCCTATGCATGAAGGTAGTCCATGATTATGCCAGCCGATTTCCATCGACAGAAAGTGGCGATAGCCAGCTACTTCAGGGCTGCTATGACTATATGATGGCTTTCAAACAGGTGCTCGACAGCTCATCAAAGGTCCAGATGGACTACATCTGCCTGCAATATCCAGGATTGTTTCGTTTCGCGAAAATAATGGAGTTGCTGGCCCAAGGTATTGCTGATGGCGTCATTCAGGTGCCGAAAGAACACTCAAAATGATGGGATGGTCATTTCGACGGTTCGGGCGTACATCCGGCTCCGGCGCTTCAATCCACACCAGTGTCTCGTCGAACGTTATCGGCGGACTGTAGAAGTTGCCTTGCACCATTGTGCAGCCCAGACTCGTCAGCATATTCAGCTCGTCCTGCGTTTCGACACCCTCGATCACGCAGTCCAACGACATGTCCAGGCTCAGGGCTACCAGCGACTTGACGATCTTGTAACTGGTCGGATTGTCATGCACGCCCGTCACAAAACTGCGAGCTATCTTCAGTTTGGTCAGCGCTAGGGCGTGCAACTGACTAAGACTGGAGTAACCGGTGCCAAAATCGTCAAGGGAGATACCGCAACCTAGCTGGCGAAACTGGGCAATCGCCTGTTGAACCTGCCCAATGTCCTGCATGACGGCCGTTTCAGTGATTTCCAGATCAAGTCGTGAGGCGTCAAAGCCACTGTTTTCTATTATCTCAACAATTCTCTCGACGCTTTCCCAGGTCGCGCAGTCATGGGCCGACAAATTGAACGACAGCCTGATCGGCGACGGCCAGGACAATGCTCGCTGTAGTGCCTGCGTCAACAAAGGGGCGGTCAGCTCGTTGATCATGCCGATCCGCTCGGCAATCGGAATGAAATGCGCAGGCGATACCGCGCCGAGTTCTGGACTGTCCCAGCGTGCCAGCGCCTCGAAAGCCACTGTTTCGCGTGTGCAGCTTTCAATGATCGGCTGAAACAAGACGTGAAACTCCTTCTCCAGGTTCGCCAGCCGCAATGCCTGCTCGGTTACGCCATCGGCATTAAGTTGTTCACGGTGACTGGCCGAAAACAGGCAAGTGGACCCGGGGTTGTGGTTCTTGCCTTGATAAAGGGCGTAATCTGCGTATTCATACAGTTGGGCGGCATTGTCGGCGTTAGCCGGAAACGTCGCGAAACCGAGGGTCGCGCCGATCTGGATCGGTATTTCCGAGAGTTCGAAACTTTCATGTATCAACGTGCAAAGCTGCTTGCCAAACATCAGCAACGCCTCGTCACTGATGTCGCCCTTGACGAGCAGTGCAAACTCGTCACCGCCCAGCCGCGATACCTGCACGGTATCGCTGACAGCGCTGATCAGCCGTTCAGCGACCAGCATCAGCAGCCGGTCGCCGACACTATGGCCATACAGGTCGTTGACAGGCTTGAACCCGTCCAGATCCAGCACACCCACCGCTAGCCCGCTCCGCTGTAGGAGTGCCTCATTCATCGCCGTATCCAGTGTCTGGAAAAAATGCCGACGATTAGGCAGGCCGGTCAGGCTGTCCCGATTGGCCAACAACAGGTTTGTGTTGCTCAATTGTTCAGTCTTGAACTGGGCGTTCACCAGGCTGGTGAAGTCGCGGTACTGATGGCGAAGAATGATCAGCATGCCGATTGATACCAGCACGATACTTGCCGCCGTGGCGATAAACGTGATGTTGTGTGTTGAGGCGAAGAAAATAACGAACGCTGTGTTGACGATCACTGCGGTAATCAAGGC
>NZ_LKBW01000157.1 GCF_002699855.1 Pseudomonas amygdali | reverse complement strand
CAGGATGCAGGCCGCCAAGGCAGCGTAAGTGGATAATTGTCCAACCTTCGGGGGGCATACCAGAGCGTGAGGAACGATAGTTTTGTAACTATCGTGCCCATGCTCCGCGTGGGCATGCCGTTATGGACGCTCTGCGTCCTCTCTATAGCGCCCTCACCCGTTCCAGCAGTACCTGTAGTGGATGCTGCACCACTTTGCCATCCTGGCGCTTGACCTGGCTGCGGCATGAGTAGCCATCGGCGACCAGTCGACCATCAACGCCATGCCGGGCCACCAGCGGCTGCCAGGACTGACGATAGATGGTGTCGCTGGTTTTCGCGTTTCGGGTTTCATGCCCATAAGTGCCGGACATGCCACAGCAACCGCTGGCCAGCACATCAAGCCTGAGCCCGGCGCGAGCGAAGGCTTTCTGCCAAAGGCCGACACTGGCGGGCTCGTTGGTCTTTTCAGTGCAATGCGGCAGGAAGTAATACGTCTCACCAGACGGAGCGTCACACTGCTCCTCAAGCGCAGAAGCCAGCCATTCCTGCGGCAGCATGACGGTCGGTACGCTCTCGCTGCCCAGCGTCTTGCTGTACTCCTGGCGATAGACCAGGGTCATGGCCGGGTCCAGACCGATCAGCGGAATGCCATACCCTGCCAGCTTGACAAGCGACTGGCTGTTGAAACTGGCAGCCTTCTCGAACGCGGCCAGAAAACCCTGCACGTGCAGCGGCTTGCCGTTGGGTGCGAACGGTGCGAGATAAACCTGATAACCCATGCGCGAGATCAGCTCCAGCCAGTCTGCTGCCAGCGGGGTTTCAAAGTATCGGGTGAACGCATCCTGAACCAGCACCACCGTACGTTTGCGCTCCTGCTCGCTCAACGCGGCCAGACGCTGCGGCGTGGCAATGCTGACATTCCAGCGGGCGCAGGCCGCGCGAAAGTCCATCAGGCTGAGCAATGGGCTGTCGACCATACCGGCGACATGCTCAAGCAGGTAACGCACCGGTTTTGCGCCCATGATCGCGTTATACAGCTTCGGAAAGCGCGCCAGGTGCGGAGTGCTGAACTCCAGCGAGCCAATCAGGTAATCCTTGATCGGGCGCAGGTAGCGGCTGTGGTACAGCTCCAGAAAACGCGAACGGAACTCAGGCACGTTGACCTTGACCGGGCACTGCCCCGCGCAGGACTTGCAGGCCAGACAACCGGCCATGGCATCGTAGACTTCATGAGAGAAATCCTTCTGCCCTGCTACTCTGGCCACGCTGTTGACAGTTCGCTCGGCAAGACTTTTCAGCACATTGGCATTCCGCGCCCTGGCGCTGGCGGTCAGGACGTCGACATCCTGCTCGCCTTGCAGACGCAGCCATTCCCGGACCAGCGAAGCGCGGCCCTTGGGTGAGTGAATGCGGTCACGCGTGGCTTTCCATGACGGACACATGGCATCGTCGGTGTCGTAGTTGTAACAGGCACCGTTGCCATTACAGTGCAGCGCGCTGTCGTAGCTCTGCCAGACCCGTTCATCGATAGTGCGATCCAGATCACCGCGCAACGTCACTTCATCCACCAGCGTCAAGCGTGATTCCGGCACCGTCGCAGGCGTGGCGATCTTGCCGGGGTTCAGCTGGTTGAACGGGTCGCAGGCAGCCTTAAGGGCCTGCAATGCGGGATACAACTCGCCGAAATATTCAGGCACGTATTGCGAACGCAGGCCCTTGCCATGTTCGCCCCACAGCAGCCCGCCGTAGCGCTTGGTCAGCGCGGCGACGGCGTCGGATATTGGCCGAATCAACGCAGCCTGCGCAGGGTCTTTCATGTCCAGAATCGGTCGTACGTGCAGCACGCCTGCATCAACATGGCCAAACATGCCGTATTGCAGGCCGTAGCTGTCCAGCAGCGCACGAAACTCCTGAATGTAATCGGCAAGGTTTTCCGGTGGCACAGCCGTGTCTTCAACAAACGGCTGCGGCCGCGCTTCACCCTTGACGTTGCCGAGCAGCCCTACCGAACGCTTGCGCATGGCGTAGACGCGGTTTACCGCAGCGCTGCCAGTTGCCAGGGTATGACCTAGGCGCACCACCAAGGTGTCTTTTTGCAGGTGAGCGACAAATGCATGGACGCGCTGTTCCACTTCATCCAGCTCATCACCACTGAACTCGATCAGGTTGATGCCCAGAGTCGGCGTGGCCGGGTCCTGCGGGAAATACTCGGCCACGCCGTGCCAGACGATATCCTGCATGGCCAGCATCAGCACTTTGGAGTCCACGGTCTCGATGGACAGCGGCTTGTGCGCCATCAACGCCTTGGCATCCCGCAGAGCGTCCATGAAACCGGCATAACGAACGTTGACCAGAATCGAATGTTTGGGGATTGGCAGGACGTTGAGTCGGGCCTCGACGATAAAACCCAGCGACCCCTCGGAACCGCAAAGCACGCTGTTGAGGTTGAAACGCCCGTCTTCCTCACGCAGGTGCGCCAGATCGTAACCGGTCAGGCAACGGTTGAGCGGCGGAAAAACGTCCTTGATCAATTGCGCCTGCGTATCGGCGATCTGCTGCGCACAGCGATACACATCGCCAGCACGGTCAACACGCGCTTGCTCGCTGGCCAGCTGCTCAGCGCTGAATGCCTGACTGTTGACGTAGGAACCACCGAGCAGCACGGTCGTCAGTTCCAGCACATGGCCACGGGTCTTGCCGTAGGTGCAACTGCCCTGCCCGCTGGCGTCGGTGTTGATCATGCCGCCAATCGTGGCGCGGTTGGAGGTCGACAGTTCCGGCGCGAAAAACAGCCCGTGCGGCTTCAGCGCTGCGTTGAGCTGGTCCTTGACCACGCCGGTCTGCACCCGCACCCAGCGTTTCTCGACGTTGATTTCAAGGATATTGTTCATGTGCCGCGACAGGTCGACCACCACGCCGTCGGTCAACGACTGCCCATTGGTCCCTGTGCCACCACCACGCGGGGTCAGCACCACCTGCTTGTACTCGGGCCGCGCTGCCAGGCGGGCGACAATTGCCACATCGTGGCTGTCCATCGGGAACACCGCAGCCTGCGGCAGGCGCTGATAGATGGAGTTGTCAGTGGCCAGCACAGTACGCGAGCCGAGGTCCCTGGCTATTTCGCCGCGAAAGCCGCCCTCCACCAGGGCATTGAGGAAACGGTCATAGTGACCGACCTGCTCGGAGGTCGGTTTCAACAGCGCAATCATGGTGGTCTTCCTGGCTGGCTAGGCGTTTTATATGCAAAGCACGTATGCTTCGAAACGCTCGTATGCATGGCGTTATCAACGGTTATCGTGATTCTCCGGCGTGTCATGCTTCAGTGCAAACGTAAAAGATGCCGTTTTTCCATGAGTTTTATGAATGAACACCAGAAGACTGACGCCCTCCATGTCTTTGTTGCTCGCTTTCGAGGCGGCCGCGCGGCATGGCAGCTTCACCAAAGCCGCAGACGAACTGGCCTTGACCCAGAGCGCCGTCAGCCGCCAGGTGCAGGCGCTGGAAGCCCAACTGGAAGTCGAGCTGTTCAAGCGTGATGGCAGACGTATCGAACTGACCACTGCCGGTGCCTTGTACCAGCATGAGCTGGCCGCGGCGCTGGGCCGTATTCGCAGTGCAACCCTGCAAACCATTGCGCACAAGGCAGAAGGCGGCACGCTGCACCTGGCCGTGCTGCCCACCTTCGGCTCCAAATGGCTGCTGCCGCGGATGCATGATTTTTACACCCGGCATCCGGGCTATGTGGTGCACATCCACTCACGCATCGTGCATGCCGACCTGACGCCGGCAGCCAGCGAAATGAACGCGATCATCTGTGCGGGTAACGGCAACTGGCCCGGTTACATCGCCCACCCGCTGGTCAGCGAAAAACTGGTGGTCATTGCCAGCCCTGCTGCGCTTGTCGGCTACCAGACGATCACCCCGGCGCAGGTGGCCCAGCATTCGTTGCTGAGCGTGGTATCGCGGCCCAATGCCTGGTCGGACTGGTTCGACAGTAATCGGCTGGACCACCACATCATGCGCCCCGGCCCGAGTTTCGAACTGACCTCGCACCTGATCCAGGCTGTGGCGGCGGGCATCGGTATCGCACTGGTACCGCGCATTCTGGTGCAGGACGAAATCAACAGCGGCGAACTGGTCACCCTGTTCGAGCCGCTGGACAGCGGGCGCAATTACTACCTGGCGTACGCGACGCGCTTTCAGAACCTGCCATCGCTGTGCGTGTTCAGGGATTGGCTGCTATCGACACCGTTTCCCGACCCTTTGTAAAACCTGCCCGCAACAGGAGCCGCCGTGCGTATCGAGCCCCTTCCACCCTTGCAGAACCTGATCGCCTTCGAAGCCGCCGTTCGGCACGCTAGTTTTACCCGTGCCGCCAGCGAACTGAACCTCACCCAGAGCGCGATCAGCCGTCAGGTCGCGCAACTGGAGGAATTTCTCGGCCGCGCGCTGTTTCGTCGCGAGCACAAGCGCATTCATCTGACGGTCGCCGGGCAGATTTACGCCGAGCAGATCCAGCGCGTGCTGACCCTGTGTGCAGAGGCCACGGCACAAGTCATTACCCATAGCGGCGAACAACAACTGACGCTGGCGTGTTCCAGCGGCGTGGCCGCACTGTGGCTGGGCCCTTTGCTGGGACGCTATCGCGATGCCTTCCCCGCCGTGGATATCCGCCTGCGAGTGGTTGACGGGCTGGACTCGCTGATTCGCGCGGAATTCGATCTGGCGCTGTATTTCCTGCGCGAAACATCACCGACGGGCCTCGACAGTCGTTTGCTGTTCGCCGAATCGGTAAATGCCTACTGCTCGCCAGACTACCTGAACGGCCAACTGCTGGAACCTGCACAGTTGCTGGACCACTGCCTGCTGATGCTGGAAGACGGGCAACGTCAGTGGCTGTCCTGGGGAGACTGGTTCGGCCGTCAGGGCGTTGATGCGTCGCTGATCCGCAAGCGCATGACCGTCAACCTGTATCCGGTGCTGGTCGACCTGGCTGTCGCCGGGCACGGCATCGTGCTTGGCTGGCAGCCAATGATTGACCGCCATGTGCAATCCGGTGCACTGGTACCAGCCTGCAAGAAAAGCGTCGGCGCGGTAGGCGGCTATTACTTGCTGACACCCAGCGGTAAAACGCCCCGGCGCGCTGCGCGTGCGTTCGAGAAATGGCTGACAGATGAGATAACCACACTAGCGCCCCGCCTCTGACGCTTGCATGCACATAACGCATGCAAACCTGCGCAATGAGCGTTTTCTTAAAATCGGCCCAGCACCTACTCTCGACTGAAACGGGCAAAAAGACCTGACTCAGCCGCACTTACATCAACCCTGCCCCTTAATCAATGCAGCCACTGCAGGGGGCCTCCCTGCGTGTATCGCATGCAGGAGCCTATCCAGTGAGCACATTACGATCCTCTGCTTCACGCACCCATGAACAAAAGACATGCCGCGCGGTGACCGCTACGGTGATCGGCAATGGCCTGGAATGGTTTGACTTCACGGTCTACAGCTTCTTCTCGGTGATCATTGCCAAAGTGTTCTTCCCCACCGGCAGCGAGCTGACCTCTTACCTGTTGGCGCTGGCGACCTTCGGGGTCGGCTTCTTCATGCGTCCGGTGGGCGGCATTGTTCTGGGCATCTACAGTGACAAGCGCGGGCGCAAGGCGGCTTTATCCCTGACCATCCTGCTGATGGCGCTGGGGACGCTGATCATCGGATTGACGCCCAGCTTCGCGCAAATTGGCTATCTGGCACCGCTGCTGATTGTTCTGGCGCGACTGCTGCAAGGGTTCTCTGCCGGTGGCGAGATGGGCAGTGCCACCGCATTCCTGACCGAGCATGCTCCGCCCGGCAAGAAAGCCTTCTACTCCAGCTGGATTCAGGCCAGCATCGGCGTTGCAGTGCTGCTCGGCTCTGCGCTGGGTGCCATTCTGTCCAGTTACCTTACCCAGGCGCAGCTGGAAAGCTGGGGCTGGAGGGTGCCATTTCTGATTGGCACACTGATCGGGCCGGTCGGCTTCTATATTCGCAGCCGGGTGGATGAGACGCCTGCCTACAAGGCCGCAAAACCAGTCGAGTCGCCTCTGCGCGAAGTCATCAAGACCTACCCGCGCCAGACCCTGATCAGCTTTTCGCTGGTCGTGCTGTGGACCGTCTGCACCTATGCCATCCTGTTTTACATCCCCTCCTACGCCCAGCGCGTGCTCGGCCTGCCGTCATGGATGGGCTTCAGCGCCGGCATGATGGGTGGTGCAGTACTGATCGTCGCCACACCGATTGTCGGCGCCCTGGCAGACCGTAGCGGGCATCGCCCATGGTTGTTGGGCTCGGCAATTGCCATCCTCTTCAGCGCCTACCCGATGTTCCTGTTCATCAACCAGATGCCGGGACTGTTTTCGCTGCTGGTCTTTGAACTGGTACTCGGCCTGCTGATTTCCGGATACATCGGTTCGATCCTTGCGGCCTTCGGCGAGTTACTGCCCACCCACGTGCTGTCCACCGGGCTTTCGGTGGCCTACAACTTTGCCGTCACCATTTTCGGCGGCTTTGCCACCTTCACCATCACCTGGCTGATTGCCTCGACCGGCAGCAACCTGGCACCCGCTTTCTACATCATGTTCGCGGCCGTCGTCAGCGGCATTGGTGCGCTGCTGTATCGCGACCGTGCGCCTGCTGCCCATCGTCCCCTGTCTGGAGCTTTCCAATGAGTATTGCTGATCCTACACGCCTGATCCTGCGCAACGGCCGTCTGCTGGACCTGCAAAAAGGGCAATTGATTTCCGGCCAGGAAGTCGTGATCGAGGGTGAGCGCATTATCGAAGTGCGTGCCGAAGGCGAGCCTGCCGCGGTTGGCGCTCAGATTATCGATCTGGGCGGCAGAACCCTGATGCCCGGCCTGATCGACTGCCATGTGCATGTGCTGGCTTCCAACGCCAACCTGGGCATGAATGCCCTGCAACCCAACGCAATCATCATGTACCGCGCATTACCGATTCTGGCTGCGATGCTCAACCGCGGTTTTACCACTGTGCGTGATGCCGGGGGTGCCGACTGGGCGCTGGCGCGTTCGATCCAGATGGGGCTGATTCCCGGGCCAAGGATCTTCGCTTCGGGCAAAGCACTGTCGCAGACCGGCGGCCATGGCGACATGCGCGCACGGGGCGAATTGCTGCTCAACGAGCCTTGCTCGTGCTGCTTTCGGGCCGGGGCCATCGCCCGCGTAGTGGACGGCGTCGATAACGTGCGTCTGGCCGTGCGCGAAGAGCTGCAACAGGGCGCCAACCAGATCAAGATCATGGCTTCGGGCGGCGTCTCGTCACCAACCGATTCGATTGCCAACACCCAATACAGCGAAGCTGAAATCCGCGCCATCGTTGACGAAGCCGCCGCTGCGAATACCTACGTGATGGCCCATGCTTATACCGCACGAGCGATTCGGCGCGCCATAGAATGCGGCGTAAGAACCATCGAGCACGGCAACCTGGTGGATGCCGACACCGCCCGACTGATGGCCGAAAAAGGCGCATTTGCGGTGCCGACTCAGGTCACCTATGAAATGCTTGCCGAATACGGCGAGCGCTTCGGCCTGCCAGCGGACTCGGTGGCCAAAATCGAGGATGTGCGCCAGGCCGGCCGCAACGCCCTGCTGCTGTTCGCCGAAGCGGGCGCACCGATGGGCTATGGCTCGGATTTACTGGGGGAAATGCACGAGTACCAGACCCACGAACTCAAGATTCGCGCCGAACTGCTCGGTAATCTGGCGGCGTTACGCAGTGCAACAAGTGTTGCGGCGCAGATACTCCAGCGCGAGGGTGAACTGGGTTGCATCAGCGCCGGTGCGATAGCCGATCTGCTGGTGGTGGATGGCGACCCGCTGAGCGATATCGGTTGTCTGGTCGGTCAGGGCGAGCATCTGGCGATGATTGTTCAGGGCGGTCACGTGCGTAAGAACACCCTGGTCTGACCGGGCGTCAGTGAGCGTTGTGGTCCCAGATCCAGTTCCATGCGCCGGGTAGCCTTACAGGCTGCCCCGCGTCCTTGACCGTGCGCGCCAGGGCAGCGCGCTGCAACTGCGCGCTGTCATCGTAGAACGGCTTGTCGGCAAGTCGCACGCCGGTCTGATGGGCACTGTCGACCAGTATCTGCAGGTACTCTCGCGCATGCCGCGCGGTGTAGCGGTTCAGGTCGTGAAAGGTCACCACCACCGGAATCACCCCGTCCACCGCAGGCAGCTCTCCGGCGGCGATGCGCTCGCGCACCTGCGAGAGCTGACTGACCATGTTGGAACGGCGGCGCAGGCTGAAGTTATAGCCCCAGATCTTGCCGTCATTGGCGCTCAGGTCAGTCAGTAATACATGCAGGTCGTGACGCTGGTAGGCGCTGAACGTGCGCTTGTCGTAGTTCCAGAACGGCGGGCGCAACAACGTGGTCGGCACGCCGGTAATCGAGGCGATGATGGCGCAGCCTTGGGTCAGGGACTGCTCCAGCTCCTCATCGGTCAACGAACGATGATTGGTGTGGTGCGGCGTGGCGGTATGAAAGCCGAGCAAATGCCCCTCTTCATGCTGACGATGCATGATCGCCCGCCCCTGATCACTATTCCCTGCGCCTGTGGCGCCGGTCTGCACGAAGAACACGGCCTTGATGTTCGGCTGCAACGGATTGTCGGCCAGGCTGTCGAGTACGGTGATACTGGGGTTGTAAAAAGTCGTCGCACTGGGGCCGTCATCAAAGCTCAGCAGGAACCGCACTGGTGGCTGTTGCTGCAACTGTTCGGCAGTTTTTGGCGTCAGAGGGACTGGCGCGCTGATGCAGGCCGACAGGCTCGCGGCGATGGCCAATGCGCAAAGAGCCTTGAGGGCTGACTTGATCAATGTACGGGATCCTGTGGCCGGACTGCTGAAGCCGCTTGGGAAGCGCACGCATGATCATCCACAGGCGCGGCAAACACAATCACTGCGGCGCGCAGTTTATCGGTGCCGAAACAACTCATGCGGTTGAAATCGGCATGGCTTACCGGCATATGCTGGCAGTCGATGGCCTGGCGATGCAGGCTGTGATCAATATCAGGATCGTGCAGGTAGACAAAATCGCTGTCGCAATCGGTGACCATCACCCAGTGCGGTGCCTTGGAGCGTGTCAGGCGATAGCTGCTGATCAGCACCAGCGGCTTGCCGCCCTCGGCCAGTACGCGAGGCAGGTTCAATGAGCGGTTGGGCAGCGTCTCTACACCGCAGGTTCGCAGCTCATGACAGAACTGCTCGTGAACCAGGCGAATCACCTGTTTCTTGTTGTCGCTGCGCACGCCGCCCAGAAACAGCGGGCCTGCCACCGACACCAGCAACTTCACGGCGAAGCCCCGTCGCCGGGCAGCCAGCGCCAGCCCTTGAGGGCTGCATCCACCGTGGCCGGAGGTCATGAACACCGTGGTCGCCTCGCGCCAGATCTGCAGTTCTTCGGCGCGATCCATCAAACGCGCAGGTTGCAGAGCCTTCATCGCCATCAACAGGCAGGCCGGGCCACAGGTGAATTCCAGAGCCTGCTGGTAGTAAGGCACTGAACGACTGTCCAGCCGGGCATGCTCGACGATGCGCTTCTCGTAACGCAGCGCCGGCGCATGGTCCTGGTAATAGTCGTCGACCTGAGCGAAGCGCCGGTAACCGTTGCGTTCGTACAGCCCGATAGCCGCGTGGTTATCAGGGCGCACCTCAAGGCGCAGGTAAGCGCAGTCGCGGCCCACGCCCTTCTGCTCGGCACGTTGCAACAACTGCTTGCCCAGCCCTTTGCTCCGCGCCGCATCGGCAATCGCCAGCGAATACAAACGCCCCAGCGAGGTGCCCCGATGAAACAGCACCAGCGCATAGCCGGTGAGCTTTCCGACCTGCTCGGCGACGATCAGGCTGGCATTGGCGCGGCGAATCATCCAGTGAAAGCTGCGCGCGGTCAGGCGGTCGCCGTCAAAGCACTGGTTCTCCAAGAGCAGCAATTCGTCGACATCGGTTTCAACTGCATCGCGAAATATAAAGTCCATCTGCACCGCCGTAAAAGTTGTGTAACGAAACGGGACATTTCAAAAAGCACATGCTTAATAGAAAGGACTTGTTTCCCATCGGATCGATTACACATGTCAGCGGCACAGGTGAAGATGAACGAAGTATCTGCGCAACTTGCGCTTTCAGCAACAACCCGACGAGCAGACCCCACAACACTCTTTGCAGCGCAGAGGCAACTGGTGATTATTGTCGAACGGCTCGAAGACTGGGCATCGTACTTCCCCAGCGAAGACTTGATCAGCGCCCAGGATTATCTGGAAAAGCCGCTGAAAGCCACGGCAGGCAAGCGTGTGCAAGTCATCAACCTGTGCCGCAGCTACAAATACCTGGGCCACGGTTATTACTGTTCCCTGCTGGCCGAAGCACGCCAGCACAATGTCATTCCCTCGGTAAAGACCATCAGCGAATTGACCCGCAAGTCACTCTACGGCCTGGCACTCGATGACCTGGACAAGTTGCTGGAAACCGCACTTCAGGATCACCCCTATGACGACACCGAAGGGTTTACCCTGACACTTTACTTCGGCCAGACCACACTTGAGCCGTTGAAGGATCTCGCCCGTCAATTGTTTGAAGTCTTCCCCTGCCCGATCCTGATGGTGGAGTTTCGCAAGCGCGACAATTGGCACATTGCCGGTATCAAGGCCGGTGCTTTGCCGCGCCTGCGCGATGATCAGCAGGATGAGTTCGCCATGGCGCTGGAAGGCTTCAGCCGCAACGTCTGGCGCCAGCCCAGCTCCCGGCGCATGGCCCGCTATGACCTGGCGATCCTGCATGACCCGCAGGAACACCTGCCACCGTCCAACACCGAGGCGCTGGCCAATTTCATCCGCGTCGGTCAGCGCCTGGGCATCGATGTCGAGCTGATTGAAAAGAAAGACTACGCCCGACTGGCCGAGTACGACGCGCTGCTGATTCGCGAAACCACCAGCGTTGACAACCACACCTACCGCTTTGCCAAGAAGGCCGAGAGCGAGGGGCTGGTGGTAATGGATGACTCCACCTCGATCCTGCGTTGCACCAACAAGGTTTACCTGACTGACCTGCTAAAAAGCCACGATCTGGGCATGCCGCGAACGGAAATCCCCTACAAGGATCGCCCTGAAGAACTGCAGCACGTGGCCACACGCCTGGGTTTCCCGCTGGTATTGAAGATTCCCGATGGCTGTTTTTCCAGAGGCGTGATCAAAGTCAGTACGCCCGAGGAAATGCATACGGCGACAGCCCAATTGTTCGAGCATTCGGTGTTGTTGCTGGCTCAGGAGTTTTTCTACACCGAGTACGACTGGCGCATCGGTATTCTCAATCGCAAACCGATATTCGCCTGCCAGTACTTCATGTCCAAGGGGCATTGGCAGATCTACAACCACAAGGCAATCGGTGCCGAGGTCATTGGCGAATGCCGCACGCTGGCGGTGCACGAAGCGCCGCGCGCCGTGGTCGAGCTGGCACTCAAGACTGCCAATCTGATTGGTGACGGGTTATATGGCGTGGACTTGAAACAGTCAGGCGATCAAGTGGTGGTGATTGAGGTCAACGACAACCCGAACATGGATGCCGGCATCTAAGACGCTTATCTGCAGGATGACCTGTACAGCCTGGTGCTGGAAGAGTTCGTCCGCCGTCTGGAGCTCAAACGCCTCGGCCAGGCATGGTGAGACGATGATCCAGGGCCTGAAACTCGATGACAGCCGGTTGCTTGTATGTGATCCGCAAAAAGCTCAGGTGCTTTGGTTCAGCAAACCTGATGCAGGTGAACGCCGGTTATTACTGGAGCGCTTCCACCTTGATGAGCATGCCGTTGCATCAGCACTGGACCCCGACGAAATTTCACGCATCGAGTTTCATCCTGATGCGTTGTTCCTGATCTGGAAACGTCCCGAGAATTACTCGGGCAAAGACAGCTTCTCGTTCGACGTTTCATCCTTTGGCGTGCTGCTGAGCCAAGACCAGTTGGTGCTGATCTGTGATGACGATCAACCCTTGAACGCGCTGGGGCTTCATCGGCCGTTGAACCAGCCGCTGGATATCCTTCTGGAACTGCTGTTCAACAATATCCATCACTATCTGGGCCATTTGAAAGTCATCAAGATGGTCGCCCAGGAATTGCAGCAGAAATTCAACTCTTCCCTGGAAAACCGCCATTTGCTGCAGATGTTCAACCTCAGCGAAAGTCTGGTGTATTACATCAATGCCATCCACAGCAACGGTGCGGTCCTGACGCGTCTGCGCAACCATGCGCAAGGCCGGCAATACGCAGCCGACAGCCTGGCGCTGATCGACGACATGATCATCGAGAACGACCAGTGCTACAAACAGGCGGAGATCTATTCCACGGTGTTCGCCGGGTTGATGGATGCACGCGGAAATCTGGTCAATAACAGCACCAACACCCTGCTGCGCAAACTGACGCTAATCAATGTGGTGTTTCTGCCCCTGAACCTGATTGCCGGGATCGGCGGCATGTCGGAATTCAGCATGATGACCGCCCCGCTGCACTGGTGGGTGGCCTACCCGGCACTGCTTCTGGCCATGCTCGGGCTGGGGGCGGTGATGGTCTGGGGGCTGCGCAAGATGGCTCGCGCAGCCTGAGCGGTTATTTTTCCCATTCAGCCTTGGCAATCTGCAAGCCATGCTGACCGTTATAAGCCGCACGTTCGGGAGACTGCCAACCCTCCAGCAACGCAGCGTCGAGATCGTAGATTTCGACGCCCAGCGGCCGGCAAACGCTTAACGGGTCCTGCGCGTCAGGCCCCCACATCGGCAGTAACAGGTCGCCACCCGGACAGGTCGACAAGGCGCACAGCAGGTCGATTTCAGCAAAGAACTCCAGGTAATCGCCCTTTTGCGCCGGACAGGCTTTCATGAAGTACATGTCGTCATGGTTCAGGCCGGTGCACTGGAAGATATTCAACACGTCATGCACATCGAATTCGGTCAGCCCGTGCGGCAACACTGCGCGGGTCAGGTTCGAATGGCAGTGATGATGAAAGTCTTCGCCGGTCAGCATCTTGTTGACGTAGGGATCACAGCGCGTGCCAAGCAAATCGTGCTAGCGGCCACCATGCTCGTCGATCCCGTAGCTGGCCAGGCTGTCATCGGTGATGGTGACCAGCGGCCGTAAAAACGGCAGGTTCGACCACAGCCGGTCATGGGTGCTGACATGCGCGCCCTGCAACTGACGCGTACGCGCCGCCCACAGGCGCTCCCGAGGGTCGTTGGCGTTCCAGACATTGAAATCGCCCACCTGCGGGCCAAACGGTGTGGTGACACGAAACACCTGACCGGCCTTGACCTTCCAGGCCCGCCCGGTGCGGATCGGCACTTCAAATTGCTCGGCGCGGGTACGCTGCTGCGCATTCGTGCGGATACGCTCGTAAAAGGCCGTATCCACTTGCAGCGCCGCGCCTTTGCTGACCTGGTAAGCGGCTGGGTAGTCTTTGTACATACAGGGCTTCTCGCTGGCAGGATGAAAGTGTTCAACCAACACTGCAAATTGCGGGCCTTTCTATTGAAAATCCCGACTGCGCACATCCAGTCCGGTCAACAGCGGCGTCAGGTCATACAGCCGCTGGGCAATCAGGTGCCGTACGCCGCTTTTCGATTCCAGTCGCCCGAACACCTGCAGCAATTGCGAGCCCACCAATACCTTGCGCTGACGCTCGGCCAGGTCGCGCCAGACCACCACGTTGACCATGCCGAATTCGTCTTCCAGCGTCACGAAGGTCACGCCACTGGCGGTGCCCGGTCGTTGACGGCCGATGCCCAGCCCCGCCACGCTGAGGGTTCGGTCGTTTTCCAGGTGTAACAAGTCTTGTGAGCTGCGAAAGCGCTTGGCAGCCAGTTGCCGACGCAGCAAGGCCAGTGGGTGCGGACCGAGGGTGGTGCCCAGAGTGGCGTAGTCGGCCATCAGGTCTTCGGCCACCGTAGGCAGCGGCAGCGTTACCTGTGTGTCTTCGCTGGGCAAGTCGTTGAACAACGGTCGCTGGGCTTCCACCCCTGCCACTTCCCAGCGCGCCCGGTGCCGATGACCAATCAGGCCACGCAAGGCCCCGGAATCCGCCAGTGCTTCAGCGGCGCGAGCGTCCAAACCGGCACGCAGGGTAAGGTCTGTGGCATCGCTGAACAGCCGTTTCGAGCGGGCCGTTTCGATGCGCCGGGCATCATCCTCGCGAAAACCACGCACCATGCGCAGCCCCAGGCGAATCGCCAGATTGTGCGTGCTGTCGGGATGATCGAGCGGCTCCAGCGAACAATCCCAGTCGCTGTAGCGAACATCCACCGGGCGGATTTCAATGTGGTGGCGACGTGCGTCCTGTAACAATTGATCCGGGCTGTAAAACCCCATCGGCCAGCTGTTGATCAGCGCACAGGTGAACGCTGCCGGTTCGTGGCATTTGAGCCAGCAACTGGCATAGGTCAGCAAGGCGAAACTGGCGGCGTGGGACTCGGGGAAACCATAACTGCCAAAACCCTTGATCTGTTCGAAGATCCGGTCGGCAAAATCTACGTCGTAATCGTTGTTCAGCATGCCCGTACGCAGCCGTTCGCGATGCGGCTCCAGCCCGCCGTGGCGTTTCCACGCAGCCATCGCGCGGCGCAACTCGTCCGCCTCGCCCGGCGTGTAACCGGCAGCGATGATCGCCACTTCCATGACCTGCTCCTGGAACAGCGGCACGCCCAGGGTGCGCTCAAAGACGCTTTTTAGTTTAGGCGGATAAGTGACCGCCTCTTCGCCATTGCGCCGCCGCAGATACGGATGAACCATGTCGCCCTGGATCGGCCCCGGCCGGACAATGGCGACTTCGATGACCAGGTCGTAGAATTTTTCCGGTCTGAGGCGCGGCAGCATGGCCATCTGCGCACGCGACTCGATCTGGAACACGCCGATGGTGTCGGCGCGGCTGATCATTTCGTAAGTTTTCCGGTCGTCGCCCGGCAGGTCTGCGAGGGTCCAGCGCTTGCCCCGGTGCAGATGCACCAGATCGAACATGCGGCGCAAAGCGCTGAGCATGCCCAGTGCAAGTATGTCGACTTTCAACAGGCCGACCAGGTCCAGATCATCCTTGTCCCACTGAATGATCGTGCGGTCGGCCATCGCGGCGTTCTCGACAGGCACCAGCGTCTCCAGCGGATGCTCGGAAATCACGAAGCCGCCCGGATGTTGCGACAAATGCCGGGGAAAGCCGATCAGCTCGCCGGTGAGTGCCAGCACGCGCTTGAGGATTGGCATGTCGGCATCGAAGCCGTATTCGCGCAGGCGTTCGGGCGACGGCAGCGAATCGCTCCAGCGGCTAAAGGCATCGGCCAGGGCGTTGATCTGGTCAGGCGGCAAACCCAGCACCTTGGCCACATCACGCACTGCGCCCGAGCCGTGATACGTGCTGGCCACCGCCGTCAGCGCCGCCCTGCCCCGACCATAACGCCTGAATATGTACTGAATGACTTCTTCGCGGCGGTCGTGCTCGAAATCCACGTCGATGTCCGGTGGCTCGTTGCGCTCTTTGGAGATGAAGCGCTCGAACAGCAGGTTGCTCTTTTCCGGGTTCAGCTCGGTGATCCCCAGCGCATAACACACTGCCGAGTTGGCCGCCGAGCCACGTCCCTGGCAAAGGATATGCTGGCTGCGGGCAAACTCGACGATGTCATGCACGGTCAGAAAGTAGCTGTCGAACTTCTTTTCCGTGATCAGGGCCAGTTCCTTCTCGACCTGCGCGCGGGTGGCTGGCGTCAGCCCGTTCGGCCAGCGTTTGCGGGCACCGCGCTCGGTCAGTTCACGCAGCCACGACGTGGGTGTCTGGCCTTTGGGGACCAGCTCGTGCGGGTATTCATATTTCAATTGTTTGAGATCAAACGTGCAGCGCCGGGCAATACGCACCGATTCGGCCAGCAGCCAGTCCGGGTAATGCTCGGCAAGCGCATCCAGTGGCCGTAAATGGCGCTCGCCGTTGGCAAACAACAGGTGCCCTGCTTCGGCCACGGTCGTGTGATGGCGAATGGCAGTCATGGTGTCCTGCAGGGCACGCCGACCGCGCGCGTGCATGTGCACATCACCGCTGGCAACTGCCGGGATACCCAACGATTGCGCCAGCGCCAGCAAGTCGGCCAGACGCTGCTCGTCATCCGCGCCGCGATGCAACTCCACGCCGAGCCAGAGGCGCTCGGCAAAGCGCTCACGCAACCAGCGTCCATGCGCCAGACAGGCTTGCGCGTCGCCTTCGATGTCCGGCAGCCAGATGGCCAGCAAACCGTCCGACGAAGGCTCGAAATCTTCACGCAACAACCGGTACTCACCTTTTCTGGCTCTGCGGCGTGCCACCGTGATCAATTTGCACAACGCCTCATAACCTGTCTGGCTTTCCACCAGCAGCACGGCTTTCGGCCCGTTCTCGATGTGCATTTCGCTGCCGATGATCAACGGCAGGCCGGTGCTGATGGACGCCTGCCACGCACGTACGATACCGGCCAGCGTGCACTCGTCAGTGATGGCCAGCGCCTGATAGCCGTGGCGCGAGGCACGTTCGAACAGCTCACGGGCGCTTGAGGCGCCACGCTGAAAACTGAAGTTGGACAGGCAATGCAGCTCGGCGTATTCGCTGGTCATGCGAACCAGCCATGCAGCAGCAGTTCACCCTGCTCGCCCACGCTGCGATAGGCCCAGGCGCGCTGGCCGCTGGAGGTTTCGACCAGATAGTAGTCGCGGCGTACATCGCCGCCGTCCCACCAGCCTGATTCGATTCGCTCGGGCCCCGCCACGATGCGCGTGGCATGAAGTGGCAGCGGCTGGGGTTCTCGCAGCAACCAGCCCGGGCGCATACAAGCTTTGGCCGGCAAGACCGGTTTACTTGTGCTGTGTGGTTGCCAGGCACATTCAGGACGGTGATCGGCCTGGGCGCGCAAGCCATTCACAGACTCGTCGCCCAGTCGCGCACGCAGGCGTTCGCGCAGTTGCTCCCAGGGCAGGGTCTGTTGCACGCGCTCATCGAACAACTGGCGGTGCGCCGGAACAAAATCCGGCAAATCCTGCGCCAGCAAGCGCACGGCACGTACCGGCGACGCCACCAGCACTTGCTCCAGCCTGCCGCGGGCCAGTTCGAACAGCATCGACGCATCGCGCTCGGCGCTCAGCAGTCCGACTGGCACCACAGTCTCCGGACCTTCAACGTGCTCCAGATGCAGTGAAAATCGCTGCACACCGCTGTCGCGTCCGGCCAGGAACAAAGCCAGATCGGCGATCAGCCGCTTGAGCGGAAACAACAGGGCCTGATGCGACTCGACGTCGAAATTCAGCTCGATGCATACATCGAAGAAGTCCGGCGGTGTGTAGCACTCCAGTGCCACCGGTCGTTCGCCAAGCAATGTATCGAGATGCTGCAGCACGCTGGCCGGGAACCGCCGCGCCAGTGTATCGCGCGGCAGGGCCAGCACCTGCCGCACAGAGCGCAGCCCCATGCGTGTCAGGGCTGTGGCGGTTTCACGGCTCAGACCGATACGTTCCAGCGGCATATGCTCCAGGCTGCGGCGCAACGCCTGCGGGCAATCAATGCTCAGCCCGTCATGCATGTTGGCCAGCATCCGTGCGGCTATCGGGTTGGGCGCGACCACGATGCGATGCCGGAAGCCCTGCGCGGTCAACTCTTCACGCAAGCGTGCCTCGAACACCGGCCAGGGGCCGAACAGCTTGAGGCTGGACTCGATTTCCATCAGCAGCACTCGAGGGTACTTGAGGCTGACATTGGAGCTGAAACCGTATGCCCAGGCCGCGAGCAGTTGCTGCAAGCGCTCGATGTCGGCTGGGTCATGCTCGACCATGGAGAAGTTCGACACCAGCGCCTGAGCGGCCGTCAGTGACTGCCCGGCTTTCAAACCCAGCGCACGCGCCGCCGGATTGACGGCTTGCAACACGCGACGTTGAGCACTGCCGCTGATCAGCGCCAGAGGCTCATCGGGATCGTTACGACGACGCATGACGCCGTCGAGCGCCAGTTGCGGCAGCAAGACACAGGCCCAGAGCATAAGAACCTCAAGCGTCGGTCGAAAATGGAATGGGGAAAGGCGGCGCAAGCCCGCCACGGCACTTGAGCACCCGCGATTGTGCAGGACGGGTATCGATAGCGATGCGCAGGGCCGCCGGTGACGGGTTGGCGGCGGCCTGCTGCGGGCGGCAGGCAAACGCCAGGGTCTGCCCGGTTTCGGCAGCGACCTGCAAACGTCGCAGCGCACGGTCATCGACCATGCCGGGCCAGCACACGACCGCGCCACAGCTGCCGGAGCGCAGGCATTGTTCGGCAGCCCATAGGGCATCGCGGGGACCGGCCTCGATGACGACCAGTTGGCGCAGATCGACCCCGGCGGCCAGCCAGGCTTGCGGGTACGGAATGTAGGGCGGTGCAACCAGCACAATGCGCTCACCGATCGCGGACAACCTTGCCAGACTTGGCCACAGCAGACGCAATTCCCCACTACCATTGGCCGGGATGAGAATTTCAGTCAGGGCGGCAGCAGGCCAGCCGCCAGTGGGCAAGGCGCTGTCCAGCAATGCATGGCCACTGGGGTGCGGGCTGACCTGCGGCGCGCTCTGCTGACGGCCTTTCCAGACCCTGCGCTCATCCAGCAAGGCGTCAAGGCTGACCACCGCGCCCATCATTCGCGCCGGACCAGCCCGCAGAACACGCCTTCGATGGCGAAGTCCTGATCAGGCGTGACAATGATCGGTTCGTAGGCCGGGTTGCGCGGCAACAGGCGCACCTGATCGGCACTGCGTTGCAGGCGCTTGATGGTGACTTCGCCGTCCAGGCGGGCAACGACGATCTGCCCGTCACTGGCCTGCGGGTTACGGTGCACGCCGACCAGATCGCCATCGAGAATACCGTCTTCGATCATCGAGTCGCCCTGCACGCGCAGCAGGTAGTCCGGCACACGGGTAAACGTGCTGCGATCCAGATGCAATGTGGTGTGAATATCGAGATCCGGCCCGATAGGTACGCCCGCTGCTACGCGCCCCAACACCGGAATTTCGAGCAATTCGGGCCGCGGCTCACTGTTGAGCAGGCGAATACCCCGGGCCTGGTGCGCTACGACCTCGATCAGACCGGCTTCTGTGAGGGCCACAATGTGCTTGCGCGCCACGCTGCGTGAAGCAAAACCGAAAGCCTCGGAAATTTCCGCCAGGCTCGGCGATTGCCCTTGCTGCGCGATGCGATCGCGGATGAAGGTAAGGATTGCGCTGCGACGGGGAGATAATGTGCTCATGGAGTACATTTGTACTCCACTGGTGATTTTGTGACTAGTACGGTTTGTCGGATTGACGCCGCACACTCTCGCGCTTCGTAGACGTCAATTATTCGGATTTTCACAACAGTGAAATAAGAAACTCCCGGTTTATTGCGCCAGCCAAAGCGTAGAGACTTGACGGCTCTTTCAACGATCAGGAGAGTTCATTGTGATCACGCGCCAACTGGGTCACCACGGTCCGCAGGTTTCTGCCATCGGACTGGGCTGCATGGGAATGTCGGACTTCTACACCACCGGCATCGACGAAAAGGAATCCATCGCTACCTTGCACCGCGCGCTGGAACTGGGTGTCACTTTTTTTGATAGCGCTGACATGTATGGCCCGCACACCAACGAGACGTTGCTCGGCCGGGCTCTCGAAGGCAAGCGTGAAGGTGTTTACCTGGCCAGCAAGTTCGGCATCGTGCGTGGCGATGACCCGCATGCGCGTGGCGTGAATGGCAGCCCTGCGTACATTCACCAATCCATCGATGCCAGCCTGAAACGGCTGAATACCGATTATCTTGATCTCTACTATCAGCACCGTGTCGACCCCAATGTGCCCATCGAGGACACCATCGGTGCCATGGCCGAGCTGGTCAAGGCTGGCAAGGTTCGCCATATAGGTATCTGCGAAGCCAGCGCAGCGACCATCGAAAGAGCCCACAACGTGCATCCGCTGGCGGCCGTGCAAAGTGAATATTCGTTATGGTCACGCGATCCGGAGCACGACAATGTGCTCGCCACTTGCCGTCGCCTGGGTATTGCTTTCGTGGCTTACAGCCCGCTGGGCCGTGGTTTTCTGACTGGCGCATTGCGCACCCCGGACGATTTCGCTGCCGATGACTACCGTCGTTTCAGCCCGCGCTTTCAGGGCGAAAACTTCAATCGCAATCTGGCGCTGGTAGAAAAGGTCAAGGCACTGGCTGCGGCCAAAGGCGTCAGCGCGTCGCAACTGGCGCTGGCCTGGGTACTTGCTCAAGGCGACGACATCATTCCGATCCCGGGCACCAAACAGCGCAAGTACCTGGAAAGCAACGTGGCAGCGGCTTCATCGACACTGAGTACCGATGAGCTGGCTCAACTGGATGCGATCTTCCCGGCGCAAGGGGCCGTGTCGGGCGAGCGTTACAGCCCGGAGTCGATGAAGTCGCTCAACGGCTGAAAACGTTTGCGGTTCGAGATCAGGTCGCCTCAGGGCAGGTCTCGGTGCCATTGTTGAGGCCCTGTTTTTGATTCTTGTAATCGAGCGTGGCCTTGCCATCGACCCATTTCAGGGTGACGACAATCACTGAGTCGAAATCATCGTTCGTCCAGTCATCAAGCAGGTTAGTGCTCTTGCCGGACGCTTCTTCAGCAACCTTGTTGATCAGCTCCGGCAGGTAGCCATGCGACCAGGCGGTGTAGATAACTGCGTTGTGGTACTTGTCCCGCATCAGCTCATCGGCCAGGTCTGCGGTGTCGTTGGCACCAAAGTCGAGGTTGACGGGCAGACCCAGTTTGATTGCGCTGGGCCCTACCGTCATCAGCGGACGCACGTAGTTGTAGGACAGGTCGCCCTCACCCTCTTCCACGTGTCGGCTGGGGTTGGCGGCGAAGATAAAGTCAGCTTTGCCGAATTCCCTGGGCAAGACCTCCGACAGTTCGATGGCCCGGTTGAGCCCTTGGCAGTTCAGTTGCCCCAGCCCCATGGCCGGTTTTTCGGCATGACGAAGAAATACCAGTGTCTGCGTGCCGTTCTTGGGCTCGGCATGAACCCCCTTGCCCATGGTGAACAGGGCCAGGGCAGAAGCCACCAGCAAGGAGGGGAAGAAGCACCATGCGATGCGGCGCTGGAGTCGGGTGATCGAAGGCATTTTCGGCATATTCATTATTTTCTGAGTCCGGTGCGCATTTGAAAGGGATCAGCCATCTGGCTGGTGCGAATACGCAGGCTTATGCAGCTCGCCCCAAGAATTTCTGCGGATCAGTCAAACAAGGGCGCAGTGGGCGCACACTCATGGATCACGCGCGAATCTTAGTGCTCACATGTTTCGAAATTAAGAATGTGGACGATTAGGAGTGTCAAAAAACGATTCTGTTGCAAACCTGGAGAAAAAAATCACCCGAAAAGCAGAAAACTGTCAGAAAATCGTCGAAAAACAGGCCGTGAGCCTTACTGTTTACCAGGCAACAACAGTTCAACACCTTGCTGCCAGATCAACATCACTCACACTGGAAAATTGCCCTGATACCTTGCTGCTCAAGCACCCGGACCCTTGGCACAGAGCATGCAATATTCCATTTGTGAATTTCATGCTCTCTGGACTGCTGTTTTTGAAATATGCAAACCAGTCTTGCAGCCCTTGCCTCCCCGATCTGGACGCTCACTATGCCACAACCCCCTATTTCTTTTTGGTTGCAAACGCCGCGAGCCCTGATTCGCTGGATGGTAACGACCTGCACATTGGCGATTAGCCTGCAGGGAGTAGCACAGGCCGCTGAAACCGCGCCTGCCGAAGTCCGCCTGGATTACGCCTATTATTCGCCGGTCAGCCTGGCGCTCAAGCATTTTGGCTGGCTGGAGAAAGCCCTGCCGGAGGCGAAAGTCACCTGGGTGTTGAGCCAGGGCAGCAACCGCTCGCTGGAATACCTGAACAGTGGCAGCGTCGACTTTGCTTCGTCGGCCAGCCTGTCTGCGGTGCTGGCCCGGGCCAACGGCAGCCCGATCAAATCGGTGTATGTCTACAGCCGGGCAGAATGGACGGCTCTGGTGGTGCGCAAGGATTCTCCCCTGCAATCGGTTGCCGAACTCAAAGGCAAGAAAATCGCCGCCACCAAAGGCACCGACCCTTATCTGTTCACCTTGCGCGCGCTGCAGAAGGCCGGGCTGAAAAAGGATGATGTCGAGTTGCTGCACCTGCAGCATCCCGATGGACGCACCGCCCTCGAAAAAGGCGACGTAGATGCCTGGGCAGGGCTTGACCCGCACATGGCGGCCAGTGAAATACAGTCCGGCTCGCGCCTGCTTTACCGCAACAAGGACTTCAACAGCTATGGCGTACTGAGCGTCACGGAAACCTACGCCAAGGAGCATCCACAGGCGATCAGAACAGTATTGAGCGCTTATGAGCGGGCTCGGGAATGGGCAGTAAAAAATCCTGATGAGCTGGCCAGGCTGCTGGCGACCGAGTCAGGTTTGCCGCTGGAAGTCGCCAGGCTGCAATTGACCCGCACAGACCTGAGCAACCCGCAACTGAGCGCGAAAGACATGGAAGCGTCCAAGGCCGCGGCGCCGATTCTGGTGTCCGAGGACCTGGTGCGCAAAGGCGTAAACGTCGAACAAGTGATCGATCAGTTGATCACGCCAGAGTTTTCCAAAGCCGTGATCGCAACGCCATGACCAGCCCAGACAAGTCCCTGCCTGCCTGTGCGCAGGCGGCCTTGCCTGACAGGGCGCAGCGCACGTTTTGGCAGCGCTACAAAACGCCGCTCAAAGGCCTGGTAGTCCCCGCTGCAATCATTGTTTTGCTGGAAATTATCGTGCGCATCGGCTGGCTGCCCTCATACCAGATGCCAGCCCCCAGCGAGATCGTGCTGACATTAAGTGATCTGGCCGATGGTGCGTTGTGGAAACACATAAGTGCCAGTCTGTTGCGTGTGCTCAGCGGCTTTGTGATCGGCGCAAGCCTGGCCTTGGTATTTGCTGCGTGGGTGGGGCTCAGTCGTGAGGCGGAGGCGTATCTGGAGCCGACGTTCGCCGGGCTTCGTTCCATCCCCAGCCTGGCCTGGGTGCCGCTTCTACTGCTGTGGCTGGGCATTGGCGAAACATCCAAGATTGTGCTGATCTCCATCGGTGCGTTTTTTCCGGTCTACCTCAACGGCGTGGCCGCGATTCGGGGCATTGACCGAAAGCTGGTGGAAGTCGGCCAGATGTATGGCTTCAGCCGATATCGCCTGACCCGGCGTATTCTTCTGCCCGCCGCCCTGCCCGGCCTGTTCACCGGTTTGCGCAGCGGCATGAGCCTGTCATGGATGTTTCTGGTAGCCGCCGAGCTGATCGCGGCCACCAAAGGCCTGGGCTACCTGCTCAGTGACGGACGCGAAACCTCGCGCCCGGACATCGTGCTGGCGGCCATCATCGTTCTGGCGACACTGGGCAAGTTGAGCGACGGCCTGTTGGCAGGCCTGGAAAAACGCTTTCTGGCCTGGCGGGACACATTCACCGGTCAAAGCCGCGAGGGTCGATAAATGCCGGAATCGTTGATGAACATACGCGTAGACCGCAAGGCATTCGCTGGCAATACCGTACTGCAGGGTATCGATCTGTCATTACAGTCAGGTGAGATCGTCAGCCTGCTGGGGCCAAGCGGTTGCGGTAAAAGCACGCTGCTCAGAATTGTCGCCGGGCTGGAGCAGGACTTTCGTGGCTCGGTGGACAACATTGAGGGAGAAGTCGCGTTTGTGTTTCAGGAACCGCGCCTGATGCCCTGGCTGACCGTCGAACAGAATATCGGCTTCAGTGACGATGCCGGCTACGACCGCAGATGGGTCGGTCAATTGATCGAAGAAGTGGGCCTGTCCGGTTTCGCCGATGCCTTGCCAAAAGCATTGTCCGGAGGCATGGCGCAACGCGTGGCCATTGCTCGCGGCCTGTACTCGCACCCTACGGTACTGCTGCTGGATGAGCCTTTCAGCGCAGTGGACGCGTTTACCCGAATGAAGCTTCAGGACCTGCTGCTGCAATTGGCCGAGCGTCACGCTATCACCCTGTTGCTGGTGACTCACGATGTCGACGAGGCGTTGTACCTGAGCGACCGGGTATTAGTGATGGGCAGCCGCCCCGGCACGATCACCCAGCAACTGCCGGTCGGGCTGCAAGCACCAAGGGATCGCCGCGATCCGTTACTGGCTCGACTGAAAGCTCAGGCACTGACCGAGCTGCATCAGGCGCATATCATTTGACGTCGGTCGCCTCGCAGCCTTACTTGTCGGCCTTGAACTCTTTCCAGAGTCCCTGGCGCAACACCTCGATATTAACCGGGACCTGAGACATCACGAACAAGCGGCTCAGCATGTCGGCGTCTGGATAGACAGTGGTATCCGTCCACAGGCCGGGATTGTTCAGGGCGTCGGCCTTTTCGTTACCGTTGGCGTAATGCACCGTATTGGTAATGTTGGCGATCACTTCCGGGCGCAGCAGGTAGTTCATGAACGCGTAGGCACCTTTGAGATCAGGGGCATCAGCCGGGATGGCGATCATGTCAAACCACATTGGCGCGCCCTCCTTTGGAACCACATAGCTGATTGTGATGTTATTGCCCGCTTTTTGGGCCTGCTCCTGCGCCAGGGAAAAATCCCCTGAGTAGCCTACTGCCACACAGATCTTGCCCGTAGCGAGGTCGCCAATATAGTCGGCTGAACTGAAATTGCGCACATACGGCCGTACCTCATCCAGCAGCGCCTTGGCCTTTTTGTAGTCGTCCGGCACCTCGCTGTGCGGTGGCAGGCCGAGGTAGTTCAGAGCGATAGGGATCAGCGCCGGTGCGCTGTCCAGAAAAGCGACACCACACTGGGCGAGCTTTTTCATGTTTTCCGGCTTGAGCACCAGATCCCATGAGTCAAGCGGTGTGTCCTTGCCAAGAATGGCCTTGACCTTCGCCATGTCATAGCCGA
The DNA here is from genome assembly GCF_002699855.1 of Pseudomonas amygdali. GTDB lineage: Bacteria > Pseudomonadota > Gammaproteobacteria > Pseudomonadales > Pseudomonadaceae > Aquipseudomonas > Aquipseudomonas amygdali. Next base: position 30,430 of record NZ_LKBW01000157.1, on the reverse strand, counting down.
TTCCGGTGCTGCCCCACAGGTAGGGAAACCCATGCTGGTTGCCCGGATCACTGCCCTCCAGTGCCTTGAGCAGAACCGGGTTGAGGTTTTTCCAGTTGGGGAGCTGCCGTTTGTCGAGGGTCTTGAGCAAGCCGTTTTCAATCTGTCGACCCATGAAATGAATGGACGGAAAGACCAGGTCGTACCCGGAATGGCCAGCAATCAGCTTTGTGTTCAGCGTCTCGTTGGTTTCGAAAGTCTCGTAAGAGGTCTTGAAACCGGTGGCCGCTTCAAAATTTTTTAGAGTGTCCGGGGCGATATAATCCGTCCAGTTGTAGATATTGACCGTCTCCGCCGCATGGCTGGTCGAGGCCAGCAACATCAGTGCAGCAAGGGATTTTCTCAGCATTTTCAGCTCCTCGGGTCAATAACGATAGCTTGCCCCAGACCGGGCATGAAAACCACCTTCGTCAAGCAAATTCAGTTCACTACGGGGCCTTCTCCGGGGTGAATGACAAATGCATGGAACGTGCCCATTGATACCTTGCGATGATGACAGCCATATAATTGATTTTTTTGTGCTGCGTCATAAAAAATTTTTCCAGAACGGTGCTGGCAAATGCTATTTTCAGTACTCGTCAGACCGCTCAGCGATCCTGCTGGAAAGCAACCCGACCGACCGATAGTCCGCTGCGCTGATTATCTTCTCGTCATCATGCTTTACCGGACGAATTCTGGCTGTCTGCCTACCCATTGGAGCAAGGGAAATGCTCGATTGATTAAGGTGGGCCATTGTCATGAACAAAGTCACATTCCCCAATGCGTGCCAGCTGATGCGCTGGCACTTCCATCCGGTAGGCTTTGAAGCCTCGATGGATGCTCCCGGTAGCATGATTGCACGACTTTTCGACCGCGCCAGCGGTGAGACAGTCGTCGCCATCGCCGACCTGCCGTGTTCCACGGTGATGAATGCCGCAGATGTAGAGCGCATCATCGAAGCCATCGAGGATGAGCTGGAATTGTTCGGCACTCATACGCAGCAACAGGTCGCCGGTTTTTCCTGAGATGACAGCCTCAGCCTGTTCGGACTTTACCGCGCAAGTCTTCGAAGAAAGGCTTGTCCTGGGCAATTCTGTCTGAAGCTTTAGGCATCTGGGCACTTTCCCCGCCGCCGGTGCCTTGATCGATATACCAATAGCAATGCCGCGCCGCACGAGTAATGGCGACATAAGCCAGGCGCAAGACTTCATCCTTCTGCGCTGTATCAAAGGGCTGAAGATCGCTCGCATCACCCAGCCCTGCCAAACGGTAAACCTGATTCTTGTAAGGCGAGACAGTCAGATGCTGGCAGTCGCCCAACAAAAACACGGCATCCGCCTGCAAGCCTTTGGAACTGTGGTACGTCAACGTCCTGATGCGACGACCTTGCGCGCCCATCGCCGCGTCAGCATCGATCAATGCCTGCAAACGCTCCGAGAACCGGCTTTTCTCGCTGCCTTTGCGGTACAGCAGCAGAATCGAGTCACCGTCGTTGTAGTGCTCGGCTACACGCTCGGCCAGTTCGTCTTCGTCACGATCCAGCACCGTGACCGGCAGCAACTCTTGCGGCATGCCGCTGGCACGAGCCTTCTTGCCCGCAATCGCCGGAGCTGCCCGGACAATATGCTCTGCGGCATCGATAATGTGCTGATGGCTGCGGAAGTTGTCACTGAGCATGACTCTGGTGGTCGCCGGTGACGAAAACTCCCTGGCGAACTCCATGAAATACTTGGGTGAGCTGCCGCGCCAGCCGTAGATCGATTGCCAGTCATCGCCGACACACAGCAGTGATGAATGCTGAGCGATCCGGCCTGTATGCAGAGCAGGACCACGACGCCGGATTTCGCGCAGGCTGGCGCGTATCCATGAGACGATCTGCGGCGACACATCCTGGAACTCGTCGATCATCAAATGCGACAGCGGTCTGAGCATCTGGTCACTGACGTGTTTGAGGTTTTCCGGCGATGTTTCACCGAACAACGCAAACATCCGATTATAGGTCATGATCGGAGGCGACTGAGCCAGCAGGTGCGTTTCGAAAGCTTTCCAGAACAGACTCAGCGCTTCGAAGAAGAAACGATCCGGGTCGTCGCTGGCAAAGCTCATCTCGGACACGGCATTGGGTACATCCAGCCCGAGGTTCTCGATGAAGCTGGCGGCGGTGACAAAACAGTCCAATAGCGGCGCAGCACCGAGTTCACCCTTGACCCGATAGTCGAATCCGGGCCCGGCAACCGCGTCGCCCGCCAATGACTGCAATAGCTTGCTGGCAGACTGATAGTTATCCAGCCAGATCAAAGGCTTACTGCAGAAATCTTGAAACAGAGTGCGCTTTATGACCCCCTCGGCCCACACTGGCAATTTGGCACCCGGCCGCTTGAGTTGCTGGTCTTCACTGGCGTCCAGGCCCAGCACAACCCAGGCATCAAGCTCAGCGATATAGCCGTGAAAACAAAAGGAAAATCCATTTATTTCAACAGCTTGGCGCATAGGCTCAATGCCCTTTATAGGCCATGCTCCTGCGCGAATCCACAAGTCCTCGACGGTGTCACACCACTCTTCATCCCGTTTCGAGGATAGCTCGGTCACCGCGACACGCTTCTGCACGTCAGGATGGTCGCGATCCAGTTCCTTGAGCTGCAAGGCATGGCGATACAGCGGCGCCATGACTTCGCGGAAACGCTCGTTGCCGGCGTACAGATCGCGGTAGCAGAGATTGAGTTGCTGACGCTGCGCATCGTTGATCCGCAGGTCGAAAGGATTGCTGTCCGCCTCTTCCAGGCCGGATGACTGGCTGCTCAGGTTCTCGAACGCCCTGAGCTGCTCAAAACCCGGCAGGCTGCGCACCAGCGGCAGAATACGCGAGTGAAAGGTGCGAACCAGGTCACGAGCCTGTTTCTGCCCCGTCACATGCCCCCACAAGGCCATCACCTCGATCAGCTTGCCGATGAAGTCCTTGCGCGACTCACGGGTGAAGGTCACGACTGTCATCGCATTCAGTTCAAAGCCCAGGTAGTGATGCAACAGCAGAATGCGCAGCACCAGCGATGTGGATTTGCCTGCGCCCGCCCCGGCAATGACGTAGGTAGATGGCGTATCGCTGAAAATCATCTTCCACTGCGCCGTGCTGGGCTGAGCATGCGCAGGGAGCTTTTCGGCGACATCGGCCTTGATACGCTTTTTCAGTTCAGGCGTGAGCGCCAGCCGCCAGTCGTCGAACAGATGGTCGTCAACTCTGGGGCCGCGATGTCGGACAGGCCGGGTATCGTTGATGACCAGCACCTGACGCGCTGCTTCCTCACCATCCAGGTAGCCGTCGGCATAACCCTCGCGCACGCCCTCTATGTGCCCGTTCAGATAGCCGTCGGCATGGCCCTGGAACCACGACGGCGTGTGCTGCGAGCCTAACGCTGTAAGGCCGCGGCCGATCAGGCGCGATAACAGACGCCTGAAAAACGGCAGTTGCCGAGGCGGCATGAGATCGACATCCAGGTCATGAGGAAGCGCAGAAGGAAGGTCGTCAGGCACGCAGACTCCGGTGGATGGCTTGCAGGCAAAAAGGTCGCCTATGGTGGCCGGATTTGCGCGCAGGTTCCAGCGAAATGCTTGTCTGTCAGCGCGTTAGCCGATCAACTGCATGTTCCGTCGCAGGTGCCATCAGACTGGCATGACCGATTTTGGTACCAGCGCACCCGGGTGTTGAATCACCACACTGGCCAGACGATGACCTGCTTCGGCAGCCTGTCGCGGGTGTTCCCCCATGAGCCGGGCGGCCAGATAGGCAGCGCTGAACGAGTCCCCTGCTGCCGTGGTATCGACGACTCGCTCGACCTTTTGCGACGCAATGTCGAAACGCTCGCCGCCGGCTTCCACAAGACAACTTTGCGCGCCGCGCTTGACGACGATCTCATCGATGCCGCGACCTCGATAGGCCGCCAGTAATTGCTCACTGTCGGCATAACCATAGAGCGCCTGCTCATCGTCTTCGGTGAGCAACGCCAGATCCACATGCTGCAGGCATGCCTGATAGGCCTCGCGAGCCTGCTCCACGCTGGCCCACAGCCGAGGCCGATAGTTATTGTCGAAGGCAACCCTGACCCCACGTTGACGAGCACGGTCCAGTGCTTCCAGCAATCGGGCGCGGCCTTGCTCGCCAAGTACCGCCAGGGTGATACCACTGAAATACAGCACGTCATAGCTGGCCAGCGCCGCGAGGATCGGCTCGGCCGCAGGCGTCATGAAACAGTCCCGCACGGCGGCTTCGTTGCGCCAGTAGAGGAAACGACGCTCGCCATTGGCATCGGTCTGAATGCAGTAGAGCCCGGGCAAACGCCCCGGCAGGCGTTGCACCTTGCCCAGACCAATGCCCTCATCGGCCCAGATCCGGCACATTGCATCGCTGAAGCTGTCGTCACCCAGCGCAGTGACGTAATCCACCTTGGCCCGCTCACCCAACAATCGGGCAAGGTAAACCGCCGTATTGAGCGTGTCACCGCCGAAGCTCTGACGCAGGCTGCCGTCGGCATGCTGCTGTAACTCGATCATGCATTCGCCGATCAGGGCGACCCGTGGAAGGCTCATGAGACGATTACTCCTGCCAATACCGGAATTAGAAATACGTGCTGAAAGGCTCGATCACTCGCATGTCATTATCCACCAGACAACCTGAACGCCACTTGTCGAAGGTCAGACACGGGTGTGAGGTACCGAAGGAAATGATGTCGCCAACCTTCAACTCGCATCCGGGCGCGACGGTCATGAAAGCGTGCTGATCCATCACGGCGGTCACCTTGCAGGCACTGACGTCGTCGCCTGATGCAGGCTGCACACCCGCCTTGTAACGCAGCAGCGGGTTGGGCAAGCCGGCATCGTAGGCAACGTCGCGCTTGCCCATGGCGATCACCGCAAAACCCGGCTCCGGCATGGACTGCACATGCGCCCAGACCTCCAGCGCAGGGCGCAGCGCTTCGCTCAGCTCGGCACGTCGGTCCAGCACGCAGCACTGCGCGTCCTTGTAGATGCCGTGGTCATGCACCACATAACTGCCGGGGCGCAGCACGCTGAGGAACCGTTCGCGAACGGCCCGGGCATCGAATGCTTCAGCGATCAGGTCGTACCACGCCGAGCCGGATGCAGTGACAATCGGGCGATCCAAAGCGAATGCGCCCTTGTCCTGCAGGTCGACAGCCAGGCGCACCAGCGACGCCGCAAAAGCCTTGATGCCATCGATGGCATGGTCGCCGTGGATGACGCCTTCGTAACCCTCGATACCCGTCAACGCCAGCGCCGGTTGCGCCTGAACAGCATCCGCCAGGGCCAAGACCTGCTCTTCGGTACGGCAGCCGCAGCGTCCACCGGGTACGCCATATTCGATCATCACGTTCAGGCGCAGGCCGCGTGCCGCGAAAAACTGGCCCAGTGCAGCGACATTGTACGGGTGATCGACCATGCAATGAAACTCGAACATCGGGTCAGCCAACAGATCGGCAATCACCGCCATGTTCGGCGCGCCGACCAGTTGATTGGCCATTAACACCCGCCGTACACCATGCGCATAAGCGGCCTGGGTCTGGACCGCCGTGGCGAGGGTCATGCCCCATGCGCCCGCGTCCAACTGTCGCCGAAACAGCGCTGGCACCATGCTGGTCTTGCCATGCGGTGCAAGCTCTGCACCGCTGTCAGTGACAAAACGTTGCATCCAGCGAATATTGTGGTCCAGCGCCTGACGATGGATGACCAGTGCAGGCAGGCTGACATCAGTGACCAGGCTGTCGCCCGGCTGTGCAGCGCCCTTGTCCATGACGGCGGTGTCCATGACAGCGATGCTCATCAGTAATCTCCTGCAGTTATTCGTTGATTCGACGAGCCAGGCCGTTGGCGCTGTCGATCAGCACCCGCCGATAGTCGTCGTAATGGGTCTTGGCATCGGCACGCGGCGCGACAATGCACAGGGTTGCGATGCACTGACCGTGCTCGTTTTTCACCGGCGCGGCGAAACAGTGCGTGAAGGTGTCGGCCACGCTATCGAAGGAGAAGAAACCCTCTTCGCCTGCCTTACGGATCTCCCGCAAAAAGGTTTCCAGCGGCAGACGCTCGCCACCCGGTAGGATGAAATCGTCGGGATCAATCAGGTCGATGATCTGCTGATCGCTGAGGTGGCTGAGCAGCAGACGCCCGGAAGCGGTCCACGGGATGGGTGCGTTTTCACCGATGTCCGAGGAAATCCTGAAATGCCGCTCACCCTCTTTCATCAGCGCAACGGTGTATTTCCGGCCATTGAGCAGGCACATCTGCGCGGTTTCCCGCGTCTGGCTGACGATCTCGCCCAGGCAGACTTCCGCCTCGCGAGTGAAATCGAAGTGGCGCAAATGCGCCTGACCGAGAAAGTACAACTGACGGCCAAGGTAGACATGCCCGTCCTTGCCGACCGTCTCCAGAATACGCCGCTCCAGCAGCGACGCCACCAGCTCGTAAACCGTCGATTTGGGGCTGCCGATTCCGCCGGCAATTTCGTTGGGACGCATGGGTCTGGCCTTTTCCTTGAGGAAATCCAGAATATCGAACGCCCGGTCCAGTCCACGTGCCCGGCGCTTGATTGTGTCTTCAGTCATGGCTCATTCCTTAAGTAGAGCTGTAAGCCAGATAACCCGAGGCTTCTGGCTTGAAGCTGCTACTTGCGCCTATAAGCAATACAGTCGATTTCGACCTTGCAGTCGACCATCATGCTGGCCTGCACGCAAGCGCGCGCCGGTGCATGCTCGGGGCTGAAGTATTCACCGAACACCTTGTTGAAACTCCAGAAGTCCCGTGGGTCTTCCAGCCACACACCGACACGTACTACGTCTTCGAGCGCATAACCGGCTTCGTCGAGGATCGCGATCAGGTTACGCATGGTCTGGTGGGTCTGCTCGACGATACCGCCGACGATAATCTCGCCATCCTGCGCAGGCACCTGGCCAGAAACGTGCAACCAGCCGTCGGCCTCGACTGCTCGGGCGAATGGACGTGGCTGGCCGCCCCCTGCGGTGCTGCCTGCGCCATAACGGGTAATAGTCATGAGTTTTTCCTTGTCTTGAAGCATTGGACGTCGTGAAACGTTAAAAACGGATGTTCTTGAGAAACTCGCTCAAGCGCGTCGATTTCGGTTGTTCGAACAGTGTCTTGGGTGGCCCCTGCTCCTCGATGCGCCCCTGATTCATGAATACAATCTGGTCTGAAACCTCATAGGCGAAACGCATTTCGTGAGTCACCAGCAGCATGGTCATGCCGTCTTCGGCCAGGTCCTTGATAACGCTCAGCACTTCGCCGACCAACTCCGGGTCGAGCGCAGAAGTGACTTCATCGAACAACATCAGGCTGGGATTCATGGCAATGGCACGGGCAATTGCGACCCGCTGCTGCTGACCACCGGACAACTGGCCGGGGAAGTGATTGCGGCGCTCCAGCAGCCCGACCCGGTCCAGCCACTTTTCCGCCAGGGCAATGGCCTGATCCTTGGGCATCTTCTTGACCTTGAGCAGGCCCAGGGTCACGTTCTGCAGAGCGCTGAGGTGCGGAAACAGGTTGAATTGCTGAAATGCCATGCCAGTCATTGCCCGGTGCTGTGCAATAACCCGCTCCGGATGACGGGTGCGCTTGCCGTCTACGTCGCTGTAACCGATATCCTGCCCCTCGAGCCGGATATGACCGCCCTGAAACTCTTCCAGCAGATTGACGCAGCGCAGCAAGGTGGTCTTGCCCGACCCACTGGAACCGATCAGGGTAACAACGTTGCCTTTCTGCATACGCAGATCGACCCCCTTGAGCACTTCCACTGCGCCATAGGACTTGTGCAGGCCTTCGATGCTGAGCAGCGCCGGGCCGGGGGTTGCGGTATGAGTCTGTGTCATGGCAATGCCACCCGTTTTTCGATTTGCCGCCCAAGAAGCTCGATGGCGTAATTAATGAGAAAGAACAGAAAACCTGCAAACAGGTAGAACTCCAGGGTCATGAACGTGCGCGCAATCACCTGCTGAGTGCTCAACAACAGTTCAGCCACACCGATGACTGAAAGCAGTGTCGAAGCCTTGACGATCTCGGTCGAGGAATTGACCCACGTCGGCAGGATCTGGCGCATGGCCTGCGGCAACAACACATAGCGCAGCGACTGATTGAAACGCAGCCCGATCGCCTTGCCAGCCTCCAGCTGGCCAGCGGGAATGGCCTGCAGGGCACCGCGCACGATTTCCGATACGTGAGAGCCGCAGAACAACGTCAGGCCTATTGCGCCAGCTTGAAACGCGCTGATTTGCCAGCCCAGCGCTGGCACCATATAAAAGACTGCCAGTACCAGCACGAACACCGGCGTACCGCGTATCAGATCCACATAGAGTCGGATCGGCAACCGTGCGAAGAATCCGCCGTTGGTCAGCACCAGACCGGCCAGCATGCCGATCAGCGTGCCCGCAGCAATCGCCAGCGCCGAGCACTGGATACTGGTCAAAAAGCCGAACCAGAGCACTTCTCGCGCGGTCCACAATTCCTGCAACCAGCCAGGGGGTTGATACATGACAGCCTCCTAGCGGCGAATCGCCAGACGTTGTTCGAGGGTGCGCAACAGCATGGCGATCACATAGCAGGCCACTACATAGAGTGCAGTAGTCACCAGCCAGGTTTCGATCACCCGGTAGCTTTCGACGTTGATCTTGCGCGCGTAGTAGGTCAGCTCCGGCACCGCAATGGCGGCTGCCAGTGAGGTGTCCTTGAACAGCGAAATGAAGTTGTTGGATAGCGCTGGCAACACGTTGCGCAACATGACCGGCACGATGATGTATGCCCTCCCCTGCCACTCGCCCAGACCGATGGCCAACCCTGCTTCGCGCTGACCTTTGTGGATGCTCAGCAAACCGGCACGGAAAACTTCGGTCAGATAGGCGCCAGCGTACAGCGACAGCGTGACAATGAACGACGCCAGCTTGTCCAGGCGAATGCCCAGCCCGGGCAAGGCGAAGTAGATCAGCAGGATCAACACCAGAATGGGCGTGTTGCGCACCACGGTGACGTAGATCGACGCGACAATGCGCAGTGCCTTGTAACGTGACAGCAGCGCAAATGCATTTGCCAACCCGATCACACAGCCGATAGCGATCGAGATCAGGGCCAGTTCCAGCCCCAGGCCCAAGCCCGCCAGCAAGCTGGGGAAGTCACGCCATACGGCATCAAAATTCAATTGATAATTCATGCTTGCCCGTACCTGGCAGGGAAAGCCCGAAGGCCTGCCCTGCCCTTGAAGGTCAGAGTGGACTTATTTGTATTCCATCGGGAAACCGATTGCAGGCACAGGCAGATCGACACCGAACCATTGCTTGAACGAAGCGGCGTAAGCCGGGAACTCGACACCGGTCATGGCTTCATGCAAGGCGGTGTTGACGAAGTTCAACCAGTCCTGATCGCCACGTTTGACGGCACAAGCGTAGGTTTGCGGGCTCCAGGCAAAAGCCGGCGAGCGGTAGCGGCCAGGGTTCTGAACCATCAGATACTTCACTGAAGACTGGTCGGTGGCGGCCGTGTCGGCGCGGCCCGAGTTGATCGCCTGGTACATCAGGTCGACGCTGTCGTACTGATCGACCTTGGCTTTGGGCAGCGCCTGATGCACCAGCTCTTCGGCATATACGTTCTGCAGCACGGCAACCGTCACTCCGTCGCCCGCGGCTTTAAGGTCATCTATTTCCTTGTATTTGCTGTTGGCAGGCAGCAACAACGCTACGCCTTCGCGGTAGTACGGCAAGGTGAACGCCACCTGCTGTGCACGACTGGCGGTAACGGTGATGAACTGGCAACTGATGTCGACCTTGTCGGTCAGCAGGTTGGGAATTCGCGCATCCGAGGACTGCACCACGAACTCGACCTTGCTCGGGTCATTGAACAGGCCCTTGGCGATGATCCTGCCGATGTCGATATCGAAACCCTGCAACTTGCCGTCCGCTCCCTGAAAATGCCACGGGGCATTGGTACTGCCTGTACCCACCACCAGATTGCCACGTTTCAATACTGCATCCAGCTTGCTGCCTTCGGCGGCCTGAGCCGAGTTGGCCAGCGTGAATGAGGCTGCAAGGACAAACGCACAAGCTTTCACAAAAGAAGGTCCGCGATGCATGACATAGACTCCGCCGAAGTATTTTTATTCCGCTATAGCGGACAATGGTATGTAACAACGGAATAGACAGCAGAAAGTGTGCCATACGAGGCCTGCGAAAAACACCGCATAAAAATGTCGAGGCAAATCAAAAGGCTGGAGATGAAGGGGTTGATGGCTGGGTGATATTACGGCTTGAGGGCATCGCTACCATTTGTCACGTTTGAGTGGTAAGGCCCCACTCTTGTGCGCGCGCGCTGTCGAGTACGCAGTACTGGTGCAGGCGCAATGGTCGCGCCGCAGTGATGATAGGGGGGCAAAGCGCCACGAACTACTTGCCAATGCGGGAGCATTGGCAAGAGATTCAGTCAGAGGCAGGTAGCAATCGCAGCAGATCGCAAGGCGGCCTGGGTATCGCCCTGCGGGGCGTAGAACTCGACAGCAGTGGCAGGACCTTTGGCGTGTACGTCTGCGAAATACCTGGATTCGGTAGTGAACACGGTGAAGCCGCCACCGGAAAGATCATGCAGGAACACATCTGAAGATGTGCCAAACATCGCTTCGTTCTGCCAGGTCACCTGAATGCACTGGGCAACGGCGGCATCCTGTTTGGCACTCGACAGGACCTTGAATGGCCCTGCCGCACGTGCTGAGTTTGAAGGCGCTGCGCACCCGGCCAGAACCGTTGCCGCAATCACCGTTGCGCTCGTCAAAAACAGAAACTTCATGTCGTGCCTTCGCTGATGAAAAAGCCGATTCTAGCACTGCACGGACCTGTTACCCCTCAGCCAATTGCTCTTCGTATTCCTTCACGTATTCACCAGCCAGGCTCTCTTTCTGCTTTTCATCAAGTAACTTGCCTGCCATCTGAAAGAACTTTTGCTCTTCTTCCTTCAAGTGGTGATGCACTTTTTCCGACAGCTTTTTCGCAGTCGCCAGCCAGGCCGGGCTCGACATCTCGGTTTCATCGAGCTCTTCCATCATCTCGTCCATTTCATGATGCTCGGAAATGGCATGGCGACTGAGGTCCACGCCGTTGTCGTGGGCCATCAGGGGAATGTAGAAAAACCGCTCTTCGGCTGTCTCGTGAGCCTGAAGCTCATCCTTGAGCTGTATGTAGGCTTTTTCCCGTTCGACACTGTCGCCGCTGGTCTGGATCAGTGCGTCAGCGTATCCGCGCTGACGATCATGGCTTTCACGCAATGCTTCAAAGATATTCAAGGTCTTGTCTCCAGGTCGGCTTCCGGGAGCTGGAAGCATTGTGGACTAGACCCCTGGCGAAGATCAGCAGTTCCGAGAAATGCTGGCAAATGACTACTGCGCAATAACCACAGGCTCAGGCCAGCTCGAAAACCACATCCTGAGCGCCTTCCCAAAGCGTCTTGACGCCCAGTTTGCGCAGGTTTTCCTTGCCTTGAGTGATGGTCAGAAAGTGATTGCCGGCCAGTTGCCCCATCTTGCTGGCGAAACAGCACGAACCGTACGCCAGGATAATCTCGGTTTCGCTGTAACCACCCGGATAAAACAGAATGTCGCCCACAGAAGGATGACTCGTTGCGTTCTCGAAACCGATCAACGTGTCATTCAGCTTCAGTTGATAATCATCCAGCGGCACCCAGCAGCCTTCGCCACTCCAGCGCACATGGATGAATTTCTGCCGATAAGGCAGCAGCTTGAGAAACGCTTCCACCGTTTGCGGCGCATCCGGATTGGCTTCGGCCAGAAACTCGTATCCGCCGCGGTAATTTTGATGGTGGTCACTGCAACGACTCCTTGAAGGCAACAATGCTCAGAATGATGCGCAAGGATAAACGCGAGTCTTGTGAGGCGTCACGGAGTTCCGCTGCGCTCACAGGGACACACATCTGCAATCGTTGATCAAACAGAATTCCGCGTCAGATTTGACCCGCCGAGCAGTTTGGCGAATAGCCTATTCTCATGCGTTTCGCCCTGAAACTCATAACGTGGCGAACCTTTCACTTCATAACCCTGCCGCGGGTAAAACCCCAACGCGCGCGGGTTTCCAACCCAGACAGTCGCCCACATCAACGCCGCCTTTCTGGCCGTAGCGCGCTGCTCGGCGGCTTCGAGCAACAGTCGCCCTGCTCCACATCCAGTGAAACGTTCCTGCACATAGAGGCGTTGCAACTCGGCAGCCGTCGATACGCCAAGCATCGGGTGATCGACGCACAGCGTTACCTGAGCGAAGCCGATCAGATGCCCTAGAGATTCAGCCACGATAATGAGCGCTTCCGGTTTGCCAAGCAGATGCGCAAACGCCTGCGGGGAGAACGCGTCGAGGGCTTCGCGTGCAATGGACTCACGGATGCCCTGCGTTGCGTAGGTGTCGAGAAAGACCTGCATGCCCAGCGCGCTCAGGCATATAGCGTCAGCGGGCACCGCTTCACGCAGGGCAATCGTCGATAAGAGAGGTTTGATTATCAAACAGGCAGGCCCCGGGGCAGGCAAAAAGACACGCGAATCATACCCGACACACGGCCTGGCCCGGCAACAAGGCCGGGGCAAGCCGCCAGATCAGTCTCAGCGACCGGTCATGAGCGATTGCAGGCGAGCCTGAGCCTGCTGAGCGTTTTTGCCCTGCTCGTTCAGCTCTTGCAGCAACTTGTTGAGTTCAGCCTGTACGACCGGGTCCTTGACGGTTATCGCCGAACCGGAGATATCGATTTGCGATTTGTGCGCGTCCACATAATCGGCAACCTTCAGGCCGCTCGAAAACGTGCCCTTTATTTGCGGCAAGACTTCACGGAACGTGTTGGCGGGCACGCTCACAGTCCGGTCATAAGCCTTATCATAAACGACTTTCAAGTCATCGGGCTGCTTGAGTTTGGCATGTGCCGCATCGGCCTTGCCCTGCTCGATGGTCAACTTCTCGCCGACTTCATCCAGACCTGTCTGCACGGCAGCCAGGTCTGCGCGACGTTGAATGACATCGCTTACCGAGCGAAAGGATCCTTTCTGCATCAAGCCAGCGAGAGGCTGCACTGCAGTGTCCATGCCCGCGCCGAAGTCGGAAATAACGGCATAGTGCGAGCTGTAGTCACCAAAGGCTTTCTTTTCATCGTCCGTCAGTTTGGGAACGTGCACACCTGGCTTGTCGATAATTCGGGTTTGCAGGAACTGAGTGAACGCAGTGCGTTGTTCGGGCTCCTTATCCCCGCAGCCAGTCAGCAACAGGGGTAAAGCAACAGCCAGCAGCAAGACTGGACGGAAAAGGGACTTCATGTCAGGAACCTCCGGGTGATGAGAATGCGCGCTCATAGGCACGGCCCGATGAACGCGAGCGTGCTTATAGTCTCGTCATCGCCTCATCTAGTTCCGCGACGGGTGAATTTTGAGAAGTCCCGTCCCCAGACCGGCTCACGGAAAATCCGCTCCTTCTCAGCTATTTGAGTCAACAAACGCGAGTACTTCATAGCTTCGCCGCGACAGCACTAGCCAGGCAAAAGCTCGCCTCGCGGCCCCCGCCAGGAAAGTTCATTAACATTTCTTCATGAGGTGAAACGTTTCAGCGGCTAGTCTTCAGCGGACCGACAAAGTGAACAACAGGAGTCAATCACTATGTTTGCACACGAGGGCCTGGGCCTGATCCTTGTCTCCATCGTCTTTCTGCTCGGAGCGATTGCGATGTTCATTCACCCTTTCCACGCGCTGGGGAGCTGGTTCAGGAGGAAGCGGCAGGAACGGAAATCCGATTAGCCATCAATAAATTCGCCACAACAAGGAGGCCCGGTAATAGCCGGGCCTTGCAGCCTCACCCTCTCCCGCCTTCCTTCCCCCGCACAGCGCCAAGACTGTGTGCATACACAGTATTGTTGCGTTAAGTGCATCTAGCGGCAGGAGCATTAACCACTAGTTTGATACTGGCCAATTAACATTAAACAATGCCGCGCGCCATGCCTTACATCTGAGAACATTGTAAAGGAATGGCAAATTCTCAAAAATTAGTCATCAATCTGTGGCGTGATGTTTCCAGTATGATACGCTTTTGAAACTCTTTGATGTTGAACTAATGGCCACCAGCCAGTAGTATTGCGCGCAAAATGTCCCAACTAATTTGCCACTAGTGCTTACAGGGTAGTCATGACTAGTCAATCCATCAATGCGACTGCTTATCTTCGCAAATCGGCTGAAGACCACACTCCGAAGCCGACCCGCGTACTTGATTTCGGCAAATGCAGAGGCACCAGAAAAGGCCCGGTTCTTCTGATTGGCTCAGGTCAATCTGCCCGAAACTTCCCGATTCAAGATTTTTCGGACGTCCCCATGATTACCATGAACGGGGCGTTCTCGATGTTTGCAGAAACGAACATCAAACCATTGTTCTACGTGTGTACTGACCGGGATTTTCCCAATCAGCAGCCCGAGCTGTTCGCTGCGGCAATGCGCGAGAGCGAGAATGTCGGCCTCTGGGAAGACCAGTTCAGCTCCGGCATTCCCAGGCCTTCCGGGCGCGCCTATGCGCTGAAGAAATCACCGAGGTTATCCACGGTTGCGGCGCTCTGCTCACGAGACGACGCACTGGTCAGAAAAGTGTCTTTATGGAGTCATAGAAGCAGGGATATCGGCTTCAGCAAAAACCTGGAACTGGGGTTTTTCGACGCTCGCACGGTCATGTATCTCGCCTTGCAATTGTCTTATCACCTTGGTTTTGATAGCGTCTTTCTCGTGGGCTTTGATATGAACCAGTCTGCAGGCCGGTTCTATGAATCGTCGACAGATGTATGCTCGCCTTGTGGACTGGACCAGCACTACGAATCAAGAATTCTCCCGTCACTGGAACTTATGTCGAAGCATGTAGTCGGGGATGATTTTCAAGTGTTCAATTTATCCGACAGCTCGCGAGTTCCGGATGAAGTCATTCCCAAGTTGAGCATTGATGAGGCCCGACTTAAAGTGAGCGTTGCCCGTTACAGCGCTAGCCGAACGTAAACGACCTCCCGATCAGGCAATTTGACGACTCAGTATCTTTCTTCTGCGACTTCTTTTGAAATCGCGCCTGCCTCTGCCTTGTGCACACGCTTTGAGCAAGGCTACCCAACAGGCTCCTGAGCAGGCCGGAACGTGGACAACTCGGCAATCCGGCACTGTCCACCATGTCACTGCCGCCCGACCTATGCGACAATGCGCGCCAATGTCTGGCATGAACCCCCACATTCATATCCCGGCAACGCGGCCATGGCAGGCTGCCGTTGCTGTAGACGTATGCCCGTTGGATCAGCTCATGCTCAGGCGGAGCAGGCTGAACAGCTCCGGTCGTGTCTCGAATACGACACCGCTGACACCAGCGCTCCCCAGTTATTGCCCAAGTTATTGATAGGTAAAGTAATTGATCTCCACAGCTAACATCACGATGCAGTTCGGCCCCAAACCCTTGTTCGAGAATGTCTCGGTCAAGTTTGGCGCCGGTAACCGTTACGGCCTGATTGGCGCGAACGGCTGCGGCAAGTCCACCTTCATGAAAATCCTCGGTGGCGACCTCGAGCCTTCGGGCGGTCAGGTGATGCTGGAGCCGAACGTACGACTGGGTAAGCTGCGCCAGGATCAGTTCGCCTACGAAGAATTCACGGTACTCGACACCGTGATCATGGGCCATGAAGAGCTGTGGAAAGTCAAGGCCGAGCGCGACCGCATCTACTCGCTGCCGGAAATGAGCGAAGACGACGGCATGGCCGTGGCCGAGCTGGAAACCGAATTTGCGGAAATGGACGGCTACACTGCCGAGTCCCGTGCCGGCGAACTGCTGCTGGGCCTGGGTATCGGCATCGAACAGCACAACGGTCCTATGAGCGAAGTATCGCCCGGCTGGAAACTGCGCGTTCTGCTCGCGCAGGCACTGTTCTCCGATCCGGAAGTGCTGTTGCTCGACGAACCGACCAACCACCTGGACATCAACACCATTCGCTGGCTGGAAAACATCCTCACCCAGCGCAACAGCCTGATGATCATCATCTCCCACGACCGTCACTTCCTGAACAGCGTGTGCACGCACATGGCCGACCTGGATTACGGCGAGTTGCGCCTGTTCCCGGGCAACTATGACGAGTACATGACCGTCGCGACCCAGTCCCGCGAGCAATTGCTGTCCGACAACGCCAAGAAGAAGGCACAGATCTCTGAGCTGCAATCGTTCGTCAGCCGCTTTTCGGCCAACGCATCGAAAGCCAAGCAGGCCACGTCCCGAGCCAAGGCGATCGACAAGATCCAGCTGGCCGAGGTCAAGCCGTCCAGCCGTGTCAGCCCGTTCATTCGTTTCGAACAAACCAAAAAGCTGCACCGTCAGGCGGTCATTGTCGATCGCATGGCCAAAGGCTTCGATGGCAAGACACTGTTCAAGGACTTCAGCTTCCAGGTCGAAGCCGGCGAACGTGTTGCAATCATCGGTCCGAACGGCATCGGCAAGACCACCCTGCTACGCACCCTGGTCAACGAGTTGCAACCCGATGCAGGCACGGTCAAGTGGACCGAAGCAGCGGAAATCGGTTACTACGCTCAGGACCACGCTCACGATTTTGAAGACGAATCTACCCTCTTCGACTGGATGGGCCAGTGGACGCAAGGCGGCGAGCAAATGGTACGTGGCACTCTGGGCCGCATGCTGTTCTCCAATGACGAGATCCTCAAGTCGGTCAAAGTGATTTCCGGTGGTGAACAGGGCCGCATGCTGTTCGGCAAGCTGATCCTGCAAAAACCGAACGTGCTGGTGATGGACGAACCGACCAACCACCTGGATATGGAATCCATCGAAGCGCTGAACCTTGCGCTGGAAAACTACCCGGGCACCCTGATTTTCGTCAGCCACGACCGCGAGTTCGTGTCCTCGCTGGCAACCCGCATCATCGAACTCAGCCCAAGCGGCGTGATCGACTTCAGCGGTACCTACGACGACTACCTGCGCAGCCAGGGCGTTTCGTTCTAAGCCTGTCAGGCTGCTACAGCAAAAAGCCCTGTCATGTGACAGGGCTTTTTATTTTCAAAACCGCTACTGGCCCGGCTGGCTGAGCATTTCAATCCACATCGCACCCTTGCCCGAGGGCGCTTCGCTGACCCGCTGCAAGGCACCGTTCGCCGCAATGGCGTAACTGCCGACCTTGTCGCTTTTCTCACCGCTCACCAGCAACCAGCGCCCATTGGGTGACACAGCGATATTGCGTGGCTGTTTTTCCTGCACCGGATAGTTTTCGACAAACGTCACCTTGCCACTGGCAGGCTCGACCTTGAACAGCGACACGCTGCTGGAAGTGCGCTCGCTGATAAACAGCCACTTGCCATTCGACGCGAGGCGAATGTCTGCCGCCCAGATACGCGGAGTGGGATCGTCCTTGAGATCATTGTTGCGCGCATCGCGGGCTTGCCCCGGCGCCAGGTTCAAGCGTTTCGGGATACCGTCCGCCTCGCCTGTCTGCTTCAACGCACCGGTTTTCTGGTTGATCGCGAAGGCAGTGACGGTGCCACTCATTTCGCCAACCACGTACAGAAATTTGCCATCGGAAGAGAATGCCAAGTGGCGCGGGCCGGTATTCTCGGCAACCGCAACGTAGCCCTCGCCAATGGGAACAAGCTTGCCGTCTTTTGGCTCCAGCCGGTATTGCAGAACACGATCAACGCCAAGATTACCGGCGTATACAAAACGGTTGCTCGGGTCGGTGCGCACCGAATGCGCATGCATGCCGGTCTTGTAGGTCTGGATACTGTCGCTGGGGCGGTGTTGCGCATCGATGGGCTGTACGCTGAGCAAATCGGCACCATAGGATGCGCCGAACAGGAAGCGCCCGCTGCGATCGGTAGACAAATAGGCCAGGCTCTCGGCCAATGGTGCCTGGCTCAGCGGTTTGAGATGCCCTGTTGCAGGCTCGATGCTGTAACTCAGCACTTGATAAGGCTTGGAACGTAGCGCTGCAAATAACGCTTTGCCGTCCGGTGAGATGGCCATCGGATTGACCTGGTCTCCGGCTTTGGTCTGCTCGACCAGGCTGAGCGCGCCGCTCTGCTCATCCAGACGGTATTGGGATATAAGGCCGTCAGTGGGACTGGAAATGTAAGCAAACGTGGCTGCCTGGGCAGGCAGGCCAAACGAACAACCGACTGCAGCGGCCAGCAACAGAATATTTCTCATGGTGAACCTTTTTATTATTGTGGTGTGATCAGTCATCCTATGACCATATCTACAGAACAGCAACTGCCTGATAATCAGCCCGCATAAAACCGTTAGCCTGCTTTCTTTTAGTCACAGCGCACGCCATGATGAGGCACTCCCACCGCCTGCCAGCGAAGAGCCCAATGCCTGCCGCACACTCCGGTTCCATGACGATTACCCTGCAGATCGTTTCCATCGTTTTCTACACGTTCATCGCCTTCCTGTGCATCGGCCTGCCTATTGCGGTGCTGCCCGGCTATGTTCACGACCAGCTGGGTTTCAGCCCGTTGATTGCAGGCCTGACCATTGCCTCGCAATACCTGGCAACGCTGCTGAGTCGACCTTTTGCCGGCCGGGCGACCGACACGCTGGGCAGCAAGCGCTCTATCGTGTTCGGACTGTGGGGCATCGTCATCAGTGGCAGCATGACGTTACTGGCAACGCTGCTTCAGGAGTTTGCCACGCTGAGCCTGTCGATTCTGATCGTTGCGCGACTGTTTCTCGGCGTTTCCCAAGGGCTTATCGGAGTTGGCACTATTAGTTGGTGCATCGGCAAGCTCGGCGCGGAACATACGGCCCGATCAATCTCGTGGAACGGCATCGCGTCCTATGGTGCGATAGCCATTGGTGCACCGCTGGGAGTGATTGTCATCGACGCCGTGGGTTTCAACAGCCTGGGGGGGCGCCTTGATCGTGATGGCAGGGCTGGCACTTTGGCTGATCCGCAACAAGCCATCGGTACCGGTCGTAGTCGGTGAGCACCTGCCCTATTGGTCAGTGTTCGGCCGGATCGCGCCTTATGGTCTGGGACTGACGTTGTCCTCCATCGGCTACGGCACGCTGACCACCTTCATCACCCTGTTTTATCTAAGCCGCGGCTGGGAAGGTGCGGCCTATTGCCTGAGCATGTTTGGCGTGTGCTTTATCCTCGCCCGCCTGCTGTTCATCGGTGCCATCAACCGCCTCGGCGGCTACAACGCGGCCATCGTCTGCATGGCTGTGGAGATCTGCGGACTGCTGATGCTCTGGCTTTCACCGAGCAGCGGCATTGCTCTGGCTGGGGCAGGACTGACCGGTGTGGGGCTTTCACTGGTCTACCCGGCGCTGGGCGTGGAAGCGATCAAAAGCGTACCTACCCCCAGCCGAGGCGCAGGCCTGAGTGCCTACGCTGTGTTCTTCGATCTGGCCTTGGCAATTGCCGGCCCTGTAATGGGGGCTATTGCCTTGGGTCAGGGCTATGACTGGATATTTTTTTACGCGGCGTTGCTGTCGGCGTGCGCGCTGGCGCTGACAATCTGGTTATCACGCCGCACCGCCAACCAAACATATCCAGCATGAACACTACCTTTAGCGCATAAGTTTTTTACTTGTAATTCCAATAGTTGGTAGCAGAAGTTTAAATCTCGCCACCGGTCGGTCAACTTCTTGACGCATCGGCCAACGACCTCTTGACTTCGTACTGCGGGCCTTGAAAACAGGCCCGCAAAGCGACCGTCGCCAGCCTTGGGGCGACGTCACTGAGCGTGGCAGTCTGGCGCCTTGATCCGTTTCGATTGCCTCCCTGCTGCCTGCCTGGCCGGGAGAGCTGTCATGAAAATTCGTTGTATTCATCTGTACCACACCCGTAATGTTCTGCCATTCATTATGCTGGCCATTATCCCGTCCTGTGCGGAGGGAGCCTGCGCACTTGGGGCCTCGACGTCGTCCGGCGTTCAAGTCTGCGACAGTGACATCAGCGGCTCATTTATCGGTCTGAGCGGCGATCACATTCTGATATTTCCCAAAGGCGGAACAGGCACGGTCGCCGGCGATATCAGCTATGGGTCAGGAATCGACAGCGTTGATATGCAGTCAGGCCGTATTCTCGGCAACGTCACCCAGAGTGCCGGAATCGACTCATTCACGTTGTCGGCGGGCGAGATCAGCGGCGGCCTGAACCAGGGCGACGATCCCGACGACTTTTTCATGAGCGGCGTTACGCTGGGCTCGCTGGCCCAGTGCGACGGGCGAGATACCTTTCTGATGACCGGAGGCACCATCACTCGTGCGTTCGAGGACGGCGACGTTGCGGTGATGACCGGCGGCAGCATTGGCCGAGTTGACATGAAGCTCGACAACAACGTGTTCGAGATGTCCGGTGGCACGATCATCAACAACCTGGTAACCGGCTTTGGCAGGGATACGATCACCCTCTTGGGCGGCTCTGTGGGCGGC
Source organism: Pseudomonas amygdali (assembly GCF_002699855.1). Taxonomy (GTDB): domain Bacteria; phylum Pseudomonadota; class Gammaproteobacteria; order Pseudomonadales; family Pseudomonadaceae; genus Aquipseudomonas; species Aquipseudomonas amygdali. The sequence continues at coordinate 9,929 of NZ_LKBW01000157.1, read as the reverse complement.
AATGTCAGCGTCAGCGGCGGCGACGACCTGATCACCCTCAGCGGTGGCGATATTCGTGGTGAAGTTCGTGCCAGCGCCGGTAATGACAGCTTCAATTGGCTGAACGGTGGCTACGCCCGCAACAGTGTGTTGATGGCCGACGGCGATGATGCGGCGCGGCTGTACAACCTGAGCGAATATTACCTGAGCGCCAACCCGCTGCTTGACGGCGGCCCTGGCAATGACGTGCTGACGCTTGATAACACTGTGTCTTTGCAGCCGGGTCGCTATGGCAACTGGGAGACCGTCAACCTGAGCAACGGCTCGCAGCTGGATCTGGCCGGTAAGCTGGTCCTTGGTGACGGCGTGAGTAACACCGGCGTTCTGAACATTGATTCCAGCAGTACGCTGATCTCGACCTCGGGCAGCATTGCGCCCTTCCGCGCAGCATCCCTCGCTTCATTAGAGAATGCCGGAACGCTGGACGTGCGCGATGCAGGCAGTGCGCTCACTGGCACATTGACGGTGAACGGCAATTACACCGGCCAGAACGGGCGGCTGCTGTTGCTCTCGGCACTGGGCGATGATGCATCCGCCAGCGACCGACTGGTGGTGGCACAGGGTAGGATCAGTGGTTCTACGCGCATGATCGTCAGCAACGCGGGTGGGCTGGGCGCCCTGACCCTTGGCAACGGCATTGAAGTGGTACAAGCCATCAACGGTGCAACCAGCGATAGCAGCGCCTTTTCGTTGCAAAGTCCGCTGTCTGCAGGAGCTTATCAGTATTACCTGTTCAAGGGCGGCGCCACTGCCGGCTCGGAGAACAGCTGGTTCCTGCGCTCTGCGGTGATTGCGCCGCCAACGCCAGCGCCGCCCCCTGTAGAGCCCCTCCCCGAACCTGCACAGCCAACTCCCCAGCCGACACCTGAGCCGACTCCCGAACCTGCTCCCGAGCCGACACCAACACCGCAACCTGTGCCCGCCCCGCTCCCAAACCCTGAGCCTGAGCCTGCGCCGACCACCCCGGCCCCGGTCCTCCCGGCAGCCGCACTGCCAGTGCCCGCGATCGGAACACCGCCACTGCCGGAACCCGTTCGCGGAGCCTCGCCCATCGCGTTGTACCGCCCCGAGGTCGCCAACTATTCAGTGGCAGCGCCAAGCGCTGCGGTCCTGGCGCTGAGTTCGCTGGGCACCTTTCATGAGCGCCAGGGTGATCAGGCGCTACTGACTGAATACGACATGGCGCCTGCCGGATGGGCACGTGTGTTTGGCAGCGACTTCAGGCAACGCTGGTCTGGAGACGTGAGCCCAGGCCTGGACGCTTCATTCAAGGGCTACCAGATCGGCCATGATCTGTATGCCTGGCACTTGGACAACGGGCGGAGCCAGCGCGTCGGGCTGTTCGTCGCGCATAACCGTCTGGATGGCAAAGTGCAGGGTTTTGCTGAGGGTTTCAGAAACTACGAAACAGGGCACCTGAAACTGAGCGGGCAAAGCCTGGGGGCCTACTGGACGCTGACGACACCCGGTGGCGGGTACGTTGACGCAGTCGCGATGGGCACTCGCCTGGACGGCCGCAGCCGCTCCGTCAGGGGCACAGGTGTCGACATTGAAGGCCATGTGATGAGCCTGTCTGCAGAGGCCGGGTATCCGCTGCCACTCTCACAGCGCTGGGTTGCAGAGCCTCAGCTACAGATCATCTACCAACGCATAGACCTTCAGGATCAGCATGACGGCATTGCCCATCTCGGATTCGACAGTCAGTCTTACACCACAGGGCGCATCGGCATACGTTTCAAGGGGCGCTATCAATTCAGTAGCGTACCGATAGCGCCTTATCTGCGAGCCAACCTCTGGCACACCAAAGACGGCCATGACACGCTGACATTCGATCATGCAGAGCAGATAAGAACCGAGCATCGATCAACGACGGGCAGTATCGGCGCCGGGATGATAGCGACATTGAGCAGCAAGGCCAGTCTGCACTGGAGCGCTGATTACCTTGTTGATCTGGGCGAACAAGGAACGGAGGGAGTAAACACCAGCCTGGGTTTCAGGCTGGTGTGGTAATGCGACCGTCAGCGCGGGGATGCGCCCTGGTCAGTCTTCTTCGGTTTGAGGATAAGCACGGCAAGCGGCGGCAGGTTCAGTTTCAGTGAAGCCTCCATCCCATGTGCTGGCTCGTCTTCGGTGTTCACTTCCCCACCATTGCCCATGTTAGAACCTGCGTAGGTTTCCGCGTCGCTGTTCAGCAACTCAGTCCATGCACCTGATACCGGCGCGCCGACACGATAATCCAGGCGCGGCACTGGCGTCATGTTGGCCACCACCAGCAGCGGCTCGCCATCATTGCTCCAGCGCAGGTAGGCAAACACGCTATTGGCCTGGTCGTCGCCGATCAGCCACTGGAAGCCCGCTGGATCAGCATCGCGCTGGTACAACGCCTTTTCCTGACGATAGATTCGGTTCAGGTCACTGACCAGCTTCTTCACGCCAATATGTTCAGCGTATTTCATCAAGTACCAGTCCAGTTCACGGTCGTGATTCCACTCACGCCACTGACCGAATTCACAGCCCATGAACAGCAGTTTCTTGCCCGGGTGCGTCCACATGAACGACAGATAAGCGCGCAGGTTGGCGAACTTCTGCCAGTGGTCACCCGGCATCTTGTCGATCAGCGAATGTTTGCCGTGTACCACTTCGTCATGGGAAATAGGCAGTACGAAGCGCTCTGACCACGCGTACACCAGGCTGAAGCTCAGCTTGCCGTGGTGGTGTCCGCGATTGATCGGGTCCTCCTCCATGTACTGCAGCGAATCATGCATCCAGCCCATGCTCCACTTGTAGTTGAAGCCCAGCCCACCCTGCTGGGTCGGCTCGCTGACACCCGGCCACGCGGTCGACTCTTCCGCAATCACCATGGTCCCTGGGGCTTCCAGCGCAACTACGTCGTTCAAATGACGCAGGAAGTCGATTGCCTCGAGGTTTTCGCGTCCGCCAAAGCGATTTGGCACCCATTCGCCTGCATTACGCGAATAGTCGCGGTACAGCATTGACGCCACCGCATCCACTCGCAGACCGTCGATGTGGTAATGCTTAAGCCAGTGCAACGCCGAAGCCAGCATGAAGCCATGAACTTCGGTGCGCCCCAGGTTGTAGATCAGCGTGTTCCAGTCCTGATGGAAGCCTTCCTTGGGGTCGGCGTACTCGTACAGCGCGGTGCCGTCGAACTGCGCCAGGCCGTGGGTATCGGTCGGGAAATGCGCAGGCACCCAGTCAAGAATCACGCCTATTTCAGCCCGATGACAGGCGTCAACGAACGCGGCGAAATCTTCCGGCGAACCGTAGCGAGCAGTCGGTGCAAACTGGGCCAGCAACTGATAGCCCCATGACCCCCCGAACGGGTGCTCCATGATCGGCATCAGCTCAATGTGGGTGAAGCCGAGTTCCTTCACATAGGGAATCAAGCGATCAGCCAGCTCGCGCCAGTTGTACTGTCGCCATTGACCGTCTTCGTGCTGCTCCATCTGCCACGAGCCTGCGTGCAGTTCGTAGATCGACAGCGGCGCGGCAACATCGTGGCGGCCTGTCCGTGATTGCAGCCATTCCTGGTCGTTCCACTCGAATTGCAGTGGCGTAGTGACCTTTGACGCGGTGTCGGGCGGCAGCGTAGTGGCCAGAGCCATAGGGTCGCTTTTCAGCGGCAGAATCCCGTGGGCACCGAGGATCTCGTATTTGTAGACTTCACCGGGCTGCAGACGCGGAACGAAAATCTCCCATACGCCGGTCGGGTGACGCAGGCGCATCGGGTGACGACGACCATCCCAGCTGTTGAAACTGCCGACCACCGACACACGGCGGGCATTCGGCGCCCAGACCGCAAAGCGCACACCGTCGACGCCATCGACGTTGGTCACTTGCGCGCCCAGGCAACTGCTCAGGTCGCGGTGGTTGCCTTCGGCAAACAGATAAAGGTCCATCTCGCCCAGCAGCGGACCGAAGCTGTAAGGGTCCTCAGTGATCTGCTCGCCGCCAGCCCATTGGATTTTCAGCAGGTAAGGCTGTGGCTGCTCGAGATGACCGACGAAAAAACCCGGCACCTCGCTCATTTCCATCTCGCCCAGCTCGCGACCATCATCTTTGGCCAGCAGACGCACGCTCAACGCAGCGGGCAGATAGGCACGAACGTATTGCCCGCTGCCGCCGTCACCGTGCGGACCCAGGATCGAGAAAGGATCACGGTGTTCCGCGCGGATCAGCGCGTCGAGGTCCGCAGCAGCGGGAATCGCGCGGCGGCCTGTGCCGGTTTTGTGAGGCGCATTCATATTGGCTCTCCATCAGACGGTTGCAGCAACCCACGCAAGCCTTGCAAGGGAACGGCCAACCAGGCTGGACGATTCTCGGCTTCGTAGATCACTTCATAAGCAGCTTTTTCAAGGGTGAACAATTCCAGTGCGGCGTCCTCCCCTTTTGCATCTTTCCAGGCATGAGCCATTCCGCTCGTTGCCGAGCGATAACCTTCGATAAAGGCTTCCCGCGCCTGCGCCAGGTAGGTCTCGGCGACACGTTTGCGAGCACCGGCAGCCTCAGGCGAGGTATCGACGCTTTGTGCGCTGCGTACTGCCATGGCGGCAGCGTAGTCAAACGAGCGCAAAACACCGCTGACATCCTTGAACGGGCTGTGCTTGGCACGGCGTTCTTCAAGTGCGCGGGCCGGTTCACCCTCGAAATCGATCAGGTAGGCATCGCCTTTGACCACCAGCACTTGCCCGAGGTGCAAGTCACCATGCACGCGAATCCGCAGGCCACCTGCCGAGCGCTTGGCCAGACCTTCGACGCGCTGACGAATCTGCTTGCGCTGTGCAAGCAAATCGCTGACCAGTTGCTGATCGTCCTGTTCCAGATCGCCCTTGCGCTGCTCAAGCAGTTGCAAGGCGCGCTCAAGCTGAGCATTGACGCTGGTTCCGGAGGCCTTGCTGTCCTGACTGCTGGTGACTTCAACAGCGAAGTCTGCATTGTCGGTAGGCGACGCCAGAATCTGGTGCATTTCACCGAGACGCTGACCAAGGCTACGCGAAAAGTCCGCCAGCTCCAGCAACGCATTGTAATGCTGTTCCTGGCCGGAAACGCCATGCGCCAACTCATCGCGTACTGCGCGTTCCAGATTGTTCTGTGTCCACTCCCAAGCGTCACCCTGATTGCTCAGGTAGCCTTGGGCAATCATCAGCAGATTCGGTTTTCCGTCGTTGCCGACACGCACCACAGAGCCAAGCAACGGCGAGATATTCTTGAAGCCAGCGTTGGTCAGGAAAGCACCCATTTCCAGCTCCGGGTGCGTCCCGGCACTGACTTTACGAATCAGTTTGAGCACCAGGCTGCCACCGACGACCACCGAGCTGTTCGACTGCTCGGCAGACAGGTAGCGCACTTCCGACTCTGCGGTGAGGGCGAGCGGTGCCAGCTGCGAACTTTGCTCGAAACGCAACTCGCCGTCAGCGCAGGGGATGACCGTATCCGACTGCATGCCCTGAATCACTGCACGAATGAAGGTTTCCAGAGTAAACGCATCGGTGATCAGCCCTACATCACGATTACGCCGCACTCTGGCAAGTGCCAGTTGCTGTGGCAACGCGCTGCTGATGTCGTCTTCGGCGAGCAAGCCGAATGGCAGCTGATAGCGATCGGTCTGGCCGTCTGCAGTCACTTCTATTTCGCTGAGCAACACAGGGTGCGCCTCATCGCCGAAACGCACCGCATACGCGATATTGACCTGCTCTATGTCCTTGCCCTTGCCTGCGAACCAGCGGCGTTTTGGCAAATAAACAGCCAGTGACGTTTTTTCCATGGTGCTGCGCAGCGGCTCTTCGAGCAACTCCTCAAGGCGCTTCTTGAGCACCAGGGTCGGGAAGTCCGGCATGCTCTGCGCGGGTTCAACGTGCCAACTGGGCATTTGATTCTCCGAAGCCAGTAAAAACCAGTAAAAACCATACGGCGGGAGCGTCAGCAAATAGCTTAACTGCCCGATAGGCGGAAATGCGCTGCCACCGAGCATTTCCACCGGCACTGTGCCTGCGTGAGCCGACAGCTCAAGCTCTGCAGCCTGAGCGGCGCTGGAAACGTTGGCAACACACAACACCACTTCGCTGTGACCATCGGGTGCCGTGTACTCGCGGGTATACGCAAGAATGCGGCGGTTCGACGGCGAGAGCATTTTCAGCGTGCCACGCCCGAATGCCTTCTGCTGTTTGCGCACCGCCAGCATGCGTCGATTCCAGTTCAGCAGCGAGTGCGGGTCACGCTCCTGAATTTCGACGTTGACCGACTGAAAGCCGTACATCGGGTCCATGATCGGCGGCAATACCAGGCTGGCCGGATCTGCACGCGAAAAGCCGCCGTTGCGGTCGATCGACCACTGCATCGGCGTACGCACACCATCCCGGTCGCCTAGATAGATGTTGTCGCCCATGCCGATCTCATCACCGTAATACAACGTCGGCGTGCCGGGCATCGACAACAGCATGCTGTTCAACAGTTCGACCCGGCGGCGGTCCCGATCAACCAGTGGTGCCAGGCGTCGACGAATACCCAGGTTGATCCGCGCGCGGCGGTCAGCGGCATAGTAATTCCAGAGGTAATCACGCTCACGATCCGTCACCATTTCCAAGGTCAGTTCGTCGTGGTTGCGGAGGAAAATCGCCCACTGGCAATTCTCCGGAATTTCCGGTGTCTGGCGCAGAATATCGGTGATCGGAAAGCGGTCTTCCTGCGCCAGCGCCATGTACATGCGCGGCATCAGCGGGAAGTGAAACGCCATGTGACATTCGTCGCCATCCGGCCCCTTGCTGTCGCCGAAATACAGCTGGGTGTCTTCCGGCCATTGATTGGCCTCGGCCAGCAGCATGCGGTCCGGGTAGTTCGCATCGATCTCGGCGCGAATACGCTTGAGCACCTGATGGGTTTCCGGAAGGTTCTCGTTATTGGTGCCATCGCGTTCGATCAGGTATGGGATAGCGTCCAGACGCAAACCGTCAATGCCCAGGTCCAGCCAGAAGCGCATGACTTCAAGCACCGCATCAAGTACGTGCGGGTTATCGAAGTTCAGGTCTGGTTGGTGGGAGTAAAAACGGTGCCAGAAGTATTGCCCGGCGACCGGGTCCCTGGTCCAGTTGGACGTTTCTGTGTCGAGAAAAATGATCCGCGTGCCGTCGTACTTCTGGTCGGTGTCCGACCAGACATAGAAATCCCGTGCCTTGGAGCCGGGCTTGGCATGACGCGCTTTCTGAAACCACGTGTGCTGGTCGGACGTATGGTTGATAACCAGCTCACTGATCACCCGCAGGCCACGCTTGTGCGCCTGGGCAATGAAGCGCTTGGCATCGGCCATGGTGCCGTAATCGCTATGCACATCGCGGTATTCGGAAATATCGTAGCCATCGTCCCGGCGCGGCGACGGGTAGAACGGCAGCAACCAGATGGTGTTGACCCCCAGCGCGGCAATGTAGTCGAGCTTTTCGATCAAGCCCGCGAAATCGCCGATCCCGTCGTTATTGGAATCGAAGAACGATTTCACATGAACCTGGTAAATCACCGCATCCTTGTACCAGAGCGGGTCTTTGATGAATGTCGCGTCACCGGGCTTCTTGGCCATTACTGACTCCTTGGGAGTGTTATTGCGCAGCCTGGATGCGCCAGATTCCAAACGGTTGTGATGGATCAAGACGCGTGTGCTGATACTTGCCGTACCAGGTCCAGCGGTGTCCGGTCATCAGGTCTTCACCCGACGTCGCCGCGTCATCCGGCAGGCCCATTTCCCACAGCGGCAGCTCGAAATCTGCTTCCTGTGCGTTGAAGGGGTCAAGGTTGACGGCAATCAGAATGAAGTTGCTGCCATCCGCCGAACGCTTGCCGAAGTACAGAATGTTGTCATTCCACGCGTTATACAGTTTCAAGCCCAAGTGCGTTTGCAGCGCGGGGTTCTGCCTGCGAATGCGGTTGAGCTGGGCGATCTCGGCAATGATGTTGCCCGGTGCGGCATAGTCCCGAACGCGAATCTCGTACTTTTCCGAGTCCAGATACTCTTCCTTGCCGGGAATCGGTGCCGCTTCACACAACTCAAACCCCGAATACATGCCCCACAGCCCGGAGCCCATGGTGGCCAGCGCTGCACGGATCAGAAATCCAGGACGGCCAGACTCGTGCAGGAAGCGCGGGTTGATATCAGGTGTGTTGACGAAAAAGTTCGGGCGATAGCAGTCACGCCAAGGCACTTCGTTGAGCTGGGTGAAATACTCGGACAGCTCTGCCTTGGTGTTGCGCCAGGTGAAATACGTGTAACTCTGGCTGTAACCGACCTTGCCCAGTCGCGCCATCATGGCAGGCTTGGTGAACGCTTCGGCAAGGAACATGACCTCAGGATGCTGATTGCGCACCTCGCCGATCATCCACTGCCAGAAAGGCAGCGGCTTGGTGTGCGGATTATCGACGCGGAAAATCTTCACGCCTTCATTCACCCAGCCCAGAACGATGTCACGCAATTCCAGCCACAGACCAGGAATGGCATAAGGCGCGTAGAAATCGACGTTGACGATGTCCTGATACTTCTTCGGCGGGTTTTCCGCATAGCGGATCGTGCCGTCCGGACGCCATGAGAACCAGCCCGGATGCTGCTTGAGCCAAGGGTGGTCCTGCGAACATTGAATGGCGAAGTCCAGTGCGATTTCCAGCCCGTGATCGGCCGCAGCCTTCACCAGGTTACGGAAGTCTTCACGGCGGCCCAACTGCGGGTGAATGGCTTCATGACCGCCATCCTCGCTGCCAATTGCGTACGGGCTGCCCGGATCATCCGGCCCTGCGGTAAGAGAGTTGTTCGGTCCCTTGCGATGGGCACGGCCGATCGGGTGAATCGGCGGAAAGTACAATACGTCGAAACCCATGTCGCGGATGATCGGCAAACGCGAATGGACATCGTTGAAGGTGCCGTGGCGCGCAGGGTCATCAGTGATCGAGCGAGGAAACAGCTCGTACCAGCTGGCGAACTGCGCCAGCTCACGCTCGACATCCAGCGGAAATTCAACGCTACGACTCAGGAAGGCCTGATTATCAGCCAGCTTCATCAGGTTTGCGGTTTCGCTGTGCAACAGCAACGCGACCTTCTCGTCTTTATCGCCCTGCTCCAGCTGACCTAGCAGGCTTTCAATCTGCTGGCGCTGATCGTGCTGGCTGCGCTCAGCGGCATGCACCAGATGAATGCGCCCCTCTTCCAGTTCCAAGTCGACAGGCACACCAGCGCCGAACTTCTTGTCCAGTTCGTAACGATAGCTGCCGAACTGATCGATCCAGGCTTCAAGGCGAAACACATAGCGACTGACCGAAGTCGGGGTGAACTCACCGACCCAGCTGTCATTGCCCAGTTCATGCATTGGCGCGCTATGCCAGGTGTCCTCATCGGCAGCACGCCAGCGAATATTGACCGCCATTTTGTCGTGCCCGTCGGCGTAGACCTTGCTGGTCACGGTGACCGGTTGCCCGATGATCGCCTTGGCCGCAAACAGGCCACCGTCAATCACTGGCAGCGTGTCTTCGATCACGATGCGGGGCAATTGCAGCGCCTGGGTCAGTGACAAGGGTTGGGTTGGGTGCGGTACATCGGTGGCCAGGGAATCCGGACCATATGGCTGTTCACTCATCGAGCATCACTCCTCACGCCCCAGGGACGCTCCTGTGCATTCCATGCAATGGAAAAATTGACGGTATGGCAGCGGACAATCGCGAAATGCAGAAGACTCGTCGAATTCAGCTGCCTAGGTTCCGAGCGGTCAACGAACGTAAAGTTCAAAGGTTTTGAGGTTGTCAGGTGGGCGCATTGAACATGAGCCAAAGGCAGGGCAGAAAAATCGGGCAAGGGTGATCCGGTTAAAATCAATTGAATCATCAATCAAGCCGGGGGGGGG
>NZ_LKBW01000156.1 GCF_002699855.1 Pseudomonas amygdali | reverse complement strand
CCCGTTGCACGTGGCTGCTGCCGCCAAAAGCGGCCTCGGCCTTGAATCCGCGTTTGGGGTTGCCGCTGTAGTAGCAGGAAATGGCTTTGTGCAGCGCTGCCTGCCGGTTGGGCTCCTTGGCGCTGGTCACTGCATAGCACTGTTCAAGAACAGCGGCGGCCATGCGCAGATTGGTACAGGGTTCGAATACAGGTTCGGGTCGGCTGACATCGAAATGTTGCCGGTTGATCTGGCCCAGGCCGATGCTGAAGTTAGCGCCCTCCTCCACCAGCTGCTTCACCACCAATACAGCTTCATCCAGACTTTGCGGTTGACGCGGCAACACTTTGCCGACCACGCCAATGGCATAGGGATTGAAGGAGGATTCTGTCTTGACGATGGGAGTAAGCGTGGCTGGGTGTATCGAGGGAGCACATTGCATAGCCAGGGCCAGGAAGGCACTGGTGGTGAGCATTTAAACCTCCATAAGGTTTGCTGTTACATTAGGAAGATTGAATTTCTTTTAATAATTTCTCCATAGCGACCTCAAGATAGTTATCGACTACATATTGGGCCATCTGAGAAGCTGTAATTTGCCTCTTACCCCTATAGCTCACGTCAATGGCCGATTCAGAAAGGGTAGTGAAGCGCTCAGCACCAATATAAATGACACGAACCTCCGCTTTAGAACCAATCTTCCCACGGTCTTTCATGGACATATACTCTCCACATATCAAAACACCACAATAAGCTTGCAGTGTTGAATTCAAATTTTCAGTTATTCTAGCTAATTAGTTCATCTACGAACGGACGGTCTATTACTGACACAACACGGGAATCGTCTCGATTCAAAATCCTACTCTCTTCCTGCAACAACTTGAAAAGCGCAGCTTGTCTGTCAAGACTAGATTTTATTAGAGTGATGGATTCAAGCTCAACCAGCAATTCTGGATGAACGCCGTGGCACTCAATCTGTGTAACTTTTTTATCTACCCTGACTAAAAGAGAGCTTTTTATAGCTTCGATCAAGCAGTCTGATACGGTAGCAAGAACACCACCAAAGCTCACAAACTCTTTAACTCCTGAAACCTGCAAAACGATGGACGTGTGTAAAACCTCAGGGTTCAACTTTACAAACAGATAACCGGGAAACAACTGCGTTTCTGAGGTTCGGACCCCATTGCAGTCTAACCTTTTAGTAATTTTTAGATTAGCTGGGGAATACACATCTTCTGCGCCTAGAGCGCGAATGCGAAAAATGATTCCCTGAACTGCTTTTGGATTGTGGTTGACAAGATACCAATTTGACATCCTTTTACTCCTGCTCTGGGCACGCTCCGCCACAAACGCGCCGTCTGTTCTTTTTTCTTAGGTTTTGTACGAAAAGTCGGCTGGGGTAGAATTGCCGCCATGATTGGCTGGAGGCCCGCATGGCAAAGCGTTACGAACTCTCCGACTCATCGTGGGAATTGATCAAGGATCTGGTTTCTCCCGAGCAGAAAATGGGTCGCCCACGTAGTGATGATCGTTTGATACTCCACGGAGTCCTTTGGATTTTGTGCTCGGGTGCTGCCTGGCGTGATCTGCCGGAACGCTTTGGGCCTTGGTCGACGGTGTATCAGCGTTTTCGCGACTGGCGCGATGACGGTACGTTCGACCGGATACTGGAGCGCTTGCACATTCGACTCAACCAGGAAGGACTGATCGATCTGGACACCTGGATGATCGACTCCACGGCGGTACGTGCAACCCGAGCCTCTCTGAAGAACCGCTAGACCATGCTCTGGGGCGCAGTCGAGGCGGCCTGACGACCAAGATTCATATGGTTTGCGACGCTAATGGCGTGCCATTGCGCTTCATGCTTTCACCGGGGCAAGCCAGCGATATCGCTCACGCCCAGCCGTTGCTGGATAAGGTGCGCATTCCCGGTAGGCCGGGGCGACCACGAAAACGCAGTAGATGGTTACTGGCTGACAAAGGCTATGACGCAGAACACCTGCGTAGCTACTGCGACCGTTACCGAATACAGCCTGTGATCCCGCTACGCGCCATGCCACGCAAACCCCGGCCTGGCTTGCCCCGACTTTTTGATCGTCCCAAGTATCGGCAGCGCAACATCATTGAGCGGATGTTTGGCTGGCTAAAAGAGAACCGCCGAATTGGCACTCGCTACGACAAGCTGGCCAAGAGCTACGCAGCCATGGTCACGCTGGCTTGTAGCCTACGTTGTATGCGGCAATACTTTTCGTACAAAACCTAGTACCTGTTCACCTCAGCATGTCGCGTCGCACGGAAACCTAGCCAGCAGCGGCGGAAATCGTATTACGTCTGTAGACCAGCTAAACTCTACTGAGCGTAAACGGTTTTTAGAACAGCAAGATCCTATGCGCATGTTTAATTTCAAAAAAAATACGCCGGTTTACCGAACGATGTCACCTGAGTTTCTTGTCGACGGCAGGGTAAGCGGTAACCCCATTTCAAGGACATGGGTTCGTGATCATGAGAGTCTGAGGCCAAATCCAAATGGCGGCTTCCCTGAAGGGACCTCAAATGCGTATTGGCCAGTTATTCGTGAGGCTCGTGACCTAGGCCCCTCATTGAACGTAATGACAGGTGGGCCTTCATATAGTCGCGATGGNCGCGATGGGGATATCAATGTTCGGATGCGGCTAGGTGATTTTATTGATCGAGGCGGGAAAGTTTATCTTGATAATTCTGCTGCCGGGGGAGATAGACAAAAAACGATCCCGTTAGTCATCACTCTACCTGAAGG
>NZ_LKBW01000155.1 GCF_002699855.1 Pseudomonas amygdali | reverse complement strand
AGCGGCTATGGCTCAGCAGTCTAAAAATAGCGGCCTACTTCAGACCATTCCTAGTAAGCGTTGGAAGGTAGTGTTTCCTGAAGATAATAAATTTAATCAGGATTCACTTCATAAACTGCTTGCCGTATTTGACCGAGCCCCCAGAGCGATAGAATTTGAGAAGGCGACATCCATTGCTCGCCAAGAACAGCCAGGAATTGATGGGCACGTAAGCTCAATCGTCAACGATATAGCGGCTGACCTCCAGATTTATAATTGGTACGGCTGGGTTCAGGAGGCCTGCTGGGAGCATATACCCGCCCTTCATGACAGTTTTGTTGAAGGTGCTAGGTCCGCAAGGGTAAAGCTCCCTAGTTGGATTTTTCCGAAAGGGAGCTTTTCGGACATCGTGCTTTCAGCGTCCGATATGATTCACAAGGCAAATTATGCCGTTGATCTGCTATTAGAACGGGGAGAATACGAAGACCACAGGAAAACTTATCGGGGAGTCCACGCCTATAAGCGGTACAATAACCCTAACTATGACAGCGATAACCGTGACCATATCGCTTGGGCTAAGACCTACGTCACCAGTTTCAAAGAATTCGTAAAAGCAGCAAACCTTTTTTGCGAAATTGTACGCGAGCAGTTAGACCCTTCCTTCCTATTGAAGATGGGAAAGCTAATGTTTTCGGACGACTTCGCATCTTGGTCGGAAGTGCCTGAATACACTTTAACTGAGCGCCAAAGCGTTTTAGAACCTAGAAAGTCTGTATGTTTGGATGCAGCATTAACTAATAAAATACAAGCGACTACGGGTATGTCTCAACTGAGCCTGCGTTTAGCGCCAAGGCCTATTGTTGAGTACAACGCTTTTTTGGACAAGGCCTTCGGAAACGGCCCCTGCACCTGCATGCGTTGTAGGGCTAGTGGAGGTGATGAAACCGGTTATGAGCACCAGCACACCTTCAATTTCGAAGGTGTCCAAAAAAATCGTCGCTTTGCTGCTACCTCCTCCAGCGATGTCTCGCAGCTACTGAGAAAGGCCTGGTGGTCCTATACCAAATCCGAAATGGCGGTTAGCGGAAGTTTACCGTTGGGCGTAATCAAAGAGTTTGTCGAGCCCGAACTACACAAGCTACTAGTACCGCTTTTGGTAGCCAGTGGAATGGTCAAAGATATCGCGGGGGATTTACAGCTACAAGAGTCAAGATAAGAGGGGCATTCGAAAACCCTACCGAGACGAAAAAAGTAGACTGGGAGTCCAAGGGCAAGCCTTTCCCACAGGAATGATAATTTTCTGGCTGACCCAAGCCTATTGCTGTCAGCATTGGGCCTTCGCTCTGGGCCGATTGCTGCCTATCGACACCGTCAGCTTTGGGTCGAATTTAGTCGGTCAATGACACCCAGTATGCTAATCAAGTCGAGTGCAAACAGGCGGTAAAGTCCATGCAATTACTGTTCTACCTGTTTAAGGCAAGCCCCGAGACCCCACTACACTCATCGGGCGGAAAATTCTGGCGGAATCCGCTCACGACGATGGATCACTACTCGGTAGAGAGGCCCCCCAGCGCAAGTACCTCATGATCCGCCAGCCCTTGCCTCCGCTGGGCCAATCCGAGTGGGGAAATGAGCGCGTTGTGCTCGATAATTTCCTGTTCAAGCAACCGCCCTAGAAGCAGCAGCTCACCTTGCACCTCAAGTGCCCGAAGTCGTTCGGGAGAATTAAACGCCCAGCGATCAAGAATCTGCCAGCCGCATGCATGATACGAAGTGGATCGGCGGACAGAATCGATGGTCGTAGCCGCCAGAATGTCGGACGCGATGCTCAATGGTGTGTGGCTAATCAGCATGGGCAGATTCCCTTTGTTGTAGGTAATTGATCATTCGTGTGTTCTGCGCAACGGAAGAGGTTCTGAAGCCACCTTTGCGCCTCAGCTCTCGAATGTGAGCGAGTGAAAAACCGAGAGCAGATAGAACAGCAACATCGTCAGAAGCCAGCGCTTGATTGGCCAAACGCATAGTGGCGTTGGCTTGCTTCAGTTGAGCGATATCTACCTACCAAACACTGCCTGCAGTTACGTCCGCCATCGGGCTACTCCGAATGGGTAAGTGAAGGCTCCGTCAACCTGTTAAGTGCTGAAGATTGCATGCAGCCGTGCCTCCGTATTGTTCACGTCCGTCGTTCTAAGCGCGAGGCTGAACGTCGGAATAGCCAAATCGCTGGTCAACAGCCCCAAACGATGGTTGCTCTTGCCAACTGGAAGGATGCGCCAGGACCGTATCTCATCCAAACGGAAAAGATGTCCGTCCTGACCTACGGGGTACGCCAGCAACCTTTTCGATTCCAGGTCGACACCAACGTAGGCGTCATTGAGCTTCGCGAACACCTTGACTTGAGCACGGAATCAAAAAAGCCAACCGGATCCAACCAGTAGCACATGATTTTATGTGTTTTCTGGCATAGACTAACGTAGTCCTCGATCGTGATCGTACGCCCTAATGACCTATGATGAGTTTCTAAATGAACTGGCAAAGTCCGGCTTGACTATCCGGGCATTCGCGCAGCTAATGAGAATGAATCGCAACTCAGTTTCGAATTACGCTCGCTATGGAGAAATACCAGGCCATCTAGCAGTGATCGCCGCTTTAATCGCGGAAATGAATATGTATGGCGTTGATTACAGAGCTGTCTTGGCTAGAGTGAACCTAGGGTTTGTCTGAAAAGTCAGCCCGCAAGCATCTTTCGATGCAAGCCAGTGTGACCATCGCTTTAAAGCTACTTGCCAGCTTGTCGTAACGC
>NZ_LKBW01000154.1 GCF_002699855.1 Pseudomonas amygdali | reverse complement strand
CCGAGTCTGCCCAGGTGGCATGACTCAAACAAAAGGGTCTCCGAGAAACCCGGGGCGGTTCACTCGCGTTTAGCAGATGCGATACAAGGAATGACATAGGATATGAGTTGACACGCGTGTCATCTTGCTCAAAAATGATCACTGAGGACTGCAAACGCGCATTTTTGGGACTGGCTTTCCAGTAATGGCCCCCCGAACTTTCGGCAGCAGTGAAACTGGTACTCACTGACGTAGGGACAATCGATAGGCCACCTTCGTATGGCTGTTTGACTCGGTTGAATTCTGACCCAAGAGATACGGAAACGAGTCTCGAAGCTAAAGAATTGCTGCGACTATGCCTCATAAATCAAAATAAAAGCGGCCCACGGGCCGTTTTTTTTTATGCCCATTTTTTCTCGATTGTACCCACCTGGATGCCCTTAGGTTGTGTTCGCGGCGTCCAAGTCACTACCGAATAGTGAAAGCCTAAATAGCGGTCTCCCGCCAGCGGCTCCAGCAACAGCGTACCGTCTTGAGTTCTCAACAGCGTGATGCGCTTCATATCTGCACGGGGATGAGCCTCATCGTGATAGATCTCAGTTCCCAAGACGATCAGATCCGAAACGAAACGTGGTACGTCATCCACTTTCGTACAGCCCCGGTTCCGCAGCTCCTTTTTCTTACCTTCCCAAATATGTTTCACTCCATAGCCTGCTGCCGGACGTCCAGCCATCACGCGATGCATACCGGCCTTCAGGTATATCAAGGCTTCAATAGCGTCTAGACGGTCAATGGCCGGAATCACGCCGAATATAACCCCGCCGTTGGGGTGCTCAATCACCTGGTTCGGCTTAAGTTTGAGAATTCCGGTCACGTGACCTCCCCTGTCATTGTTCCGGCATTTTACCCGCTTTTTGCAAAGTCGTTCCGGTCAGGGGGGTAAGCCGGAACGGGGAGCCCGCAGAATTCGGAAAAAATCGTACGTTAGGCCATCGTTTGCGGTCAGATTTTTAGCAAGATCACAATACTTTTCAACGACTTATGGTTTTTAGGCGTGTCCGTTGAAGTACACCTCAACCCAGCGTCAGGCCGCTCACCAGCCCCCTTTCAGACTAGGACGGTTTTCTGTATTTCCTGACGGATCGCCGTCAACTTCTATGACCTCAACCTGACAAAATTCACGCTAGCGTACGATTTTTTCCGTTTTCTCTATTCGCCCCTTAGACCCCTATGTGCATAAATTAATATTTGAATTCTTTAATGAATTCAGAAAGAAAGCATTTATGAATTCTCTTTGAATTCCTATTGAATTCTTTAAGGATATCGCTCAAGATAGCTTGATAGATAGCTGTATGAATTCCCAATGAATTCACTAAGGCTATCATTAAGGATATCCATGATGATATCTTCTTGAATTCCTGATAGATACTATAGGTGCTTATATGCCGGTCATATCGTTCGTGTCCCCCAAAGGCGGGGCTGGCAAGACAACATCTGCCCTTGCGCTGGCCACTCAGATTGCAAAGCGTGTGCCTGTGACAGTGATTGATGCTGACCCAAATCACCCCATAGACTCCTGGTCAAAAGGGGGGGCGGTTCCAGAGAACATGACTGTTATCTCCGGTGTAACAGACCAAACGATAAGTGACACCATTGCGGAAGCAGCAACCAAGACGCCTTTTGTAATCGTCGATCTTGAAGGCACAGCGGCGACAATCGTCGCGTACGCTATAGCGGAATCTGATCTGGTTATAATTCCTTCCCAAGGATCGCAGTTGGATGCTGAGCAAGCCAGTAGGGCGTTTGGTCTCATCAGAGCGCATGAGCGAGGCATTCAGAAGCATAAGCCCGACTACAAATTGCCCTACGCGGTCTTATTTACGCGCACCTCCGTCGCAATACAAAGCAGGGATACACGGCATATTCGAGATAGTTTCAAGAAAGGCGGTATCCCGTTTTTTGAGGTTGAACTCAACGAAAGGGCTGCCTTCAAAGCCATGTTTTCATATCGTCAAACCTTGGAATTGCTTCCTCGCAACGAAGTATCCAATGTAGATAAAGCCATTGATAATGCTGAGGTTTTCGCTCGCGAAGTTATTGCCAAGCTTACACCTGGCGATGCAAAGCCTATGGAGGTTGAAGCATGAGTCGAGTCGATCCTTTAGAGGGCCTGAAGAATTTTGAGCCTAAGCCTGCTGCTAGCCAAAAGTCGAAACAGGAAAGTGCTGCACTTGAAGAGCTGGCAAGCGAACATGGCTTCGTAGCCCGGCATCCAGCCCCATCAAATGCACGAGTCGATAGATCAAAGCGAAGGTTCACAACCGGCAGAAATATCCAAATCAATATCAAGGGCGATCAAGCTACTAAAGATGAGCTTTATCGCCTTGCAGATGACATTGATGCTCCCCTAGGGGAGACCCTTAAAAGGGCGCTGTCAGCACTGGCGCGTGAGCTGAATTCAAAATAGCCTGGCCAGCAGGGCTCCTAAAGGGTCAGCGTCTGTAGAGTCGAATAATTGGAACGCTGGGGCAGGGCGGGGCCTCACATTAGGACATTTACATGTTCCAGTGAGGCTCTATGTGCAGCCATTACGAAGCACCGTCACCGCACCAGGTAGCCGAAGCGTTCGGCGTAGCACAGTTCGACCAGGTCAGACTTGATTTGTGGCCTGGCTATATCGGGGTCCGGGGAGCAATGGAACAGGGAAGTCAGTTAAGCTGCCTGGGTCACCAGCAATGGTCTGAACCGCCCCGGGTTTCTCGGAGACCCTTTTGTTTGAGTCATGCCACCTGGGCAGACTCGGTGAG
>NZ_LKBW01000153.1 GCF_002699855.1 Pseudomonas amygdali | reverse complement strand
GAGCTGGTAAAACAAGGGCCTGCCTGACGGCAGGCCCTAACCAGCCCGAACACAAAAAAACTGATACTCCCTGGTGTCCTTTCTTCCCTGGATACTACCTGTATTACCCAAGCCGCAAGCAGCCGTCCAATGCTTTCACACTGGTCGCGAACGCACTACGTGCAGACGGTCTTCCTGGTCTCGACGCCAGTAACAAATAGACGAACAGGGTGGGCACTCCAAGCCTTTTCTGCTTTCACCCGTCGCAGTCAGTCTGTGGTGGGCAGTGTCGCTAACCATTCGAGCGATGCCTTTCGTAGGTGATCAATATTCTGGAGTATCGACCTGCGAGCACAAAGTCTCGACGCAAAGGATAGCGTCGCAGAAGAACCCTCTTAAGCTGAGTATGCTGCCAACGATTCCAGCGGTACGTGCAGTACCTCATTTGATTTTAAGGCGTCTAACAGATAGTCCACTACGACACGGACACGGGGCGCGACCAACGCGCGGTGCGGATACTGAATCACCATTTCATGAGCCCCAGGGTGATGTAATTGGTGGATGACCACATTTAGCCCGCCAGACACCAGATGATCCCAGACCAGGTGAACGGCAACCTGCGCAACTCCGATAGCGTTCAGTGCAGCGTCGACCACGGCCTCTGGCGCAGACAATGTCAAAACCGCCGTTTCGGTGGGGTCTAGGGTAGTGATGCTGCCGTCACTCCCTTTAAAGCTCCACGGATCAACATTTCCAGCCAGGAAGCGCCTGGCAATCAGTCTATGATGGCCTAAATCTGCGACGGTGCGCGGCACGCCGTGGTGCTCAAGGTAGGTGGTTGAAGCGACCAGCACTGTATTAAGGCGACATACTGGTCGTGAAATCAGGGCTGAGTCGCGTATGAGCCCCCCACGTAGTGCAAGGTCATATCCGTCACGCACCAGGTCGACCATACGGTCATCAAAATCGACTTCAATAGAAAGCCCTGGGTGGAGCGCCAGAATACGAGGGAGTAATGGCATCAATTGTCCTTGCCCCATTGCGACGCTGGTCGAGATGCGCACGCGCCCATGCGTTTCATCACGCTGTGCGACGACAGTTTCCACTGCAGCATCCAAGGCGGCCAGTGCAAACCTTGCCTGCCGCAGAAATGCGGCTCCTTCCTCAGTCAACTTCACTGTGCGCGTGGTTCGATTTAGGAGCCGTACGCCGAGAGCCCTTTCCAGGCCCGCGACGTTTTTGCTGACCGCAGCCGATGTCACCCCCAGCAGGCGGGCAGCTGCTGCGAAGCTGCCGGTGTCCGCAGTCTGGACAAAAGAAAGTATGGCTCTTACTCGATGCGAAGTATCCAAAGTTTGCTCCGGCTCAAGGAAATGAAGGTCATGGTGAGGATTATCAATGCTAGGTTGATAGCTATTCAACCTATTAGATACTTACAGTAATTATTGCCGGAACGCATGATGATAGAAATCACTGGTCCAGAGGTAAATCCATGTCTATTTCCATCGTTTACGACAGCGGCTACGGCCACACCAAAAAGCAGGCGGAAGCCATTGCCGAGGGCGTGGGTAGCGTCGAAGGAGTGGAGGTGACGCTGGTCGCCGTTGCGGATGGTCAAATCAACTGGGAGGCTCTTGCTGCCAGCGACGCGATTATCTTTGGATCGCCAACCTACAACGGCACCGTCAGCGCTCGTTTCAAGCAATTCATGGAAGACTCAACTGGGACTGCGTGGGTGCCGCAGACATGGCGCAATAAAATTGCGGCCGGCTTCACCAACTCCGGCTCCATGCACGGCGACAAGCTCAATTCGCTTGTGACGCTTTCATTGTTTGCTGCCCAGCATGGGATGATCTGGGTCGGCCTTGATCTGTTCCCAGGAAAAAGTAATGAAGAGCTAAACCGCGTGGGGGGCTGGCTTGGCGCTATGGCATTTTCGAAAGACGAGTCGCCCGAACTCTCGCCGATCAAAAGCGATCTTGATACGGCGCGACACCTTGGAAAGCGCGTTGCGGAGCTGACTCAACAGTTCATCGCTGGACGAATTTGAGCTTAGGGAGTCTCGCCATGAAAGTATTGGGATATGCAGCACTCTCGGCTACCGACGCTCTAACACCGTTTGAGGTCGAACGCCGCCAGCCTAGGGCCGACGACGTCGTGCTTGAGGTGCTCTACTGCGGCGTCTGCCATACCGATCTGCACATTGTTCGCAATCATGGAGGCTATACGCACTACCCGGTAGTTCCGGGCCACGAGGTAGTAGGGCGGGTAACTGAGGTCGGTAGTGCGGTCACCCGATTCAGAGTGGGCGACACTATCGGAGTAGGGTGCATGGTCGACTCTTGCCAGCATTGTAATCCTTGCCATCAGGGCTTCGAACAGCATTGCCTGGAAGGCGCTACCTTCACGTACAACAGCACTGATCGCCACGATTACCTACCGACGTTCGGTGGCTACACCAAGCAAATGGTCGTGTCTGAAAAATTCGCGTTAAGCATTCCGGACGGACTCGACCTGGCGGGAGCTGCGCCACTGCTGTGTGCGGGAATTACCAATTGGGAGCCCCTGCAGCAATGGCAAACAGGTCCCGGCAGCCGTGTTGCGGTGGTTGGCCTTGGCGGCCTTGGGCACATGGCCCTAAAACTGGCCAAGGCTTTGGGCGCAGAGGTTACTCTGTTTACCCGCTCGCCCGATAAAGACGCGGATGCACGACGCCTTGGCGCGGATCATGTCGTGCTGTCGACCGATCCCGAGCAAATGGAATGGTCTGAAGTAGGCCGCTATTTTTAGACTGCTGAGCCATAGCCGCT
>NZ_LKBW01000152.1 GCF_002699855.1 Pseudomonas amygdali | reverse complement strand
GGATTTTGTAGGGCGAAAAGCGGAGGTCCCATGCTACTATCCGGCACAGTTTTATTTGCAGGAAAGCGACGATGTAGATTCACGAATCGCAGAAACCAAAAAGCCCCGCTGCCAGGCGGGGCTTTTTGGAAAATCTTGAACAGGCCGTTTGCTTGCGGATCACCTGTTCAACACACATAACGTGAGCTGATTATGGCGTTCACTGAGGCTTTGTGCAAGCCGTCAAAAGTGAAGCCTTCAGTTCACCGCTGAACGGTGGACTTATGGAAAAGATTCTTCAGCAGGCTGTGCCCCTTCTAAAGGCAGACCTGTACCCCCAGCATCACCAAAACCTGACACGGTTTACCGTAGCGCATGGCCTTCATGGCCAAGGCGGTGAAGCATGAGGCACCTCAAGGCCGTCAGGCTCTCCCCTTCTGACCCTCACTCTGCTTTACGTCGCCCCGGTCGGGCAAAGCCTGCCCGTTACGCGGCTCCCCGTCACCTCTCTGAACAACAGCTTAAAAATCCCCTGATCCGCTCGGCCTATGAGCGCCTGAGCAACATGGACAGCTACCGGGGCCAATACCTGCGCCGCCTGGATGGCGTTCACGGAGATCGGTGTACCCGGCGAGAGAAGTTTCTGGCCATCGAGCGCGTGGCCGAGCAGCTGCTGGTGCGCCTGGACCTGGCCACCAGCGTGCTGGGCTACATCGACCCCGACAATGGCCGTTATGTGCTGAACACTCAGTGTGGCATTGCCGAGGATGCCGGTATCTCGGCACCGGCGCTGTGTCGCCTGATGAAAACCCTGGATGATGCGGGGTATGTGTACCGCCGTATCGAGCGCATTCGCCTGGACGAGAAGGACGATAACGGTCTGCATCTGGTGCGCACCCGCGTCCTGATCCGCTTCACCAAGCTTTTCTGGAAAGACCTTGGCTTGGCCTATGTTCATGAACGCGTGCAGAAGTCGGCCAGGAAGCGTCGCGATGCTCAGCTGCGCGACATAGGGCAACAGCGCTTGGCGGACATGGAAAAGCACTCTCTGGAACTCCAGCGCCGTGAAACGTCGCGTCAGCGCTGGCAGGCCAAGGAAAATCGGGAGGCGGGCGTACCGGATACGCAAGATGTCGCGGACTCCAGCACATCGCCGCCAGTGAGCAACACCGTGTCCAGTGCGCTGGATAGGCTCCTGGCGTCGAGGAGCAAAAAAGCCTAACAGGCCCCCACTTTGTCCGAAAACTGCATCCGCTCACGCGGAGGCATTGTCACGCCTGCGTTTTAAGGGAGGTGGGTGACCCTATGGCCAGGCACCACAATGACCGCTCGACGGCGCTGGTTGTGCCGTTTTTTGGCTGTGCCAATAGCTCTTTTTGGCCACGCCGGAGGTGGCGCACTGGCGGGTTTGAAATAAATGAAATTTTATCCCCCCTTCAGTTTCCCCTTTCAGGAAAAACAGGGATTTACGCGGTGGAAACCCACCTCATAAAGCAGTAATGCACGCGCAAGTCGTGCCTTCGGCACGGCGCGTATGTCTGCGCCTATACGTCAGTGAAACAGCCTGTCTAAGCGGCCCAGGGCGATAAAACTGCCCTGCCCTGGCCTGCGGCCACCCTGCGGGCGCTAAGACCCGGATAAATCGGCCTGGAACGGCAAGCCGCCCCAGTCCTCAACCGGGCGCGTGTGCGCGCAGGCTGCTCAAATAATTATGCGCATGGCAAATCGCTCTTTGCCTTCAATGAAGGCATGCGTTTTGCGCAGTTGGTCTGCCTTGACAACGGTGCGGCACATCAACATCCGCGATAAATTAGGGCTGCTACTGAAGGGCGTGGCTCTTGCGGGCCCCAAGCCGACCCCTTACTCTGCAAGCCAAATGAATTTGATCTGGAAGGAACACCACCATGGCTCTGACGAAAGACCAATTGGTTGCCGGTATTGCAGAAGCTATCGATGCGCCAAAAACCACAGCGCGTAAGGCTCTTGATGCATAGGAATTTCAAAATGCCTATGCATCAAGTTGACGCTATGACGGAGGCGTCATGCCTTCATAGCGATGCGTAGTAAGACACTGATGCGTTACTTATGCAGTGAAAATCCCTATCAACAAGCGTTAATGCAGGTTATTTCACCGCGAAGCCTAGGTGCGGACGCACCTTCCCCCTCTCAGGGCTTCACGTACCTCATCTGCGCGATCGCCTGAGCGTTGAGGACCAGTCCTTGCACCGTCAGCCCGCTGATTGCCGCCGTGTAGACCATCCGCGCGCCACACAGCACGCAGCGGAACGGATCGACGTTTAGAAAGGCTTTGGCCATCTGCACAAAATACAGCTTCGGTGTCGGTCCTGGCGTCGCCATCTTCAATGCTTCATACACCTTCGGCAGGTATTTCCCACACACCCGATTGGCCAGAAAACCAAAATACCGGATCTCCGGATCATCCGGAAATGCTTTTCCGGGATGTGCTGCACCACCCGGCGCAGCATGTCGGCCTGGCTCAGCGTTTCCTGCTGATAGGTCTGTGTGCGGTGATCCAGGTAGGTAAAGCTCAACGTGGCTCTGGAGGTGTAATGCGCCAGACGACTGCCCGAGATCGGCGGTTTTTTCAGGTAGCGGCCCAGGTAATTGACGGTCTTTCGCCCGTTTTCCGTCTTCTTCGACAAGTGGATGTGCCAGTTCTGGCCACCAGCGGTCAGTATCAGACGGCGCCAGTCGCTTTCACAGTGGATGTGGGCCAGCTGCGGCGGCATCGTCAGTTGCGAAAGCGGCTGTCCCAGCAGGTAATCGCGCACCAGCCACATCCAGAGCCGCCGCAGGGCCTCTTTGTGGAACGACAGATTTTTCCAGACGCCCTGCTCATCCAGGCCGCCCGCGGTCACCGACAGGTGGACGTGGGGATGCCAGTTGAGCCGCCGGCCATA
>NZ_LKBW01000151.1 GCF_002699855.1 Pseudomonas amygdali | reverse complement strand
CAAAACTAAGTTGGCGATTTAGCACGGAAGGGGGTCACTTTTTAGTTGGCGTTGACAAGTATCGCCAGTTTGGAGTAAGTGCAACGCTTGCATGCCACCCCCGAAAGCCCCGTCGTGGTATTGGATGTACGAGAAGAATCTCACGCGATCGTTGGGGGCTATCCATGTACTTGGCGACTGGGCAACAATTGGGCGAACGTGGGTAAAAGTCGCAATGCCGTCATCGCCGATGAGCAATCTCGCATCGCTGCGCTCAAGCAGCAGCCAACAGTCGAGATCATTCATCGCAAGGATGCCAAACACGGGCTGGAGAATCCTCGTAAGGTAGTGTTGAAGAACCCGGATATCTCCAGTGAAGAAGACTTGGTGAAGTCCGCTGGTGCGGATTACCTGCGTTTGATGGTGACCGACCACATGGGCCCGCGTTCGGAAGACATTGACCTATTCCTAGCCATGGAGCGCGCGTTACCCGAGCACGGTCGGGTACATATCCATTGCGGTGTCGGGCAAGGCCGCACAGGCATCTTCATCGCCATGCACGACATGCTCAAGAACGCTCACCACGTATCGTTTCATGACCTGATAGAACGCCAACTCGCGTTCAATCCAGGTCGCGCGCTGGATTTCAACAAGGATGTCACCCACGAAGGCCGCGCCAACCTGCGCAATGACCGCTTGGAATTCATTTCGCTGTTTTACGAATACGCCAAGCAAAACCCGAAAGGAGCGCCCCGCTCATGGTCAGAATGGCTCGCTGACCCGAACACCCCTCTCAACAACGCTGACTGACTTACGCTAAGCATTATGCTAATGCCGTGCTCCTATAAGTTGGTTGTCAGCCAGAACCCGAGAATGGGGTCTGTTCCATTGCTCCCAGCCCCAAATCAGCCGAAAACGGGGAGGCCGCAGAATTCGGAAAAAATCGTACGCTAAGTGTAGCGGCTCGCGTTTGAAAACACGCGTGCTCGCATTCAGCGCCTTTTTAGGCTCAGATTATTTGCGTGTATCCGGTGCAGTTGGCTCAGATTAACTGCATCCCAGCTCACGATATTTGCGACCAGCTCAAATTGCAGGTTGCTCGGCTCACGCTTTTTGCAACTGATTGTGCGTGCAGAAACTCGTGGTAATACGCCTTTTCTGGACATTGAAATATGTACGGATTTGCTGGACTCGGTAACCCCAGCCCTACCATGCCTGCGCCTAGAGCGCGGTTTTTGTCCAAAAAACCCTCGATTGATGGACGTGCTAGCCGGTGCTGGTTCAGTTGCAGCTAATGTGAGCCGGAAACGATGGAATCCAAGTCGATGCGACTGAATGCGAGCACGGCTGTTTTCGATTGCAAGCCCCTACACTTAGCCCTTTGGCTGTGCAGCGGCCCATTGGATATAAGCGCTTTCGATCAACCACGTAGCATCAGCGGCTGTGGGTACAGGATTGAGCGCTATGTGAGCCAGCTTTTTTTCTATCCACGTCAGCAGTGCGGTACGCCCTGCTGGACAAGGCATTAGATCACGCTCCAAATGGTTGGCAAGCTCTGAGATAGCCACATCGCGCTCGGCACTTTTTGCAGTCATCGCAATTTTCCTATGCATGGACCGGGGCATTGCCCTCTGAAGCGATGGGTGTAGCATTACGGAGACAGGGCGGCTGGCCGGGGTCTACGCCCCCGCAGCGCAGCATGTCGGCTTGTCACCCTGTCAACTTTATCTGAAAGGAGCATACTCATGCGTAAACGTACTGCGCTACTGCGTTTTGATCCAGCGCTTGCCTCATTGCGCGATGGCATTTCGGCAGTTCAACGGATTGGTACCACGCTCTGGATCGCCAACGATGAAACCACGAGCCTTGAACGGCTGACCGTTAGAAATGCTGCGCGAGGCGAGGTGATATGTGATGAGCACCGATCATTTTCACTAATCAAGTATTTAAAGTTACCTCTACCAAAGTCGGATGCGGAGATCGATATCGAGGGGCTGGCCTATGATCACGGCACGGGTTACCTCTGGCTGGCCGGCTCACATAGCCTGAAACGCAAGAAGGCCAAAGCCGACGATTCCTCGCAGAAGAACATCAAGCAGCTATCGACGGTAGAGGCGGCTGGCAATCGTTATTTGTTGGCCCGCATCCCGGTGGTTCAGGAGGGCGACAGCCATGTACTTACCAAAAAGGTGGATACCGATGCTAGAACAGCAGCACAGCTAAACGGTAACGAATTCGGCAATGACTTGATCAAGGAAATTGCAAAAGACGATCAACTGAAAGACTTTCTGCTGATCCCGAGTAAGGACAATGGTTTTGACATCGAAGGGCTGGTAGTCATCGGCTCGCGCCTGTTGTTAGGGTTGCGTGGTCCGGTACTCCGCGGTTGGGCCATCGTGTTTGAGATCGAGCCCGAACTGAGCAAGGACTCGACTGATACGCTGGTGCTCAAGAAGATTGGTCCAGATGGGCGCAGATACCGTAAACACTTCTTCGAGCTGAATGGCCTGGGTGTGCGTGACCTGTGCATCTCTGGTGACGACCTGCTGATTCTGGCGGGGCCGACAATGGAGCTGGACGGTCCGGTAAAAGTCTTTCGCTGGCACGGTGACTTTGCCGAAGAAGAAAGCGTGATTTTCTCGGACCAATTGGAGATCGTGATGGAGGTGCCTTTCGGGCAAGGCGTCGATCATGCCGAGGGCATGTGCATCTTTGGCACCGGAGAACAGGCCGGTGATGAGCTGTTGATTGTTTACGACGTTGCCGCGCAGCGTCGCAAGCTTGGTGACACAGATGTAGAAGCGGACTTGTTTACGCCAAATCAGCTTTAAAGACTTGGCGAAATCGGGGTTTGGGGAGCAACGGAGCCGTAAACGCACTTAAGAAGTGGTTAGATGTAGTGGCTTGCAATCGAAAACCCG
>NZ_LKBW01000150.1 GCF_002699855.1 Pseudomonas amygdali | reverse complement strand
CAAAACTAAGTTGGCGATTTAGCACGGAAGGGGGTCACTTTTTAGTTGGCGTTGACAATTACTCAGTTTGTCAGCGGGCAATCTCCTTAACTGCGTTATTTTCTCACTATTTCTTTCAGGAAGACTATCCACCGCATACCAGACCTGCGAGCGACCAAGGCGAAAAGCCCGCAGATCTGTAGTTTTTTGCTTGAGCCACCATCTGCAAAGGCTGCGTACGGAGTTCTCTTGCATACTTAAAGCCCGCTGCGCATCTCTCTCGTTGTCAATGTCGGAGTCACTTGAAAATAACTGAACCGCAGCCTGCTTGACGCGCTCCACCACCTTGACAGGCTCTTGCTCAACCTGCTCAGCACGCTGAATCATACGGGCGAGCCGTCTTCGCAACGGCAGCAGCAACGGGGCATCACTTCCCAGATACAGATTAAATATTTCATCCAGGCCATCAAGCTGCCTGAGCAGTTGCTGGAACTCAGGAAGCTGGTGAGTAATGGAAATATCTTCTCCCAGTGCCTTTTCAAGTTTAAGCAAGAGCCATTGCATGCTCGCCGAACGTGTTCGTAACTTTCTGGGATGAAAGAGCAGCCAACGCTCTTTGCACAAATAATGAATCAACCCCAGGCCCGCAGCTAATCCGCTGACAGACTCGCATTCATATAGAGCCCAGGCCAGCCAGCTGGCGACGCGCAGGTCTTTGGACTGGTTTGAAAGAATATGTTCACAGCCCTCTCTGATCCGCAGCCAGTCTACATTTACTTCCCCGAAAACGGCCTGCGTACAGCCCAGCTCACGTTCCAAGACTTCAAACATCGTAGAAAAACGAATGTCTTCACCTGCGTAATCGTCCGCAGCTACAGGGTGCCGAGCCAGATCCAGATATAGAATGGAGAGCTTGTCTTTACCTGCCACTGCTCATACACCCCACATAGCGTACACTTCATTGTGAAAAGCTTTTCCAGCTACTCATAAAACCAGGCAAACCTTATCGTCATAAAAACCAGCAAGCAAGGTGACACCTGAAAGATATTAAACTTTCGGAAAATTCTTACACCCGAGCAGAGCAAATATGTAGGAAGCAATTAATTTATGTACCAAAATATTTATAGCTTTAATTATCAATTGACCGGATACGCTGCTATATGCGTATCAGATCTCACAGATGTATTCGGTCTAAAATTCACCGAAAGGGACTACTGAACGGCCAACAATCTTGTCAGCAGAACGTGCAAAAAATGTGACTTTCCACACAGAAAGACCAGATATGAAAATATTAATATTTTTTCAGATAGCAGCTTGGAAAGCTGCGCAAAAAAAAATGATAACGGTGCGCAAAAGCTTGCACAATTTACTCGAAGAAAACTCACTACAAGCGTCTTCTGCATATCCTGTAAATGGCCAAACCAGCTGACATTACTGACTTAAGAGATACCTGGCACGTAACTTGTTATAGCAATGCTTCGATCTCCAAGCCGATTCGCTTGTGAGGTACCATCGACTGTAAGGAAGAACGTTAATGCCTACACCCGCCTATATGACTGTCATAGACGCCAATCAAAAAACGCTGACAGCAGGAGCTTTCACAGCAGACTCTGTCGGTAACGTCTATCAGGAAGGCCATGAAGATGAAGCGATCATCCAGGCATTCAGCCATAACATTATTACACCCTGTGATACGCAGTCAGGTCAGCCTACTGGCCAACGCATTCATGGGCCTGCCTGTGTCACAAAAATTTTCGACAAAACCTCGCCATTGCTTCTGGAGTCCCTTTGCTCAGGCTCAACACTGAGCAAAGTCGAAATCAAGTGGTACCGGACGTCTATCGATGGCAAGCAGGAACACTATTACACCACCACCCTTGAGGATGCGGTCATCGTCAACATCAAGTCCTATATGCACAACTGCCAGGATCCGAAGAACTCACACTTTGGACACCTGGAGGACGTTCAATTCAGCTATCGCAAAATAACCTGGGATCACGTAAAGGCCACTACTACCGGATCTGATGACTGGAGAAGCCCAAAGTCGGCATAACTCCACTGCTCCGTCGGTCCGACAGGATCGGCGGGGTTTTCATAAACCGGCTAGGCACGGTGGTCCATATGACGCTGAACCCCGCTGATCGACCTTACTTCAGCCTGAGCGTCGACGGCCTTGAGCATGACTTTCAAATCCTTTCATTTACCGGCCATGAAGCTATCAACCAGCCCTTCTGCTTTACGCTTGAGCTGGTCAGCGAGCGCACGGCGCTGGACCTTGAAGACCTGCTGAATCGTCCTGCATTTCTGCAGTTCGTGCCTGACGGTGGGGGCATTCACGGCTTGATTGATCAGGTATCTCAAGGCGACTCCGGCAGGCGTCTCACGCACTATTCGATAACCCTGCGCCCGCATCTGGCCCGGCTCGGGCATCGCACCAATCAGCGTATTTTCCAGAATCGCACAGTGTCGCAGATCATCGCGCAGATACTGGAAGAACATCACTTGCTGGCCAATGCCTACCGCTTCGAACTCGGCACGACATACGCCGAACGGGAATACTGCGTGCAGTACAACGAGTCAGATCTGCACTTCGTCCAGAGACTGTGCGAAGAGGAAGGTCTGCACTATCACTTTGAGCACAGCCCCACAGCGCATCAACTGGTGTTTGGCGATGACCAGACGGTGTTTGCGAAACTCGATTCGGTGTTTTATCGCCGGGACAATGGTCTGGTGGCCGATGAGCCGGTCATCAAGCGTTTCAAGCTGCGCCTGGAAACCCGCGCCAACCGCACCGCTCGCCGTGATTATCACTTTGAAAAACCGCGTCTTAACATGGAAGGGTCGGCGCATATCGAGGCGCAGCCTGATCTTGAGGACTATGACTACCCTGGCGGTTTCACCCACCGTGATCAGGGTCTGCAACGGGCGAATCGAGCCCTTGAACGCCACCGCCATGATTACCGGCTGGGCGAAGGTCAAAGCGATCAGCCTCGCTTGGTCAGCGGTCATTTTCTGCCATTGGATGGACACCCCAACGAGGACTGGAATGATCGGTGGTTGCTCACTGTGAACCGCCCCGGGTTTCTCGGAGACTCCAACCTTTGAGAGGATGGAGCGATGAAAAAACTACCGAAG
>NZ_LKBW01000149.1 GCF_002699855.1 Pseudomonas amygdali | reverse complement strand
CGCCATGTGTAAGCCTGTGCTGAGGAGGGATCGACTCAATTTCGGCTATGATAACCGATTTCAAAATCCCACAATTTGCAGCCGCAGGCTGCCCTGTTCAGCAATTGGGACAGATCGTTGCCGACCAACTGGAAAGCGGTGCAGAAATCACTCTACCGGGCATCGGCAAATTGAAAGTGGCAGAGCGTCCAGCACGCACTGGCCGCAACCCTTCGACTGGTGCCGCCATCGAAATCGCTGCCAAGAAAGTCGTCAAGTTCGTCTCGGCTAAAGTGCTGAACGATGCGATCAAGAACGCAGGTTCATTCGCAAATAATCCCGGTTTGCTGGCTCGGATAGATGCAATCAATCCTGGTCGAAAAACGCGATGATTGCAGGTCCGGGCCATTTCGATTGCAGGCCGCTACACATAGGCATTTTGAAATTCCTATGCATTGAAGCAATCGCGATTTTTATCTCTGACGCCTTTGAGACGGGGGATGCGGAGTACATCGTGAAGGCTATGGGGGTTGTCGCAAGGGCCAAAGGGATGACCGAGCTTGCGCGTGAGACAGGTCTGTCTCGAGAGCAGCTTTACCGGTCAATCCAACCTTAAAAACCATGTTGACGGTAATGAGAGCCTTGGGCGTGGACATGACAGCTCGAATGCACTGATCCCCAAACCCCATTTTTGGGGTCAGGGGTGCAATGGAACAGAAAGTGCAATTAAATACCGTGAGCGCAGGAGAGTCCTGCGGCTCCTTAAGTCGGTTGGCTGTTCCATTGCTCCCCGGCCCCCTAGAACGGAGCCTCAGGCACCACGGATTTCATCGGTACGAACGCTGCCGTGCAATCGACCGGTGTTCCGTTACCAGGACTTCCGGTCACCGTGATGTCATCCTTTATCGAAGGCACCAGTTTGTTGGCGAAACTGACCGGTCCAGGCCCCAATATGAAGTGGGTCGAGGTGAGTCCGGTGAAGCTGGGTTGGGTTCCGTCAAAGACAACGTTATCCAGCGTGATGGAAATCGGGCGTTTCTGGCCGTTGTCGTTGTAGCCGCCAAACGTCGTTTTGCCGCCACCGAATCTCGGGCTGCCCAAGTAGTGGAAGCCTTTGACAGTGATACCGCTGAAGTCAGGGTACGAGGTTCCGCTGGCGCTGCCATAGTGAGTGTCGAACACCAGCGGGAATTTGACGTTGCGCATGCATATGTTCGCGTAGCTGACGCTGTCTACGGCTCCTCCGCTCTTGGCTCCTGACTTTATTCTCAGTCCAATGCCGTCTTGGCTGTCTGCGCCATCTGCTGCCAGATCCACAACGCTGACATTGTGTACGCCGCCGTTGGTTTCACTGCCGATGGACAAGCCGTGCCCATAGTAGAAGTGATTGTGCGCGAACATCAGGTCCCGGCTGCCGGGGAGGCGGCTGGACTTTATCGCTACGTTGTCATCGCCTGTACTGATATAGGAGTAGGCCAGCAGTACCTTGTTTGATTGGCCGGGGTCGAAGCCATCGGTGTTCTTCACGGTTTCCGGGGTAAAGCAGGTGCCCGGTGTCTTCTGGTCGGGCGTCGAACCGGTCGGGCAGTGATAACCCTCAACCGTATAGACGCGGCTGGGATTCAAAATCTTGATCCCCCAGACAGTCACCCCTGTCACGCCGTCAGTCACAATGTTGAAGGCCGGCGCGTTTTGCAGCGTTAGCCCCTGGATGACAAAGTCTGTCCCCCCACTGACCTGAATCAGGNTCTTCTGGTAAACAAGGTCCCACCAGCTACGCAGATTGGCATTTGCCCCTGAGGTAAGCAGACTCCCGCCGCGACCATCAATCACGCCTTTTCCTATCACGCCGCTGGCGCGGGTGTTTTTTGCAGAAATCAGCGAGCTGCAGGCGTCCTGATTGGCGACCGTGGTCACTCCGCAGGTGCCCTTGCCGTTGTCATAGTCTTTGGGGTTGCGTGACGCGAAAAGCGTAACGCCCTCGTCGACCCACAGCGTAACGCCGGACTTCAGTTGCAGAGGACCGCTGAGGAACGCTGAGTTGTCACCTGTGCCCTTGACAAGCTGGACGGCTTGTCCGGCGGCACAACCGTCGATTGCACTCTGGATTCTGTCCTGGTCAGGTCGGGAGTCGAGCGCCGCACTGTCGACACTGTCCAGTGAGCCGTTCCTGGGCGTTAGTGTGGCCTGTATCTGCTTACAAACTGGCGGGCTGGATGGCTCGCTTACCCTGCCCCAGGACGTGACTACTGCAGCGTCGCTGGCCGCCTGCGTGGGTAAAGTGACAGTAAGCGAAATACCCACGGAAGTGGCTATCCAGAATACGTGCCGAAACGTGCGGGCACCGTATTTTTGCCCCGCCGTAATGAAAGATTGCATGTTCATGAAAGCTTTCCTACCTATTTTTTGACCAATGAGCGCCACCGACACTTATGAATGATGGCAGGCCTGGGCTTGTGTTCAGTTACCTTTCTGTCAATGTCTCTGCATTGAACGATGCGACGTTCGGTGCTTCAATCCCGATACACACAATCTGATCGAACTCTGAAATAGCGAGAACTTGGATCTGAATCCCATCCTCAATCAGAATATTTTCACCTTCACGGCGAGTCAGAACAAGCATAGCGCTTTCCTTTCTTATTGATTGCCTGGAGGCGGACATGGACGAGCCTCTACTGATTCGGCCAAGCGGTGTAGCGGCTGGACATGCTTGGTCACGAAGAACCTTCATGGCCGCCAAGCCCAATTCCGCCAGGAAGAGTGCAATTGACGCGCTAAGCGCCAAAAGCCCCGCTTTAACAAGCACATGGTCAGTAGTGGGAAGGCCAATTTCAAGCAGAAACTCTCCAAAAATAAGCGCTCCAATGCATGCAATTGAAAGCTTCATAAGACATTCCATGCCTTTTTGCGGGGAGAAAGTTAAGCTCTGCTAATGTTGACTTGTCTTTTCTCGTGATTTTTAGGTAACGCAGCCTTTGGTTGGCGTTCATACCCATCAGGTTCCACAAGCGCAAAACCAAGAGCCCCTGTCATTGACTTGCATCAACAAAAGCATCAAGTAGGGGCTGTACCCCCGGAATCCCCGAAAACTCTGTCGGAAAACATCACCAGAGTGGTTACGGGGTCTGGGGAGCAATGGAACAGGGAAGTCAGTTAAGCGCAATTTCCTGATGGTCAGTGCATCGTTGGGGAGTTGGATCCGCAGCAATG
>NZ_LKBW01000148.1 GCF_002699855.1 Pseudomonas amygdali | reverse complement strand
TTCGGTAGTTTTTTCATCGCTCCATCCTCTCAAAGGTTGGAGTCTCCGAGAAACCCGGGGCGGTTCACTCCGTAAAATATTTGACCATGTCTTCGATCGTTCCATACTCTGCTCTTTCGGCGTTATGAGCCGCGCGCCGCTGACCTATTCGTCCCTGCTGGAAACTGGAACGGATCTCCGCAATTTCATTGGCCCGGCTCAGGTTTGAGAGTTCAAACAATAATATATTGAGAGATTGATAGTGACTTCCTTGAACGTTGCTTGCTGTTGTCTCTGTCAAGGCAATAGACCGAGTTGCCGGATGCCCAAAGGAATGGCCGATCTCACTGTCTGGCACGATCCTTATCGTGACACCACCTTCGCCCGCAACTGCGTTCATTCTTTTTCTAAAAGTGCTTGATGCCTTGTAAATTTCTTCTGCCATTGTCAGCAGATGGTCGATGCGCGGATCTTCGTCAGGATTTCTTACTTGCGCAATAACATTGCGCCAGCTGGTATCCGTGGTCCTGTAAAGCGGCGTTTCCGAGTTCAGACCTAGGTTTCGCATTGGGTCAAAGCGATCAAGAAAATCATCTCGTGCCTCAGCGGAAAGTTGATACACCGAGGTTAGGCCTTGACCGCCTACACTGTGCACCGGTGTGGACGAACCCGATACATGTCGAGGGCTTACTGGCGGACTATATACATAATGGGAGCTGGAAGTACCACAAATATTACCCATAAACAACACCCCTCAATTAAAATCGAACATTTTTTTAATTTCAGCTGCTACGCCTAGCAAGTTCTCAAACACCTCTCGCATCTGGACGTTATCAACCTCCAGCAAAGGGGTACGCGCATGTAACTCTCCAATTTTTTTGCTATTCAAACCCAGTGTAAAGAAAGGCTTTCTAAAACTGAAACTGTTGAGATAAAGTATACTAATCAACGTATCGGCATCAGTTTTATGGAGCTGACCGATTTCGGCCACGAAATACACCCAGCGAAATTTGTCTTGGTAAATTTTGATTGAGACGCCGGTATTAAATTCAAAACAATAAATTTCGTGCTCATGTTTCTTCTCAGGAAAACTAGGCATGCCATAGTCGTTTGCGAGCCCATCGATTAAGCGGTCGAATGAATTTTTCATGGGGTCCCCTTAGATATTGAGCCAGCTGAGTGGTACGACACCCTATTGAAGTTCCACCAACTGTTCCTGTATAGGGGGTGTAAGCCGGAACCCCAGAAAATTCCGTCGGAAAACGTCACCTGAGCGGTTCACGGCTGCTTTTGCTATCCGACACGGTTTTCCGTACATGTTTTGGCCGCTCAATCAAACAGTTTTCGGCTTGGCGACGTCGCAGCCGGAAAATAACTGTTTGGCGTCAATCCGCACCAGTACTGGCTTCCCGCCCATGATGGAAATTTCGGCGGTTCCGGCTTACAACCCCCATAACAGCTGCTCGCGCTTACGATGCAAAACCGTATGTGAAAATGGGTGCGCCTTACTTTCAGATCAAGGGCGTGCTGCGTCGGCACGGTATCCAGGCGTTCAGTAGCAATTTTGGGCTCTCACGCGCTGGCTACGAGCTTATTAACGCTGGTGATTTTCTTGTTCCAGACCATTTCGTAATGGCTTGATTGGATAATCGAATCAACATGTCGAGGGGTAGTCAGCGCCCAACAGGTATCGGCAGGCGAGCGAACGGAGCGATAGCGCAGACCCGAGGCTTTGGCCTTCCTCACTTCGCGGCCGAGCGCTCTTGAGGCGCTGTAATCGTTTGGAGCATATATCGCGTCCGTCAGAGACAGCACAGTTGCGTCCAGTACACCCACCTCGTCGAATTCGCAGGTCAGACCACGGAATACGAAACGCTCGTAGTTCAGCTCTTGCACTTTGCTCCAGTATATTTCTTGGTGATGACGTACTTCGGCGATGGCCGTATCCATGGAGGCAGCCAGGTAAAGCATGCCGAACGAGCCATCGCTGAAGCGGGAGCCGTCAGGGTTCACGTGTGTGAACGGCGCGGTGGCGTAGGAGCAGCCAGTGATGCCGAAAGGTATTTCGCTGCGAGGGATCAGGTTGAGGTCGCCTACCTCGTTCTGCAGACGGGGATTCGTCAGGGCCTGAACTTGGTAAAGGATATCGAACTCGTCAGCGCTGGCCACGTCATCGAACAAGGCAATCGGAGGAAACTTGGAGTTCACCAAGCGGTATGACTTGATGCTCCCTCCCCCGCGCAGCACATTCAGATCAGCAGCGCTTACCATTGGGCACCTCGTAACACGTCAATGCGACGGAAAGTCTCGTACAGGTTGATGAATGAGCCTGTGGACATGATTTCCAGCGGGGCTCTGCCATCAAAAAATTCGTTGTCGTTGGCCATTCGTGGAAAGCCATAGACGTTTTCTGGGTTGTCGAAGATTGTTCTCAGCGCACCATGTACGTTCAGGATAAGGCTGATACGTGCAATTTGATCATTATCCAAGCTCACGGAACGACCTTGATCCTTGGCGCGCGAGTAGGTGCTGCGTGATATACGAAGGGTGTTCTCGATATCCTTAGGTGTCGCTTTCCATCGCTCCATGATCGTCACTGCGGTGCGTAGTGCCACCGCGCCAGCATCCTTGGTGGATGGTGCACGTGCAGTAGTCGATTGGCTCATGTTCACCACTCCCAGTTTATGGTCTGTAGATTACAATATACATCAATATGATCTACAGATAAATTCGGGTAGTGGTTTTCCAGTTCTGTTAGCTCTGTGGCTGTCCAAAACGAATTGATGCATGGGTGTAACGACCTGCAATCGAAATGGCCTCGACCTGCAATCATCGCGTTTTTCGACCAGGATTGATTGCGTCTATTCGAGCCAGCAAACCGAGATTATTTGCGAATGAACCTGCATTCATCTGATTCGACCTGCAATCGACCGTCATGAACCGGAATTGACTGCGAGTGAGCGCACGCCGTTTCTGTCTCATTCGAGTACACCCTTGCGGGACGCGTGTCTGAGGCGTTTTTTATGTCTCAATAGGGTTGATTTTCATTTTTAATATAGTACTTTCACAAAATCTAGAGCCTAAAGAGACAAAAGCGCTATTGGGGGTAGAGGGCTGAATCTTGTGACCGCCACTATGGTGCTCTGGAACTCAGGGTTTGGGAGTAACGAAACAGAATGTGCACTTAGCTGTCAACGCCAACTAAAAAGTGACCCCCTTCCGTGCTAAATCGCCAACTTAGTTTTGACCCCCCTCGGG
>NZ_LKBW01000147.1 GCF_002699855.1 Pseudomonas amygdali | reverse complement strand
ATGAAATTTCATAACGGTCAGTCATGATGGCCCTCTTGGCAACCAGAGGACATCATTTTAACCAAGGCGACTTTTCAGACAAACCCTAGTCCAATAACGCTTCATGTCCGGCTTAAGGAGGAAAACTGTAGCTACTCCGTTGCTACTGTCATAAATCCTAGCCACACGCTCATTGTATATCCCCCTCCGTGTAAAGTTTTCACTAGCGAAGTGATCAAGACGCTCAAGTTCCTGAAGTAGCTTAGCAGACTTTATTTTTGATACTGTTATGCCTTCACTGGCGGTGCTATCCAGTTCGAATGCAACCAATCTGTAGGGAAGTTTTTGTATTGAGTCGGAGTCGTTGAAGATTACAGCTCGTACTGATTTATCCTGTCCAAAACCGGCTTTAATGACTTTTACGAAATGCTCGCAATAATCGCGGAGAAATGGCTCTGCAACCTCACCATTACTACGTGGAGTTCTCTGGCGGCCTGGCGACTCGGAATCACCTCTGAAATCGGGAATTGTATAATTGCATAGGTCGCTTATTAAGGTTGTTTCGGCCTCTTTGAGCTTGAATGCTTCAAACGCCCGACAGTCAACGTCTTCCAAGCTACTGAGCTCAGCAAGCAAATCTGGTTCTGGGTGAGGAATAGGTACCGTTATAAGCTCTTTAACCAGAACCTCTGGTCGGTACGCTGCAAATCTACCACTCGTTAACTGCAAGAAATAAGTAGCAACCATGCTGTTTAGTGAAATGCACGCTGCTTCAATTATTTCCTGTGGGGCGTTAACAGAAATGTAACTCTGCGTGCAAAGAATACCTTGATTACTTTCCGACTTCACGATTCTTGACTGAAAACGTCCAACTTTAGTTTGCCAAGTAGGCTTAACTATCAATTGCGGCAACGAAAATGCTGCTAAGTCTGACCAGTTTCTGTGAGTGTATACTTCGTTAAGCTCGGGAAGAGACTCGGAGTCTAAATATAGAAGGGAGTCCGTGGGAAAACTATTCTCATCAAAAATTCTACGCCCTTTAAGCTGAGGCTGATAAAGGGAGCGACTCCCAAAATTTAATCCTTCTTTGTGGTTTATGATTTTGGAGCTTGAACTTTGACTTGCGTACGCACTTTCGTCCGCGAATGTAAACTCTTCGAGTTGGGGGTCTTGATATTTAGCTAGACTAGGGAAGTTAGACAGCTTTTTTAGCAAAGAGCAATCGCGACTGCTACCCCACATTAGTGCGGTCCAAGCAGTAGAATCAATAGCTGCCTCTCTACCAGGTACAGTCTTTCGATCCTGAGGTTCAATTATAATTGAGAAGTCATCAATACTATGCTCCATCTGTTTTGGACTTATGTAGCTTACACGATGGTTTGCTGATGGAGGTTCGGCAGTCATGATGACAATGCAAGAGGGCGCTACAGATTTTTTTAAAGTATGCGATTTTCGTTTAAATACTTGGAATCTCAATGCGGAAAGGTTGTAAATTTCCCTAATGGTATAGTTAGTGAAAAGCTTTGCCCTCAAGCCTTGAGCCACTTCGCTGCGATTAAATAACAGAGAGTTAGCCGATTGAATCATTGCAATTTGCCCAGAGCTTTTTAGTAGCTCGGCAGCCTTGGGGAGAAATAGGGAGCCGATATCTTTATTTGCAATTGGCCAGTGGCGGTCGTCAGAAATTGCCCATTTTAGGGCTTTCTCTGTGATTAGATTATCTCCCCAAGGAGCATTGCCGATAACTAAGTCGTAGGAGCTTGACTCTTGCGAGGTGCTAAATCCCGGGTGATCTTCGGCAAAAAAATCTGAGCAAACTAATCTTCTTCCTCGCATGGTTGGAAATACAATTTGGTTCCAATACTGGCGAGGGTCAATCTCATCGCACATGGCAAGATATAAACTGAAGCAAGCTACTCTTACCGCGTGTGGGTCTTTATCTACTCCGAATATATTTCGCTCTAGTAAGCGCTTCAATATTTCTGACTTCACTGTCTGATTTGGATTGGCTCTTTTCCAGCGGTGCACCAAACGCTGAAATGCTTTTACTAGGAAAATACCTGAACCACAAGCCGGGTCAATTATACTAATGTCCCATTCATAACCGTCCCAGGGCAGTACCCGGTCTAGAATAAAGTCTACTAGATGAGACGGGGTATAGAATATTCCTTCTTTAGCAGCCCGTTCAGTAACAAAAGTTTCATAAATACTACTAATGAACTCAAGCGGAATCACATCAAATGAGTACTGTGGCCACAAGCATCCTTGCCCTGACGGCATATCTAAATCGCCTCGAATGAAATCGGCAAGTAGCGCCAGATGTTCTTTAGTGACAAGGCTTTTTTCTTTTTGCCAGTCAGCGGTTCTGGCATCTACTGTATTTCCTTTTCCCGGAAATAAATCGCCGTTGAACCTGGTATTGAGCCAATCGAACAGAGAATAGGTATCTTCATAGTCACCAAGAATGCTGTGAAAATTTTGGTGGCTGTTTTTTAATATGTTTTCCGCAAATAACTTAGCCAGCCTCGTTGCCGTTAGTGCTGGGTTTCCATCTGAGTCTTTTCTGTCAAACAAAAACTGGACGAATATAATCCTAGCTAGGAGGTCATGACATATGTCATCGTCCCTCAAGCCTGCTGAGGATAAGCAAGATCGAATGTGGCGCAGATTTCCAAGCAGCATTTGATCTGCACGGCCATCACGATTGAACCGGTCTTGATATTGTCGAAAAAACTCTCCAGAAACCAAGTTTATCCAATGTAAGGCTTGGGCCGCTAGCAGCTCTAGAGATGAGCTCTCGTCTTCTACGATATCCTCTCTAGTTAGTGTATGAACTAGGCGGTCGCTGATTGGATTTTCTTGACTTGGCGCCTCGCAGCAACTCCATACGCGAAGTAGTCCTGGCTCAATTGTTACAAGCATTGGACTATGCGAGAAGTTCCATGTTAGGCGATGCAGCTCACGTAAAGTTATGTCACTAGCATCTGAATGGAAAGTAACGACAACTGCTATAGGTGGCGTCGTTTCAGTTGCATTGGGATCTGCGACCAATACCCCAACGGTTGAGCCTTCGGCATCACTAAAATGCTCTAATATTCGGCCGATTTTGGATCTAGCTAATGAAGCAAAAATCGCTGCACCTTGGCCTTGGGGGTGAGTAATATCGGATATTTTTGGCCAGCCAAGTGCCGCATGTAGCTGATCTAGAGAGATAGCTATCTCATTTTTCACAAATCTAATTCCAATTCATCCTGGCGGTTGCCGCCAAAGCGGCCTAGCTTGGCGCTGCCTCTAGGCTTTTTAGGCTCTAGGGTTTGTCTGAAAAGTCGCCTTGGTTAAAATGATGTCCTCTGGTTGCCAAGAGGGCCATCATGACTGACCGTTATGAAATTTCAT
>NZ_LKBW01000146.1 GCF_002699855.1 Pseudomonas amygdali | reverse complement strand
CAGGATGCAGGCCGCCAAGGCAGCGTAAGTGGATAATTGTCCAACCTTCGGGGGGCATACCATCCGGACGTGCGGAACGATCATCGCAATTATCGTGCGACGCGGAGCGTCGAGAACTGCATTCCCACGCTGGAGCGTGCGGAACGATAACTCAACTAACGTACGACGCTCTGCGTCAACCCTCTACGCTCGGCGTTATTGAGCTGCCTTGGCCGAGGTCACGCGCCAGATTTTGTTGCCGACATCGTCTGCCACCAGCAAGCCGCCGCGCTGATCATTGACCACGCCAACCGGGCGGCCCATGGCTTTTTCGTCTTTGTTGAGGAAACCGGTCAGCACATCGACTGGAGCGCCGTTGGGCTTGCCGCCGCTGAAGGGCACGAACACCACTTTATAGCCGCTGTGCGGTTTGCGGTTCCATGAGCCGTGCTGGCCAATGAACAGGCCTTCGTTGAACGGCGCCGCCAGCGTCTTGCCATCGGCGAATACCAACCCTAACGAGGCCGTATGCGGGCCGACTGCGTAATCCGGTGCGATGGCCTTGGCGACCAGTGCCGGGTTCTGCGGTTTGACGTGCTCGTCGACATGCTGGCCGTAGTAGCTGTAGGGCCAGCCGTAGAAAGCGCCATCCTGCACCGAGGTCACGTAGTCTGGTACCAGGTCGCTGCCGATTTCGTCACGCTCGTTGACCGCCGTCCACAGCTTGCCGGTTTTGGGTTCCCAGTCCATGCCGTTGGGGTTGCGAAGGCCCGAGGCGAAAATGCGGTGGTTGCCGGTGGCAGCGTCCACTTCCCAGATGGCTGCACGACCTTCTTCCTTGTCCATGCCGTTCTCGGCCACGTTGCTGTTGGAGCCCACTGTGACGTACAGCTTGCTGCCATCCTTGCTGGCAATGACGTTTTTGGTCCAGTGGTGGTTGAGCGTGCCGCCCGGCAGGTCGACCACTTTGGTCGGCTGCGCGCTGATCGAGGTCTGGCCCGCTTCATACGGGAAGCTGATCAGGCGGTCGGTGTCGGCGACATAGAGCTTGTTGCCCACTAGCGTCATGCCAAACGGCGAATTGAGGTTTTGCAGGAACACGGTGCGGGTCTCTGCGACGCCGTCCTTGTCCACGTCGCGCAGCAGAGTAATGCGGTTGGCGCTTGGCACGCCCGCACCGGCGCGGCCCATGACTTTTTCCATTACCCAGCCGCGAATACCTTTGGAATCATCCGGTTTGGCCGGCGAATTGGTTTCCGCCACCAGCACGTCACCATTGGGCAATACATACAGCCAGCGCGGGTGGTCCAGGTTTTCGGCGAACGCTGCCACCTGTGTGCCCGGCGCGGCGACCGGTTTTGCGCCTTTTTCCCAGCCTACGGCAGGGGCGATGTTGACGGTCGGGATCAGCGTCTTGTTAGGCTCCGGCAGTTTGGGCGAGGGGCCTGTTCCATCCGAGACTTGCAGGGTCGAAGACTCGCCGCAGGCAGCGAGGCCACCGGCAACCAGAAGCAACACTGCGTAGTGGGGTCTGAGTCTGAACATGGTGAATCTCCATAAACAAGGGCGTGGTCCGATAATTGATAGAGGCACTGCGAACCGTCTGGGTTCAATCACGTTTCACAGCGTCGGTGTCGATTGACGCTCCCAGCCCAACCCTCTACCCTTCGCGGTTTGTTTCAGGTGCTCTGCAATCCTTGATTGGCAGGGTGAAACAGGGAAGCCGGTGTGGATCAATCGATCCGATCCCGGCGCTGCCCCCGCAACGGTAAATGAGTCAAGGCTGTGCCTGACGCCACTGTGTTTCGACATGGGAAGGCGCGCAGCCGGGGTAACCCGCTCATGAGCCCGGAGACCGGCCTGAACCACTCAATGGCATCACGGAGGGTGATGCTCTGTGCAGGCCGTTGCCGTGCTGTCCAGTGCTGTCCTTCCGTCTGTTGTCGACTGCCACGAGCGGAGAACCCGGATGAACGAATCCCCCGAACGCGACGAACGCCATCTGGCGCGCATGCTGCGCAAGAAAGCCGTGATGGACGAGCGCATTGCCAGCTCACCCAACAAGTGCGGCCTGCTGCTGGTCTTGACCGGCAACGGCAAAGGCAAGAGCAGCTCGGCATTCGGCATGCTTGCCAGGGCCATGGGCCACGACATGCAGTGCGGCGTGGTGCAGTTCATCAAGGGCCGCAACAGCACTGGCGAAGAAATGTTTTTCCGCCGTTTCCCCGAGCAGGTGCGCTATCACGTGATGGGCGAGGGCTTCACCTGGGAAACCCAGGATCGCCAGCGTGACATTGCCGCTGCCGAAGCCGCCTGGGCCGTGTCTCGGGAAATGCTCCGCGATCCGGCCATTGGTCTGGTGGTGCTCGACGAACTGAACATTGCCCTCAAGCATGGTTACCTCGACCTTGAACAAGTGCTGAGTGACCTGCAGGCCCGCCCACCTATGCAGCATGTGCTGGTGACCGGCCGCGGTGCCAAACCCGAATTGATCGACCTGGCTGATACGGTTTCCGATATCGGCGTGGTCAAGCACGCGTTTCAGGCCGGTATCCGGGCGCAGAAAGGTATCGAGCTGTGAATAATCCTTTATTGGGCGCACTGCAATGAGAGCACTGCAATGAGAGCTCCGCGCGATTGCCCGGCGGTTTTGATCGCCGCGCCTGCCTCCGGGCAAGGTAAGACTACCGTCACCGCGGCACTGGCACGTTTGCACCGCAACCAGGGCCGCAAGGTCCGGGTGTTCAAGTGCGGGCCGGATTTTCTCGACCCGATGATTCTCGAGCGGGCCAGCGGCGCACCGGTCTACCAGCTGGACATGTGGATGGTCGGTGCCGACGAAAGCCGTCGCCTGTTGTGGGAAGCCGCAGATGAGGCAGACCTGATCCTGATCGAAGGCGTCATGGGGTTGTTCGACGGCACACCGTCCAGCGCTGATCTGGCCCGCCACTTTGGCGTACCGGTGTTGGGGGTGATCGACGGCACGGCGATGGCGCAGACGTTTGGCGCGCTGGCGCTCGGGCTGGCGCGTTATCAGCCGGATCTGCCGTTTGCCGGCGTGCTGGCCAATCGGGTTGGCACGGTACGCCACGCGCAGTTGCTGGAAAACAGTCTGACCGAAGGCCTGCGCTGGTATGGCGCACTGTCCCGGGAAGTCGGTTTCGAATTGCCCAGCCGCCATTTGGGGCTGGTCCAGGCCAGCGAACTCAATGATCTGGATGTGCGGCTGGACATGGCTGCCGCCGCGCTGGCCAGCACCTGCGAAGTG
This sequence comes from Pseudomonas amygdali, assembly GCF_002699855.1. GTDB lineage: Bacteria > Pseudomonadota > Gammaproteobacteria > Pseudomonadales > Pseudomonadaceae > Aquipseudomonas > Aquipseudomonas amygdali. The sequence goes on along the minus strand of NZ_LKBW01000146.1, from coordinate 53,151 downwards.
GCCTTGCCGCCAGCCGTAACCTTTACCGCGCCCGACCCGGTTCAGGTCGAGCCGTTGCTCAGCGGTGTGCGCATCGCCATTGCCCGCGACGAGGCCTTTGCCTTTCTGTACGGCGCAAGCCTGGACCTGCTGCGAAACATGGGCGCAGAGCTGAGTTTCTTCTCGCCGATCCATGACCGCGAGCTGCCCGACGCCGACAGCCTGTACCTGCCGGGTGGCTACCCGGAGTTGCACCACGTTGCTTTGGCGGAAAACCTGACGATGCAGGCATCGATCAGGGCGCACCATATCGCTGGCAAGCCGATTCTGGCCGAGTGCGGCGGCATGCTTTATTTACTCGAAGCCTTGACCGATGTGGAGGGCGTGCGCGCCGAACTGGTCGGCTTGCTGTCCGGTGAGGCGGTCATGCAGAAGCGTCTGGCGGCGCTGGCCTTGCAAGCGGTTGAGCTGCCCGAGGGTACGTTGCACGGTCACACGTATCACCATTCGCTGACCAGCACCGAGTTGCAGCCGATTGCCCGTGGCGTCAGCCCCAACGGCGGGCGTGGCGCAGAGGCAGTCTACCGCCTGGGTCGTCTGACCGCGTCCTACGTGCATTTCTATTTCCCTTCCTGCCCTCAGGCGATTGCGGCGCTGTTCAAACCATGACCGAACAAGCGTTCAGCCCTGAAGAGCGGGCTGCGGTGTACCGGGCCATCGCCGAGCGTCGCGACATGCGCCACTTCGTCGGCGGCACGGTGGCGCCCGAGTTGCTGGCGCGCTTGCTGGAAGCCGCACACCAGGCACCCAGTGTTGGGCTGATGCAGCCGTGGCGCTTCATTCGCATCAGCGATCCGGCGTTGCGCGGAAAAATGCAGGCGCAGGTAGAAGAAGAACGTATCCGCACTGCCCAGGCACTGGGCGAGCGCACCGACGAGTTCATGAAGCTCAAGGTCGAAGGGATCAATGACTGCGCCGAAGTGTTGGTCGCCGCACTGATGGAAGGGCGTGAACAGCATATTTTCGGCCGCCGCACCTTGCCGGAAATGGACATGGCCTCGCTGTCCTGCGCGATCCAGAACCTGTGGCTGGCATCGCGTGCAGAAGGTCTGGGCATGGGCTGGGTGTCGCTGTTCGACCCCGAGGCATTGGCCGAACTGCTGGGCATGCCTGACGGCGCGAAGCCGCTGGCGATCATTTGCCTGGGGCCGGTCAAGGAGTTCTATCCTGCGCCCATGCTGGTGATGGAAGGCTGGGCGCAGGCGCGTCCGCTGCACGAGCTGCTGTACGAGAATCAATGGGGAGTGGATCAATGAGTGTGGCGCTGTTGAGCGTCGCCGGGGTTGCGCTGGATGCGCTGCTCGGTGAGCCAAAACGATGGCATCCGCTGGTGGCGTTCGGCAACTTCGCCAATCGGGTCGAGCAGCGTTTCAACAGCGGTGGCCGTGGCTGGCGCAGTCATGGCGTTACCGCCTGGGTTATCACCGTAGTGCCGTTGACGCTGCTGGCCACGCTACTGAGCTGGTTGCCCGGTATTGGCTGGCTGGTCGAGGTTCTGGCGCTGTATTGCGCGCTGGGCATGCGCAGCCTGGGCGAACATGTTCAGCCGGTGGCGCAAGCGTTGCGCAGTGACGATCTGGTCGAGGCACGCCAGCGGGTCGGTTATCTGGTCAGTCGCCAGACCAGCGAACTGGATGCCACCGAAGTGGCTCGCGCGGCTACCGAATCAGTGCTGGAGAACGGCAGTGATGCGGTGTTCGCCGCGCTGTTCTGGTTTGTCGTGGCCGGTGCGCCCGGCGTGGTGCTGTACCGGCTGAGCAACACGCTGGACGCCATGTGGGGTTACCGCAACGAGCGCTTCGAGCGTTTTGGCTGGGCTGCGGCGAAGATCGACGATCTGCTCAACTATATTCCCGCACGTCTTGTGGCATTGACTTACGCCTTGTTGGGCAAGACCCGACTGGCGCTGCGCTGCTGGCGTACGCAGGCCCCGGCCTGGGACAGTCCGAATGCAGGTCCGGTGATGGCCGCTGGCGCGGGTGCGCTGGGTGTCGAACTGGGCGGGGCGGCGATCTATCACGGCGAGCTGCATCAGCGTCCGCAATTGGGTGAAGGTGCACCTGCCGATGCAGACTCGATCGATCGCGGCTGGCAACTGGTGCAGCGCGGCGTCTGGTTGTGGTTGCTGGTCATATGCGTGGTAGCTGAATTCTATGCTTGAGCACGGCGGTCGGTTGCGCGCCGCAGCGCAGCATTACGGTATCGAACTGGCTGACTGGCTGGACCTGTCCACGGGCATTGCACCCTGGTCGTGGCCCATCCCGGAGATTCCGACGCGTGCCTGGGCGCGGTTGCCCGAGACCGACGATGGCCTGGAATCGGCGGCCTGCCGCTATTACGGCGTACCTCGCTTATTGCCGGTGTCCGGCTCGCAGGCCGCGATTCAAGCGTTGCCGCGGGTACGCAGCGGAGGTCGGGTTGGCGTGCTGTCGCCCTGCTACGCCGAGCATGCACATGCATGGCGCAAGAACGGCTTCGTGGTCCGTGAGGTCAGCGAGCAGGAGGTCGAATACTTTCTCGACACTCTTGATGTGCTGGTGGTGGTCAACCCGAACAATCCGACCGGTCTGCACCTGAGCGCCGAGCGCCTGCTGGAATGGCATGCGCGACTGGCCGAGCGCGGTGGCTGGCTGGTCGTCGATGAAGCGTTTATGGATAACACGCCGGGCCTGAGCCTGGCTGCCGAGACGTGGCGCACCGGGCTGATTGTGCTGCGCTCGTTCGGCAAGTTTTTTGGCCTGGCCGGTGTCAGGCTCGGTTTTGTCATGGCCGAGCCGGTATTGCTGAGGATGCTGGCGCAGGAAATCGGCCCATGGTCGGTTAGCGGGCCAACACGAATCATCGGTCAGGTGTGCCTCAATGATCAGGAAGGGCACGCCCGTCAGCGTCAACGCAGCGAGCAGGCTCGCGAGCGTCTGGTGGCCTTGCTCGACCAGTACGGGCTGAGCCCGCAGGGCGGTTGTGCGCTGTTTCAGTGGCGGTTGACCCCTGAAGCGCAAACGCTCTATGAGTTCTGTGCGCGACGTGGCGTATTGTTGCGTCTTTTCAAGGGCGGCACACCCGAGTCGTCCAGCCTGCGCTTCGGTCTGCCCCGCGACGAGGCCGACTGGCTGCGTTTGCACACTGTTCTGCTTGAATACCGCAAGGAATACCCATGACCACGCTGATGGTACAAGGCACCACCTCCGACGCCGGCAAAAGCACACTGGTGACGGCACTGTGCCGCTGGCTGACCCGACAGGGCGTCAAGGTCGTGTCATTCAAACCGCAGAACATGGCGCTCAACAGCGCTGTAACGGCGGACGGCGGCGAGATCGGCCGCGCCCAGGCGGTGCAGGCGCAGGCGTGCTTTCTGGAGCCGCACACTGACATGAACCCGGTGCTGCTCAAGCCCAACAGTGATACGGGTGCGCAGGTGATCATTCACGGCCGTGCGGTCACCACCATGAACGCGGTGGCTTATCACGGCTACAAAGAGATCGCCATGCAGGCGGTGCTGGAATCCCATCGGCGCCTGGGTGAAAGATACCCGGTGATCGTGGTCGAGGGCGCGGGCTCTCCGGCCGAGATCAACCTGCGCGCCAACGATATCGCCAACATGGGCTTTGCCGAGGCGGTCGACTGCCCGGTGCTATTGATTGCCGACATCAATCGCGGCGGGGTGTTTGCCCATCTGGTCGGCACGCTGGAGTTGCTGTCGCCCAGCGAACAGGCGCGGGTCAAGGGGTTCATCATCAACCGTTTTCGCGGCGACATCGCCTTGCTGCAACCGGGCCTGGACTGGCTGGAAGCACGCACCGGCAAGCCGGTGGTTGGCGTGCTGCCCTACGTGATGGACCTGCACCTGGAAGCCGAAGACGGCCTGGACCAGCGTCAGACCGACAAGGTCGAGCATGTGCTGAACGTGGTGGTGCCAGTGCTACCGCGCATCAGTAACCACACCGATTTCGACCCGCTGCGCCTGCACCCTCAGGTCAATCTGCAGTTCATCGGTCCCGGCCAGGCGATTCCTCCTGCTGACCTGATCATTCTGCCCGGCTCGAAAAGCGTGCGCAGCGATCTGAACTACCTGCGCAGCCATGGCTGGGACACCGCCATCGAGCGGCATTTGCGTTATGGCGGCAAGCTGATGGGGATCTGCGGCGGCCTGCAAATGCTCGGTGAGCAGGTGCACGATCCTCTCGGGCTGGAAGGCGCAGCCGGGTCCAGCGCCGGGTTTGGCCTAATGGCAATGAGCACGGTGCTGGAAGCGGAAAAGCAACTGCGCAATGTGCGCGGTCGTCTGACCCTGGAAGACGCCGAGGTCAGCGGCTACGAAATTCATGCCGGGGTAACGACAGGGCCGGCGCTGGAGCAGGCTGCCGTGCAACTGGACGACGGGCGTTGCGATGGCGCGCAGAGTGTCGACGGGCAGGTGCTCGGGACTTACCTGCACGGCCTGTTCGAATCACCTGCGGCCTGTAGCGCGTTACTGCGCTGGGCGGGGTTGGCGAACGTGCAGTCCGTCGACTATCACGCCCTGCGCGAGCGCGACATAGAACGTCTGGCGGACCTGGTGGAAAAACACCTGGACGGCCCATTGCTTCGCGAACTGTGTGGCCTGGAGGCGAACTGAATGCTGCAATTGATCCTCGGCGGCGCGCGTTCCGGCAAGAGTCGCCTGGCGGAAAAACTGGCCGCCGACTGCACGCTGAAGGTGACCTACATCGCCACCAGTCAGCCTCTCGATGGCGAAATGAATCAGCGTGTTGCGAGCCATCGCGCACGCCGTCCCGAGCACTGGGGGTTGGTCGAAGAGCCGATCGAGCTGGCGCGGGTGCTGCGCGAAAATGCGGCGCCCGATTGCTGCCTGCTAGTCGATTGCCTGACCCTCTGGCTGACCAATCTGCTGATGCTCGACAACCCCGAGCGCCTGCTTCAAGAACGTGAATCCCTGCTCGACAGCCTTGCCGGGCTGCTGGGTGAAATCATTTTTGTCAGCAACGAAACCGGGCTTGGCGTCGTGCCGCTCGGCGAACTGACCCGTCGCTATGTCGATGAAGCCGGCCTGTTGCATCAGGCGCTGGCCGAGCGTTGCCAGCGTGTCGTGTTGACCGTTGCCAGCTTGCCCCTGACGTTGAAAGGAACCGCGCTATGAGTAATTCCTGGTGGCTCAAGCCTGCACAGGCCATTGATGTACCGATGCGCGAGGCGGCACTGGCCCGTCAGCAACAGTTGACCAAGCCGGCGGGTTCGCTGGCACAACTGGAGCGTCTGGCGGTACAGCTTGCCAGCCTGCAAGGGCGCGAGCGTCCGGCTGCCGACAAATTGTGGATCGCGATCTTTGCCGGCGATCATGGTGTGGTGGCCGAAGGTGTATCGGCCTATCCACAGGAAGTCACCGGCCAGATGCTGCATAACTTCGTCAACGGTGGCGCAGCGATCAGCGTGCTGGCGCGCCAGCTCTCGGCGCAGCTGGACGTGGTGGATCTGGGTACCGTGGCGCCTCTGGATTTGCCGGGCGTGCGTCATTTGCGCATCGGCGCGGGCACCGCCAATTTCGCCCACGGGCCAGCCATGAGCGCCGAACAGGGGCTTGCTGCTCTACAGGCCGGGCGCGACAGCGTGTTGCGCGCCAAGGCGGTCGGCACCGAGCTGTTTATCGGTGGCGAGATGGGCATCGGCAATACCACGGCGGCCAGCGCCGTCGCCTGCTCGGTGCTGGAATGTGCCGCGCCGTTGCTGGTCGGTCCCGGCACCGGGCTGAACGCCGAGGGCATCGAGCACAAGACCCGTGTCATCGAACGCGCACTGGCGCTGCATGCCGAGCAGGCCGGCGACCCGCTACACAGCCTGTTCTGCCTGGGTGGTTTCGAGATTGCCGCGCTGACCGGCGCTTATCTGGCCTGTGCGCAGGAAGGCATCGTGGCGCTGGTCGACGGTTTCATTTGCAGCGTGGCCGCCCTGGTGGCGGTGCGCCTGAATCCGTCTTGCCGCAACTGGCTGTTGTTCGGCCACCGTGGCGCCGAACCGGGCCACCGGCACTTGCTGGAAACGCTACAGGCCGAACCGCTGCTGGACCTCGGCTTGCGTCTGGGCGAGGGCAGTGGCGCAGCGTTGGCGGTGCCGTTGGTGCGTCTGGCCTGCGAGCTGCACAACGGCATGGCAACGTTTGCCGAAGCGGCAGTGGCGGATCGCCCCGCATGACCTTGCGTCTGGACTTGCTGCGTCATGGCGAAACAGAGCTGGGCGGTGGTCTGCGCGGCAGCCTCGACGATGCTCTGACCGAACTCGGCTGGCAGCAGATGCGTGCGGCAGTGGCCAATGGCGGTCCCTGGGAACGGATTGTCAGCTCGCCTTTGCAGCGCTGTGCACGTTTTTCCGAAGAGCTGGCGCAGCGCCTGTCGCTGCCCATGCAACTGGAGCCGGGTTTACAGGAGCTGCATTTCGGCGACTGGGAAGGCCACAGCCCTGCGCAGCTTATGGAAACCGATGCCGAAGGCTTGGGCCTGTTCTGGGCCGATCCCTACGCCTTCACGCCGCCCAATGGCGAGCCAGTGATCGATTTTTCGACACGGGTGCTGAATGCGGTGGCGCGTCTGCATAAGGCGTATGCCGATGAACGCGTGTTGCTGGTCAGTCACGGTGGTGTGATGCGTCTGCTGCTGGCGCAGGCGCGTGGGCTGCCGCGCGAGCAACTGTTGCAGGTAGTGGTCGGCCATGGCGCACTGCTGTCGATTCAGGTCGCTGCTGATGGCGTAATCACGGAGGTCTGAGATGCTGCCGTTCTGGATCGCTCTGCAATTTCTCGGCAGCCTGCCGATTCGTCTGCCCGGCATGCCGCGCCCGGAAGAGCTTGGGCGTTCGTTGTTGTTCTACCCGCTGGTAGGCGTGGTGTTCGGCATGCTGCTGCTGGGTTTCAGCGCGCTACTCAGTGGTACGCCGCTCATGCTGCATGCCGCGTTGGTACTCAGCGCCTGGGTGCTGCTCAGTGGCGGCTTGCATCTGGACGGTGTGGCCGACAGTGCCGACGCCTGGCTGGGCGGTTTTGGTGATCGCGAACGTACCTTGCAGATCATGAAGGACCCGCGTAGCGGGCCGATTGCCGTGGTCACGCTGGTGCTGGTGCTGCTGCTCAAATTTGCAGCGATTCTGGCGCTGATCGAAAGTCACAGCAGTATCGGGCTGCTGTTGGCGCCGCTGATCGGACGCGCTGCCATGCTTGGGCTTTTTCTGGGAACGCCGTATGTGCGTTGCGGGGGATTGGGGCAGGCGCTCGCCGATCACCTGCCGCGTGGCCCTGGACGCAAGGTTTTGGCCGCCACTGCCATTGCGTGCGTGCTGCTCGCCGGCTGGTCAGGGGTAGCTGTATTGCTGGTCTGCGCCGTTTGTTTCTTCTGGCTGCGGCAGTTGATGATGCGCCGTCTGGGCGGCTGCACCGGCGATACGGCCGGGGCATTGCTCGAGCTGCTGGAATTGGCGGTGCTGCTGACGCTGGCGCTGCTTTGAGACCCTGCACAACGCTTTGTTGACAGCTTTTACCGGCAGCGCGTAGCTTCGCGATTCGCAGGTAAAACCATGTAACAAAGTGCAGGGAGCTTAACCATGACATCGATCTGGCGTACCAGCGGCTGGGTTCTGCTGGGCAGTGCGTTGATCCTTGCGCTTTCGCTAGGCACGCGGCACGGTTTCGGCCTGTTTCTGGCGCCCATGAGCGCGGATTTTGGCTGGGGGCGTGAGGTCTTTGCCTTTGCCATCGCCTTGCAGAACCTTATGTGGGGTCTGGCGCAGCCGTTCGCCGGGGCGCTGGCAGATCGATTTGGAGCGGCCAAAGTCGTCTTCGTTGGCGGTGTGCTGTATGCGGCAGGGCTGTTGTGCATGAGTATGGCTGATTCGTCTCTGAGTCTTTCCCTTAGTGCTGGTTTGCTGATCGGTATTGGTCTGTCCGGCACGTCTTTTTCGGTCATTCTGGGTGTCGTCGGGCGCGCGCTGCCTGCGGAAAAACGCAGCATGGGCATGGGGATCGCCAGCGCGGCGGGTTCATTCGGCCAGTTCGCCATGTTGCCCGGCACACTGGGTTTGATCAGCTGGTTGGGCTGGTCCGGTGCCTTGCTGGTGCTGGGCGTGATGGTGGCGCTGATCCTGCCCTTGGTAGGCATGCTCAAGGATACGCCGAGCGTGTCTACCGGTATCGAGCTGACGCTGGGCGAGGCGCTGCGTGAAGCCTGCTCGCATTCGGGGTTCTGGCTGCTGGCACTGGGTTTCTTCGTCTGTGGCTTTCAAGTGGTGTTCATCGGCGTGCACCTGCCAGCCTATCTGGTGGATCAACACTTGCCCGCCAAGGTCGGTACAACGGTGCTGGCCTTGATCGGGTTGTTCAATATCTTTGGCACCTACACCGCTGGCTGGTTGGGCGGGCGCATGTCCAAACCTCGACTATTGACCGCGCTTTATCTGTTGCGCGCTGTGGTGATCGTGTTGTTTCTCTGGATTCCGCTGAGCCAGACCACTGCCTATCTGTTCGGCGTAGCAATGGGCCTGCTGTGGCTGTCGACTGTGCCGCTGACCAACGGCACGGTCGCGACACTGTTTGGTGTGCGTAACCTGTCGATGCTGGGCGGTATCGTCTTTCTGTTTCACCAGTTAGGTGCATTCCTCGGCGGCTGGCTCGGCGGGTTGGTGTATGACCGCACCGGCAACTACGACCTCGTCTGGCAAGTCTCGATACTGCTGAGTCTGCTGGCCGCCGCGTTGAACTGGCCGGTGCGTGAGCGCCCGGTGGCCAGGTTGCAGGCGCAGGGTAGCCTGGCATGAGCCGTCGCTGGCCTCTGCTGGCGGCGTTGCTGGCAGGCGCGGTGGTGTTGGGGCTGGTCTGGTGGGCCTGGCAGCACGTTGGGCTGGCTGCGTTGCAGCTGGGAATGGGCGCTTGCTAGGCAGACAGCCTGGCATGGGGTAGCGTGTCGACAAACGACAACATTATCCAGGGCCGCCATGATGAACATTCGCTTTGTTTCGATACCTCTTCTGCTGCTGGCCATGAGTGGCGCTGCAATGGCTGCCGACTGTCCGCCGCTGCTGCAGGGCGAGTTGCCCAAGCTGCGCGCCAAGGAAAACATCGACCTGTGCAAACGCTTTGCCGGCATGCCGCTGGTGGTGGTCAACACCGCCAGTTTCTGTGGCTTTGCCCCGCAGTTCAAAGGGCTTGAAGAGCTGAGTCAGCGCTACAAGAGGCAGGGGCTTGAGGTGTTGGGCGTGCCGTCCAATGACTTCAAACAGGAAGCCAAGGATGGTGAGGAGACCGCCAAGGTCTGCTACGTCAATTACGGCGTGACTTTCACCATGACCGAGCCGCAGGCCGTGCGCGGCGATGATGCGACCCATTTGTTCAAGGTGCTGGCCGAGCAAAGCAGTGCGCCACGCTGGAATTTTTACAAGTACGTGGTTGATCGCCAGGGTAAGGTCATTGCCAACTTCTCCAGCATGACCAAGCCGGATGATCCTGAGCTGATCGCAGCCATTGAAAAGGCGATTGCGTCGAAGCCTTAGGGCGGGCTTGAGTGTTGTCTGAATCTGCCTGACATCGTAGAAGCCTTGTGTGACGCTGAGCGCCACAAAGAGGACGCAGAGCGTCCAGAACTGCATGCCGACGCGGAGCGTCGGCACGATAGTCAGTCATGAGGCAGAGCATCTGTACGGTAGCCAGTCAATGACGCGGAGTATCTGTACGGCAGTCAATCAATGCGGGTCTGAGCGCACCAGGCACGCAATAAAAAGCCCGTAACCATTACTGGTTGCGGGCTTTTTTCAGCCTGGCAGTTGCTATCAGAAGCGATAGGTAACCGAAGTGCCCAGGCCGTGAGCGGTGTTGCGGTAGTCGGCGCTGTACGAACCTTTGGTCGCGCTGGAGTCGCGGATCTTGGTTTCGTCTTCACGCAAGTACGAGTACGCCACGTCGATGGTTAGGTCGTCGGTCGGGCTCCAGCCTGCGCCGAAACTGATGATCTTGCGATCGCCAGTCGGGATGCGTGGGGAGCGGTTGACGTTGTTGGTCGGCGACTGATCAACGGAGAAACCTGTGCGCAGGGTCCACTCTTTATTGACCTTGTACGAGGCACCGATGGCGTGCGCCCAGGTGTCGTGCCAGTTCTGTTCTTCGGTGATGGTGCCGATTGGGCCGGCAGAACCGCCCAGCAGAGCAGGGACGCCATCGTTGTTGACGGTGATGTCCTGCAGGCGGCTCCAGCGAGTCCAGGTACTGCCTGCGTAAACAGTCCAGTTCTCGTCGAGTTGCTGGGTGATGGAGAAGTCCACCGACTCAGGCGTGGAGATGTCCAGCGAAGCATCGTACTTCTGGCCGCCGAACGGGCCGAAGCCCGAGCCTTCGATCTTGGTCTTGCCCTTGAGCTTGTAATCGACCTTGGAGTGGTAAGTCAGGCCCAGACGAGTGGTGTCGGTAGCCTGCACCAGGATGCCGGCATTGAAGCCGATTGCGGTGTCATCGCCTTCGATCTTCACCTTGCCGTCATTACGGCCCGGTGTTGCGGCGTTCAATGTTGCCGAGGTCAGTTCACCGTCGATGCGGTTGATGGTCGGGCCGAAACCGATGGAAACCTTGTCATTGAATGCATAGCTGACAGTTGGCTGGAAGGTCACGATCTGGACGTGACTCTTGTCGCCCCAGTAGCGGCCGGCGAAGCCTTTTTCGTAATCAGTGACCAGGCCGAACGGGACGTACACGCCCAGACCAAATGCCCAGTGATCATCGATAGGTTTGACGTAATAGCCCATTGGCACGCCGACCACCGGAACCATGTCACCGTCGTTGCTGCCGCCGAATGTGCCGCGACCGTTGTCGATGTCGGTCTTGGCAATCACGGCTGCGGCGCCGACGCTGATTTGTTCGCGTTTGATTCGGGACATGCCGGCAGGGTTGCCGAATACGGTGCTTGCATCATCGGCTGACGAGGAGCGACCTGCAAAGCCTGTGCCCATGCCGCTGATGCTTTGTTCGTTTAGGGCAAAACCGGCTGCAAGCAGTTGAGAAGAAGCCAGACCCAGGGCGAGTCCAAGTGTTGTCCGGTTCAGTGTTTTTGTCATTATTTTCATTATTAGAACTCCTTGTTGTTCACCGGTCGAAAATTACCAACATTTTCGATGGCGCGCTATAGGCTGAGGAGCCCGATTTAGAGCTATTCTTGTAGGACAATCTTGATAAAGCCGTGGGAATTGCAATTTAGACGGAGTCTCAGTGCTGCACATTGGTCAATGTCGTCAATTCAATATAGAGCGGGCATAAAAAAGCCCCGCTTTGCAGGGCGGGGCTTTTGGCGAGCGGTGAATCGTTTGCGTCAGGCGATGAGTGCTTGACGAGTACGCTCGATCACGGCTTGCAGCGGTTCGGCGCTTGCGTACTGATCGGGGTACAGGCGTTCGCTGTGACGGGCGATGCCGTGTTCGTTGACGATTGTAAAACTGAAACAGCCTTTGCGAGCGGCCATGATCAGGCAGTTCATCGGGGCAAAAGCATTGGTCAATGTGTGAATTGCGTGTTGGGTTTGAGTATTCATATTCAAGGTGTTTCCTGAAACAACACGGAACAATACCGTGCATAAATAAAGATTCCAGTAAACGCGGGCCGACATTTGATACAAAAGCCTGGCTGGGCGGAGAACCTGACTGGAACAAAGACAGGCAGTTGAAGCGCGCTTTATCGTATGGCGCTCTGGCTGACCGGTAGGTACTTAGGAGGGCAGGCAACACAACAGGAGCAAAGGTTCTACGCTCCAGGTGAAGATCCTGATCAATTGCAGGCTGGTTGAAGCAGACCATGAGAGCCATGACTGCACTGTCACCCCAAATGGTGCATCAGCGCGAAAGGTTCATGTCTGGAAACCATCGAGGTGGTCGATCCCTTGTTGCCAACATTCTCGTCGCATGGAGGAGTGTCTGTCGGGGGACTTGTCGACCGGAATTGATTTTCAGCTTGGTACCAACGGTGGTCATGCTACCCGCCATTTCGAAGTATTGCAAGCGTCGGTAAATAAAATTCACCAGTGCCCGACCATACGGTAGATCAGCACGGTCACGGATGCGACCATTGAGCACCCGAGCAGGTAGGCAGCGATGGTAAGCCGCAGGGACTTGCGGCCTTCGATGGCGCGCATGATGTCGCCTGTCTTGTTGATACGTCCATTGCTCAGGTCGCTGCAGATGATCAGCAGCAGGGCAATTGCAGACAACAGCACGCTGTAGGCGAAGACGCCGCCGTCCGGCGGTGGCAGGACAATACTGGTGGCCAGGGCGACGATGCAGACGGCCATCAGCAGCAGGAAGAACTTCACTATCTCCTTCATGGGGCCTTCACTGAATCCTTGGTGGCTGATATTTGGTCTTTTTTGGCAGTGCTTGGACCGCGAGATGCATGATTTGTCGCCTGCATTGTTTTCAAGGCGTCTGGTGAGGTGTGGACTGCGTCGGCGACAGGTCGATCCCAGTGGTTGAAAGGCTGCTGAAAGCCACGTATTCATTGAGAATAAGATGCAATCGAGCAACAATCATATGATGCCCGAAATGGCTGAAAAGAGCCCCGGCAGGGAGTTGTGCACATTAGCTGAACAAGCTGCCATATCACTGTCACAAGCGTTGCTAAGGGTTTGATTTATGATGGTGAATTATTAAGTCAATGAAAAACATCGTTTTTTTTTAGTTGGTGAAAAAATCGTCAGTTTGAGCGCAGGCCGCATCCTGCTTGCGTTTGCGGAAGTTAAAGGGGGGTTGTCCACTGAGTTATCCACAGCTTCTGTGGATTGTCCCGGCTGAAATGTCCCCGAAATGGGGGCTGTGCGCGTTGCTGAAAGCGCGTATAATCCTCTCCCCCGATTTGCCCCCGCCTGTTGATCTTGCATCGCCCTAGACGACGTTTCTGCTGCACTATCACGCGCTTACCCACACTGCCGCTGGCGATGATTCAGCCTGCATGGAGTCTTTATGGCACTGGACCTGAACAGCCTGTTACTGGGGCTTGCTGCAGCTGCTGTGCCCTTGTTGGCATTGCTCTGGCAGTTGCAGCGTCGTCTGGCACTTCGTCAGGCCGAGAGCGCGCTGCTGGACGAGCGCCTGAGCATGGCGCAGATGGCGCAGGAAGGCCTCAATGCGCAACTGGATGCCTGCCGCGACGAGGTGAGTGACCTCAGCCAGGCCAATGCGGCCAAACAGGCCGACCTTGCAGCGCTGCGGCGCGAGGTCGAGTTGCTGCGTCAGGAAGGCGATAGCGCTCGCGAAACGGCGCATGCCTGGAATCATGAACGTGCCGGCAGAGAAGCCGAGTTGCGTCGTCTGGATGCGCAGTGCGCGGCATTGAATGCCGAGTTGCGTGAACAGCAGGACAGCCATCAGCAGCGCCTGAATGATCTGCAGGGTTCCCGGGATGAGCTGCGCGCGCAGTTCGCCGAGTTGGCAGGCAAGATCTTTGATGAGCGTGAGCAGCGTTTTGCCGAAACCAGCCAGCTGCAACTGGGGCAATTGCTCACACCGCTCAAGGAGCGCATCCAGTCGTTCGAAAAGCGCGTCGAGGAAAGTTATCAGAACGAAGCCCGCGAACGTTTTTCGCTGGCGAAGGAGCTGGAGCGTCTGCAGCAGTTGAATCAACGTTTGAGCGATGAAGCCACCAACCTGACGCGCGCCTTGAAAGGGCAGAAGACCCAGGGTAACTGGGGTGAACTGATTCTTGAGCGGGTGCTGGAGCATGCCGGGCTTGAAAAGGGCCGTGAATACCAGACGCAAATAAGCCTCAAGGGGCCGGATGGCGAGCGCTTTCAGCCTGATGTGCTGATCATGCTGCCCGGTGACAAACAAGTGGTGGTCGATGCCAAGGTCAGCCTGACGGCTTATCAGCAGTACGTATCGGCTGATGACGACGTTATCGGTCAGGCTGCGCTCAAGCAACATGTGCTGTCGCTGCGCAATCACGTCAAAGGCCTCTCGGGCAAGGATTACAAGCGTCTTGAGGGGCTTCACAGTCTGGATTTCGTTCTACTCTTCGTGCCTATCGAAGCGGCTTTTTCTGCAGCCTTGCAGGCGGAGCCGAATCTGTTTCAGGAAGCTTTTGATCGCAACATCGTGATTGTCAGCCCCACCACACTGCTGGCCACCTTGCGGGTCATCGACAGCCTGTGGAAGCAGGAACGTCAGAGCCAGAACGCGCGCGAGATTGCCGAGCGGGCAGGTTGGCTGTACGACAAGTTTGTGTTGTTCATTCAGGATCTGGACGAGGTAGGCAACCGTCTGCAGCAACTGGACAAGGCCTATTCGGCGGCGCGCAACAAGCTGACGGAGGGGCGCGGCAACCTGATAAGCCGTAGCGAGCAACTCAAGCTGCTGGGTGCGCGTGCCAGCAAGAGTCTGCCCGCGGACTTGCTCGAACGGGCTATGACTGACAATGACGGCCTGATCAGTCCGCCTGAATGATCAGTTTGGCTCGTCGGCGCAACGTTCAGTAACAGGCCGTCCGTCGCAAAGACTAGAAGCGAGCCTGTACAAATGTCACATTGGCTCTATCGGAAAATTGTTTTCCGTAGCACTCGGCTAACGGTTCATTTGCTTCTATGATCTCTAGTGAGTGATGTGTACAGATTGACTGCCGGGTATTTCCCTCAAGGGGGCTCTATGAATAGCAAACTGCAAGAATGGCTCCATGACGCAGGCGTTGCATTGGGTCTTATAGAACGACCAAAACTGCAGCCCATTCCGGTTCGTGCCGATGATGATCGTCGTCGCCAACGCCGGTAAACCTCTCGCCTGACCCTCTTCGCTGGGCAGAGCGCATATTGAATCTGGTCGGGACGCACAAGAGTGTCCCGATACAAGGGCTGGCATTCAATGCCGATGTCCGGGTTTTATCCTGGTTTTGTTGCCTTCGTTTCCCATCAACAGAATTAGCTCGATGATCATGTGCAGGGAAAAGTCCTCGGGCTTTGTGATGGCCTGTTCCTTGATCTGGTCAGGAAACGCGAAGTTGAAGATGTCCCCCAGCGCCGCGAACAGACACTCTATGTCATCGTCCTCAAAAGCCAGGTCGATGAAGGTGGCACCTTCGTGAATCATGCTTTTATCCACTAGAATGATGCCTAGCGCGTCAAACACCTTCTGTTTGATTTCTTCGCGATTCATGAAAGCCCCTGAGGTTGATCTTGTCAGATTCAGCAGGCGTACTTCATTTCACCAGCCCAGACCTCAAGGCTAGCTCAAATCGCTGTTGCAGCTACGGTTCACCCCCGTGCAATGGGGGCTATCCGGTTAAACTGCGCCGCAGTTCGACAGGCGGTTGTGATGAGCTCAAGGTCATGGCGCAGCGCGGCATGTTTTAACCTTTTTGGATTGTCCGAGTAAGAACCGATGCCCCGCGCCCGCTGTAAACGTTGCCTGCGTCCCGTCCCGCACTGTCTCTGCGCCTTGATTACGCAATTGGACAGCCGCACGCGAGTGTTGATCCTGCAGCATCCCGATGAAGCCGGCCATGCGTTGAATACGGCGCGACTGGCCGCACTGGGTCTGGTCAATGCGCAGTTGCGGGTGGGGGAAGTGTTCGATGATCTGCAAACGCTATTGAACCCGCCCGGCTATCAGGCGCGGTTGCTGTTTCCGGGTGACGCTGCCGAGACGTTGCTGCCCTATGTGCAGAACTCGCTGCCCATGTTGCTGGTCGTGCCGGATGGCACCTGGCGCAAGGCGCGCAAACTGCTGCACCTCAACCCCTTGTTGGCGGGCCTGCCAAGGGTCACACCAGGCATTGTGCCAGTTTCGCGTTATCGCTTGCGCAAAGCGCCGGGTCCGGATGCCTTATCGACGCTTGAGGCTATCGTTCATACGTTGCAGACGCTGGAAGCGCCACGCTCTTTCGAGGCGCTGCTGAAGCCTTTCGACGCCTTGATCGAAGGTCAGATTCAGGCAATGGGCAGCGAGACGTATCAGCGCAATCACGGCGGTCAGGGGTAAAGAACACAATTGGCGGCGTTAACTGCGCCCAGCTGTAACTGTTGCTTTGCAGATCAGCGCCTAGAATGAGCAACTGGTTCTATCTCTTGCGGAAGGTTCAATGCACATCTCGTCTGGTCGCTGGGTCTATGGCCTTTGTCTGTCGCTGTTGACTGCGTTGCTCTGGGGCATTCTGCCAATCAAGCTCAAGCAGGTCCTGCAGGTGATGGACCCTGTCACTGTGACCTGGTTTCGCCTGGCTGTTTCCGGCGCGCTGTTGTTCATCTGGCTGGCGTCGGTCAAGCGCCTGCCCAGCTTCAAGGTGCTGGGACGCAAGGGTCAGGTACTGGTGGGGCTGGCGGTATTCGGCCTGGTCGGCAACTACGTGCTGTACCTCATCGGCTTGCGGCTGCTGAGCCCCGGTACCACGCAATTACTGGTTCAGGTCGGCCCGATCTTCCTGTTGATCAGCAGTATCTTTTTGTTCAAGGAACGTTTCAGTCTGGGGCAGGGCATTGGTCTGGCCGTCTTGCTGATCGGTTTCGGCTTCTTTTTCAATCAGCGTCTGGTGGAGCTGTTCACCTCGTTGGGCGATTACACCCTTGGTGTGCTGGTGGTGCTCCTGGCCTCGACCATCTGGACGTTCTATGGATTGAGCCAGAAGCAGCTCCTGACCGTGTGGAATTCGCTGCAGGTGATGATGGTGATTTACCTGTTCTGTGCGCTGTTGCTAACGCCTTGGGCGCACCCCGCCGAGGCGTTATTGTTGAGCCCGTTGCAGGGCTGGCTGCTACTCGCCTGCTGTCTGAATACACTGGTGGCCTATGGTGCTTTCGCTGAGGCGCTGGCGCATTGGGAGGCATCACGGGTCAGCGCGACGCTTGCGATGACGTCGCTGGTTACGCTGACCGCCGTGGCTGCCGCAGCGTGGCTATGGCCTGATTATGTGCAGGCAGAGGAATTGAACGTGATGGGTTACGGCGGCGCGCTGCTGGTGGTGACGGGGTCGGCGCTGACCGCGCTTGGTCCTTCACTGGTCGCTGGCCTCAGAGCGCGCAAGGCAAGGCTCGCACAGGCCTGAATTCACCGCCCGGACAGATCAGCGCTTGCCCAGTGCCTGTGCCTGGAGAATCCATTCCTGGCGTTGCTGTTCGCTGGCACTGTGCACCGGGGCAAATTCGCTAAGGCGTTTGGTTTTTATCCCGCAAAAGCCCAATATCGTCCGCACCATCTGCCGGTGGGCCGGCGCGCCGTAAATCCATTGAAAGTAGCGTGGCGGCGTGTCCATGGCGACCAGCAGCTCCGCAGTGCGGCCTCGGAGCAGCTCATTGGAGGAATGCTTGCGGCCGTGGGTCTTGAACGCAAAACCGGGCGTCAGTACCCGGTCGAAAAAGCCTGTCAGTAGCGCCGGCAAGCCGCCCCACCAGACGGGATAGACGAATACCAGATGCTCGGCCCAGTGAATCTGGCGCTGGGCGTCGAGCAGGTCCGGTTCAAGTGTCTGGGTTTGATCGTAGCCGTTGTGCAGAATAGGATCGAAATCCAGCTCGCCCAGCTTGAGTTCCCGCACCACAT
This sequence comes from Pseudomonas amygdali, assembly GCF_002699855.1. GTDB lineage: Bacteria > Pseudomonadota > Gammaproteobacteria > Pseudomonadales > Pseudomonadaceae > Aquipseudomonas > Aquipseudomonas amygdali. Next base: position 35,586 of record NZ_LKBW01000146.1, on the reverse strand, counting down.
GCCCTTCACTGCGCGCAGCCTGTGCATAGGCTTCGCCAAGGGCATGGCAGAGGCTGATGGCTTTCGGCGTACCGTAAACCATCAGAATCCGTTTGCCGTTACCTTCCAGTGGCGTTGCGCCGCTTCTGGCATCAGCCATTACTGCCTGCCTCAAGCATTTTGTCCGGACGCACCCAGGCGTCGAACTCCTCATCGGTCAGATAACCCAGCGCCAATGCGGCTTCACGCAGGGTCAGGCCTTCGGTGTAAGCCTTCTTGGCAATCTGCGCCGATTTGTCATAACCGATATGCGGATTGAGTGCAGTAACCAGCATCAGTCCGCGCTCCAGGTGCTCAGCCATTTTTTCAGCATCCGGCTGCATGCCTGCAATGCAGTGTTCATTGAAATTGCTGCAGCCATCGGCCAGCAAGCGGATCGATTGCAGCACATTGTGGATGATCACCGGCTTGTAGACGTTCAGTTGCAGGTGGCCCTGGCTGGCGGCGAAGCCGATGGTCACGTCGTTGCCCATGACCTGGCAGGCGAGCATCGACAAGGCCTCGCACTGGGTCGGGTTGACCTTGCCGGGCATGATCGAACTGCCGGGCTCGTTGGCTGGCAGCCTGACTTCGGCCAGCCCGGCACGCGGGCCGGAACCCAGCAGGCGCAGGTCGTTGGCGATTTTCATCAGGGTTCCGGCCAGGGTCTTCAGTGCGCCGGAAAGTGCTGCAAGCGGCTCGTGACCGGCCAGTGCGGCGAACTTGTTGGGCGCAGTGACGAACGGCAGCCCGGACAGTGCAGCCAGCTCTGCTGCGATGGCCTCGGCGAAGCCTTTCGGCGAGTTGAGCCCGGTACCGACCGCAGTACCGCCCTGAGCCAGCTCATAGACGGCGGGAAGCGCAGCGCGAATGGCCTTTTCTGCGTAATCCAGTTGCGCGACAAACCCCGACAGCTCCTGGCCAAAGGTGATAGGCGTCGCGTCCATCATGTGCGTGCGCCCGGTCTTGACCAGTTTCATGTGCCGCGCAGCCTGTTCGGCAAGCCCGCTGGAAAGCTCGGCGATGGCGGGCAGCAGCTGTTCCTTGACCGCTTGGGCAGTGGCGATGTGCATGGCTGTCGGGAAGCAATCGTTGGAGCTTTGCGAGCGGTTGACGTGATCGTTGGGGTGAACTGGTGATTTACCGCCACGGCCCTGACCTGCCAGTTCGTTAGCTCGGCCTGCGATCACTTCGTTGACGTTCATGTTGCTTTGCGTGCCGCTGCCGGTCTGCCAGACCACCAGCGGGAATTGCGCGTCGTGCTGACCGTCGAGCACCTCATCGGCGGCCTGTTCGATCAGGCGGGCAATGTCGGCGGGCAGATCGCCGTTACGGTCGTTTACGCGTGCCGCGGCTTTCTTGATCAGGGTCAGCGCGTGCAGAACGGGCAGTGGCATACGCTGATCGCCAATCGCAAAATTGATCAGTGAGCGTTGGGTCTGCGCGCCCCAGTAGGCATCTTCGGGGACTTCGATCGGGCCAATGCTGTCGGTTTCGGTGCGGCTCACTGTTATTACTCCTTTAAGTGTGTTGCAGGGTTAGGTGTCCATATGCCTACAGGGTTCCCGCGCAGTGCTTTTTAACCGCTGGGTGAACCGGGGGTTGAGCCAAAAGCCCAGATAAGCGCAGAATGGTCGGCCCTGGGGTAATGCCTCGTTTGCTAGATAAGGAAACTCGATGACCCGTCTTCGTGCCATTTGTACCGCGGTAGCCCTGGTCTGTGCCAGCGGCCAGGTCTTCGCCGACACCGCCAGTCACAACGCGAGCGCCGAAACGTTCCTGAAGCTTGCCAACGCCGATCGCCTGGGCGCTCCGGTCTATGCGCAGGTTCAGCAGATGTTCGCTCAGCGTTTTGCTGAAACCAAGGCACCTGCATCGAAAAAAGCCCTGCTTGAAACCTATCAGGCCAAGGCCAACACCGCTCTGGACCAGGCTATTGGCTGGAACAAGCTCAAGCCTGAGATGGTCAAGCTGTACACCGCCAACTTCACCGAAAGCGAGCTGAAGGACCTGGTTGCGTTCTACCAGTCTCCGCTGGGCAAGAAAGTGATGACCAAAATGCCTGAGCTGGCTCAGCAATCGGCCCAACTGACCCAAAGCAAGCTGGAAAGCGCAGTGCCGGTCGTCAACAAGCTTCTGGCTGACATGACTGCCGAACTGGAACCTGCCAAGGCAGCCGCTCCAGCTCCTGCCAAAAAGCCCTGACAGGCGATTGCTGCCATGACCATGCAACAACGAATCGAGTCGGCGCTTGCGCTGCTGCAACCGCACCATCTGCAAGTGCTCGACGAGAGCCACATGCACAGTCGTGGTCAGCAGACCCATTACAAGGCTGTTCTGGTCAGTGATCAGTTTCAGGGCCTGAATTCGGTCAAGCGGCACCAGAAGGTTTACGCCACGCTGGGTGCCCTGATGGGCGAGTTTCATGCGCTGGCGTTGCACACTTACACGCCTGAAGAATGGTCGAAGGTCGGTGCAGCGCCTGCTTCACCGACCTGTGCTGGCGGTCACTGATCAGGGTTTTTGGCTGATTTGCGCCCTTTTACCGGGGCTATTGATCCGCTGACCTGCCTGCTGCACTCCGGTTTTTGCTAGAATCCGCACCGCGCCGCCTGGCCGGTGCGTTTTTTTGTCCGCACATTTTTACCCGGTAGGCCCTTTGCGAGGGTCGCCACTGGAGAGATACATGACTCAAGAGCCGATGACTCAGGCGATCGTCGTGGCTGCGCTATACAAGTTCGTGACCCTCAGCGATTACGTGGAACTGCGCGAGCCCCTGTTGCAGGCGATGGTCGACAATGGCATCAAGGGCACACTGTTGATCGCCGATGAAGGCATCAACGGCACGGTGTCCGGCAGCCGCGAAGGCATCGACGGCCTTATGGCCTGGTTGAAGAGCGATCCGCGCCTGATCGACATCGATCACAAGGAATCCTACTGCGACGAGCAGCCGTTCTATCGCACCAAGGTCAAGCTCAAGAAAGAGATCGTGACCCTGGGCGTAGAGGGTGTCGACCCCAACAAGAGCGTCGGCACGTACGTCGAGCCCAAGGATTGGAACGCCCTGATCACTGACCCTGAAGTGCTGTTGATCGATACCCGCAACGACTACGAAGTCTCGATTGGCACCTTCGAGGGCGCCATCGATCCGAAGACGACGTCTTTTCGCGAGTTTCCGGAATACATCAAGGCGCATTTCGACCCGGCGGTGCACAAGAAGGTCGCCATGTTCTGTACCGGTGGCATTCGCTGCGAAAAAGCCTCCAGTTACATGCTGGGCGAAGGTTTTGAAGAGGTCTATCACCTCAAGGGCGGGATTCTCAAATATCTGGAAGAAGTCCCCGAGCAGGAAAGTCAGTGGCGCGGCGAGTGTTTCGTGTTCGACAACCGGGTTACGGTGCGCCACGACCTGACCGAAGGCGATTATGATCAATGCCATGCCTGCCGCACGCCGATCAGTGCCGAGGATCGCGCCAGCGAGCATTACTCACCGGGTGTCAGCTGCCCGCATTGTTGGGATTCGCTGAGCGAGAAGACTCGTCGCAGCGCCATCGACCGGCAAAAACAGATCGAACTGGCCAAGGCACGTAACCAGCCCCATCCGATTGGTCGCAACTATCGTTTGCCCTCCGAGGCCTGAGCCATGTCTGCCCGCCTGATCTATGTCATGGACCCTATGTGCTCCTGGTGCTGGGGCTTCGCTCCAGTTGCCGACGCGTTGGTGCAACAGGCTCGGGCAGCGGGCGTGCCGCTGCATCTGGTCATGGGCGGTCTGCGCTCTGAGGGTGCAGCGCTGGAGCCGGCCAAGCGTCGTTACATTCTCGAGCACTGGCAGGCGGTCGAAGAGGCCACCGGCCAGCCGTTTCTTCGCGAGGGTGCGCTGCCGGAAGGGTTTGTCTACGACACCACGCCTGCCTGTCTGGCCGTCACTGCGGCACGGCAGTTGGACCCGGACCGCGCCTGGGAACTGGTCGGGCTGATTCAGCGGGCTTTCTATAGCGAAGGTCGTGACGTAACACGCCCTTCATTGCTGGCCGAACTGGCCGAGCAGGCGGGGCTGTCGCGTCAGGCATTTGCCGATGAATTCGAGAGTAAGGAGCGGCAAGCTGCCACGGCAGCTGATTTCGCCTGGGCGCAGGATCTGGGCATCGCCGGTTTTCCGACCCTGCTTGCCGAGCGTAACGGCCAGTTGGCGCTGTTGACCAACGGTTATCAGCCGTTGAGCAGCCTTTCGCCCTTGCTGGGTCGATGGCTGGAGCGTGCAGCCAGTGCGTGATGAATCGCCCGATGCCGCCCGGCGGTCGCAAGCCAAGCATGGCGATGCGTTGAGTTGGGCCGAGATCCGGCGTCTTGCGTTGCGTCATAAAAAAGCCCTGTGGCTGGCCAATGGTGTCGCGGTTCTGGCGACACTGTGCAGCGTGCCGATCCCGTTGTTGTTGCCGTTGCTGGTTGACGAAGTGCTGTTGGGGCGCGGCGATGCGGCACTGAAAGTCATGAATCACTTGCTGCCTGACGGCCTGCAAAAGGCGGCGGGCTACATCGGCCTGATGCTCTTGCTGACTCTGGTGCTGCGTGTCGGAGCGCTGGTGTTCAACGTTCTGCAGGCGCGGCTGTTTGCCGGGCTGGCCAAGGATATCGTCTACCGTATCCGGCTACGTTTGATCGAACGGCTCAAGCGCATTTCCCTGCGTGAGTACGAAAGCCTGGGCAGCGGCACGGTGACTACGCATCTGGTGACCGACCTGGACACGCTGGAAAAGTTTGTCGGCGAAACCCTCAGCCGACTGCTGGTAGCCACGCTGACCCTGGCAGGCACGGCGGGCATTCTGATGTGGATGCACTGGAAGCTGGCGCTGCTGATTATGCTGTTCAACCCGCTGGTGATTCTGCTCACGGTGAAGCTGGGCAAGCGGGTCAAGCATCTCAAGAAGCTGGAAAACGACAGCACGTCGCGTTTTACCCAGGCGCTGAGTGAAACACTGGATGCGATTCAGGAAGTCAGGGCGGGTAATCGACAGGGTTTCTTCCTTGGTCGGCTGGGCATGCGGGCGCAGGAAGTGCGTGATTACGCCATCAATTCGCAATGGAAAAGCGACGCCTCGGGGCGTGCCAGCGGGCTGCTGTTCCAGTTCGGTATCGATATCTTTCGTGCCGCCGCAATGCTCACGGTGTTGTTCTCGGACCTGTCGATCGGGCAGATGCTCGCGGTGTTCAGCTACCTTTGGTTCATGATGACGCCGGTTGAGCAACTGTTGAATCTGCAATACGCCTATTACGCGGCGGGTGGTGCTCTGACGCGTATCAACGAGCTGCTGGCGCGTGCCGATGAGCCGCAATATGTCGGCGGCACTGACCCTTTCGCAGGGCGCGAGACCGTGGGGGTCGAGGTGCGTGGCCTGAGTTTCGGTTATGGCGAAGACCTGGTGCTGGATCAGTTGAACCTGAGCATCGCGCCGGGTGAAAAAGTCGCCATCGTCGGTGCCAGTGGTGGCGGCAAGAGCACCTTGGTGCAGTTGCTGCTGGGCTTGTACACGGCCCGCACCGGAGTGATCCGTTTTGGCGGCGTCAGTCAGCAGGATATCGGTCTGGACACTGTGCGCGAGAACGTTGCCGTGGTACTGCAGCATCCCGCCCTGTTCAATGACACGGTGCGCGCCAACCTGACCATGGGTCGTGACTGCAGCGACGAAGCCTGCTGGCGTGCGCTGGAAGTTGCGCAACTCGATTCTGCGATCCGCGATCTGCCACAAGGTCTGGATAGCGTGGTAGGGCGCTCCGGGGTCAGAATGTCGGGTGGCCAGCGTCAGCGCATGGCCATCGCACGCATGGTATTGTCCGACCCTAAAGTGGTTATCCTCGATGAAGCTACCTCCGCGCTGGACGCGGCTACCGAGTACAACCTGCATCAGGCCCTCGCACGTTTTCTGCGTAGTCGCACAACGCTGATCATCGCGCACCGCCTGTCGGCCGTGAAGCAGGCTGACCGGGTGCTGGTGTTTGATGGCGGGCGGATTGTCGAAGACGGCGGACACCAACAGTTGATTGCCGATGGAGGTCTTTACGCAAAGCTGTACGGACACTTGCAACAAATCTGATGTGCGATGCCTCGATCAGCGCACAGCTTGGCTCGATGGCGGGAGAATCACCCGCCATCATTTACGAATTTAGCCTAGTCTCTGCGCTAGACGTTTATTCAGGCATGTGGTGAGGTGAAACCCATGAATCAACCATGGACCTTCTCCAAGCCCCGTCTGTTGGGCATCGTATGGCCATTCATTGCCGTCGCGCTGTTTCAGGCGTTGCTGGGGTGTGTCAGTCTCTACACCATGTCTGCGGTGCGCAGCTATTTGGCGGGCGAGAGTCTCTGGTCCAAGGGCCAGAAAGACGCCATCCATTACCTGAGCCTATACGCCATCACGCATGATGAGCGTGACTATCTGAAGTATCAAAACGCCTTTTCCGTCCCTCAGGGCGGCCACGCCTTGCGCAAGGCGCTCGATCAGCCTATTCCGTCCATGGCGGATGCCAGGGCCGGGATCATCCAGGGCGGCAATCACCCCGATGACGCGAACGGCATCATCTGGATGTACCTGAACTTCCATAACTTCAGCTTCATGAAGCAGGCCATTCACTTTTGGGAGGTGGGTGATGGCTACCTCATGCAGCTCAATGAACTTGCGCGGAATATTCACGACCGGGTCGGTGAGGGTGAGGTGACTGCCGCCGAGGTCAATCAGTGGCGAGTGCAGATCAATGTCATCAATGAAGGGGTAACACCCGCAGCGCGGGCGTTCAGTGATGCGCTGGGCGAGGGGTCCCGGTTCATCCTCAACCTGCTGATTGCGGTCAATCGGGTCACTGCCGTTTTACTGATTCTTCTGGCGCTGCTGCGTGTGCGTCGTCTGATTGTCCAGCGGCGCGTGTTTGCTGATGCCCTGCAACTTGAGAAAGAGCGCGCCCAGATTACCCTGGAGTCCATCGGCGACGGAGTGATCACCATCGACGTGGCCGGGGCCATTGTCTACATGAACCCCGCAGCCGAGGGCCTGACGCACTGGAAAAGCACCCAGGCCAGCGGGCTTCCGCTGACAGCGCTGTTCAATCTGCTGGATGAAAACGATCAGAAGGACACCTCGACGCTGGTCGAGCAGATCGTCACCGGCAAGCTCAAGGGCGGCAGCGCCAACAGCAAGCTTATCCAGCGGCTGGATGGCAGTACGGTCTCGGTAGCACTGGTCGGTACGCCGATCTACAACGAGGGCGTGGTCAGCGGGGCGGTGCTGGTGCTGCATGACATGACACAGGAGCGTCAGTACATCGCCGATCTGTCATGGCAGGCCGCCCATGATCCGCTGACCGGGCTGGTCAATCGCAGTGAATTCGAGCATCGCCTGCAGCGGGTACTGGATGGTATTGACGATCAGGCGAGCAGCCACTGTCTGATGTTTCTTGATCTGGATCAGTTCAAACTGGTCAATGACACCGGTGGTCATGCGGCGGGCGATGAGCTGCTGCGCCAGCTTTGCCGGGCATTGCCGCAGGGCTTGCGCGACGGTGACACACTGGCCCGGTTGGGAGGTGACGAGTTCGGCGTGTTGCTGGTCGATTGCCCTGCCGACACGGCCCTCGATATAGCCGAGGGGTTGCGCGAGATCGTGCAGACCCTGCATTTCATGTGGAAAGGTCGGCCATTCATGACTACCGTAAGTATCGGTCTGGTGCAGCTCGACGATACACCCGCCACGCTTGAAGGGTCGTTGTCTGCTGCCGACATGGCCTGTTATATGGCCAAGGAGAGAGGCCGCAACCGGGTTCAGGTCTACAGTGTTGACGACCTGACCCTGTCGATGCGGTTCGGCGAGATGGCCTGGATACAACGTCTGCACATGGCAATGGATGAAAATCGCTTTTGCCTTTATGCGCAGGAAATCGCTTCGATCAAAGGTGAAGGCGGTGAGGTACGGCACATAGAAATCCTCCTGCGCCTGCGTGATGAGTCCCGACGAATGGTGGTTCCGGACAACTTTATCCCGGCTGCGGAGCGCTACGGTCTTATGACGACGCTGGATCGTTGGGTGGTGCACAATGTCTTCAAAGTGATCGCCCAATGCCAGAGTGATGATCGGCATCAGGCACCGCAGGCGCTATGTGCTATAAATTTGTCAGGTTCAAGTATCGGCGATGATACGTTCCTCGAATACCTGAAACAGCAGTTCAAGGCATTTGCCGTATCGCCCGTAATGATCTGTTTCGAGATCACTGAAACCAGTGCCATTGCAGACCTGGACAGCGCGATTCGCTTTATCAACGAGTTGAAGGGGCTGGGCTGTCAGTTTTCCCTTGATGATTTCTGTTCGGGCATGTCGTCCTTTGCCTATCTCAAACACTTGCCTGTGGATTTTCTGAAAATCGATGGCAGTTTTGTAAAGGACATGCTCGACAATCCGATCAACAAGGCTATGGTCGAGGTCATCAACAATATTGGTCATGTGATGGGCAAACGCACCATTGCCGAGTACGTAGAAACGCCGCAGATAGAGTTTGCGTTGCAGGAAATGGGCGTGGATTTTGCACAAGGGTATCTGATATCACGCCCTGAATTGTTCACTTGCGATAGTCTGTACATTCAGCCCGTACGGCCTGACCCCCTGATGTTCGGCGCGCCAGGAACGCTACGTTAATCAGTTGAAACCCTATGAGGAGATACCCAGTGATCGACACTTTCGAGAGAACCGGTCCGCTCATGGAAGCCAGCAGTTATCCGGCCTGGGCGCAGCAGTTGATCAAGGATTGCAGCGCTGCAAAGGCACGGGTGGTCGAGCACGAGTTGTACCAGCAGATGCGTGACGCGAAGCTGAGTCCGCAGATCATGCGCCATTACCTGATCGGCGGTTGGCCGGTTGTCGAGCAGTTCGCGGTGTACATGGCCAAGAACCTCACCAAGACCCGCTTTGGTCGTCATCCTGGCGAAGACATGGCGCGCCGCTGGCTGATGCGCAATATTCGCGTCGAACTCAATCATGCCGACTACTGGGTGAACTGGTGTGCAGCGCACTATGTGACGCTTGAAGACCTCCACGATCAACGGGTTGCGCCTGAGCTGCACGCACTGAGCCACTGGTGCTGGCAGACCAGCTCTTCGGACTCACTGGCTGTTGCGATGGCGGCCACCAACTATGCCATTGAAGGAGCGACGGGCGAGTGGTCGGCAGTGGTCTGTTCCAATGGTGCGTACGCCGAAGCATTCCCTGAAGAAACCCGCAAGAAAGCCATGAAATGGCTCAAGATGCATGCACAGTACGACGACGCGCACCCTTGGGAGGCGCTCGAGATCATTTGCACGTTGGTGGGTAACAAGCCGAGCCTGCAGCTGCAAGCTGAGCTGCGTCAGGCCGTTACCAAGAGTTACGATTACATGCATTTGTTCCTGGAGCGCTGCATGCAGCTGGACAAGGTCAAGCCTGCGCGTGGGCGTGTTGCCGCGCTGGAAGTTTAGAGGCTGGGCGAGAAAGGCAGGAAAGAGTGCTAGCTGGCCATGGCAAGACGGTTGCGACCTACGCGTTTAGCAACATACAGGGCGTTGTCGGCCCTGCGCAGCAGGCTGTCGGCGGTTTCTGCCGGCAGTAGTGTTGAGCATCCCAGGCTGACTGTCATGGTCAGGGCTGGGTCAAGCTCGCGAAACTCGAGGTTCCGCACGGCCTGACGCAGGCGTTCGCCGATCAGTTCAGCCGAACTGGCTCCGGTGTTGGAAAGAATCACCACGAACTCTTCACCGCCATAGCGGAACACACGATCGATATTGCGCAGTTGCGCTTTCAGGCTTTGCGCAACGGTTTTCAGTACATCATCGCCAGTATGATGGCCGTACTCATCGTTCACTTTCTTGAAATGATCGATATCCAGCATCAGCAATGAAAGCGGTTGCTTGTGACGACGCGATATCTCTATCTCGCGAGCCAGGCCCTGATCCATTGCGATACGGTTACCGGTACTGGTCAAAGGGTCGCGCAACGCCGTCTGTGTCGCAATGCGATACAGCAGGGCGTTCAGCAGCGGGTACACCAGACAGACCAGCAGCGATTCAAGGTCGCTCAGCTGCCGGGTATCAAATGGCTTGGCGCCTTGAAACTCCAGCTCACCGATGCACTTGCCCTCGTGACGCAGGTGAAAGGTGGCGCTGTCGGATGACATCTCGCCCAGACGCAGATTCAGGTCGCTTTCGATATGTCGATAGGCCAGACCACTCAATGGCAGGAACCGTTGCACACCCTGAAAAAACAGGGTCAGTATCCGCTCGGCTTCCAGGCTGGTCTGCAATTGTCGCCCAAGCTGATAAACCAGCTCGGGCAGTGACGGGGGTGGAAGTATGGCGTCGGGTCGATTTCGAAAACCCAGGCGTTGCAGTTCAGCCGTATCGAAATCGATTGCATGGGTCTGGGTAGGAAAATTCATCTCTTCGCTCCTCAGCACATATTGCTGGCTTGGCTGGGTTAGAGGGGATGTCGTGCCATTCGGTTCATTTTTGCCCGGACTTATTAAAATCAGTGGTTTAGCTGACGCCATCTCTCTGACAGTGAGGGCGAGTCGGCAATTCCTTGACTTAAAATGCCGCTAAAAACGCCTGCCGTGACAGTTTTCCGTCACGGCAATGTCTGGTTATTTTTGCTCACTGAGCATTCAGCGCCTGCCCGTTTATGCTCTTACTGTCCGGTCCCATCAAGTACAGGTAGACCGGCATGATGTCTTCGGGCGCGGGATTGTTCTGCGGGTTTTCGTCAGGGTAGGCCTGCGCACGCATACCGGTGCGGGTAGCGCCCGGGTTGATGCTGTTGGCCCGCACACTGGTGACGCCTTCAAGCTCGTCGGCGAGAGTTTGCATCAGGCCTTCGGTAGCAAATTTCGATACCCGGTACGCGCCCCATTGCGCGCGGCCTTTGCGACCAACGCTGCTGGAAGTGAAGGCCACCGATGCATCGGTCGAGCGCCGAAGCAGTGGCAGCAATGCCTGGGTGAGCATGAAGGTGGCATTGACGTTGACGTGCATGACCTGCATGAAGTCTTCGCCTGGCAGGTGTTCCACTGAAGTGCGCGGTCCGATGATCGAGGCGTTGTGCAGCAGCCCGTCAAGACGGCCGACTTTGCGCTCGATCATGGTCGCCAGGTCGTGATACTGCGCGGGGTCGGTGCTTTCCAGGTTGAAGGGTATGACCAACGGCAGCAGATGACCTGCTGCCTGTATCTCGTCATGGACCTGAGCCAGGCTGGCTTCAGTTCTGCCCAGCAGCAGAACAGTCGCGCCATGCGCTGCGTAGGTTTTTGCGGCTGCAGCACCGATGCCGCGAGCGGCACCGGTGACCAGAATGATCCGGCCCTTGAGCAGTTCCGGGTGCGCGGAGTAGTCAAACATGTAAAACCTCGTTCAGCAGCTGCACAGTGCGTTATCCAGCACCTTGCGCAGTTCCAGCGGATGATCGACCACCACGTCGGCACCCCAGTGGTCAGGATTGTCGTCGGGGTGGATGTAGCCGTAGCGCACGGCAGCAGTCTTGGTGCCTGCGTCGCGGCCGGACTCAATGTCGCGCAGATCGTCGCCTACGAACAGGACGCTGGCCGGGTCGAGGTCGAGCATCTTGCAGGCCAGAATCATCGGCTCGGGGTGTGGCTTGCTGTGCGTGACGTGGTCCGGGCAGATCAGTACGGCGGAGCGTTCGGCCAGGCCGAGCTGTTCCATTATCGGCTGAGCGAAGCGCACCGGCTTGTTTGTCACCACGCCCCAGATCAGGCCGGCCTTCTCGATGTCGACCAGCAACTCGCCCATGCCATCGAACAGTCTGCTGTGGATGGCGCAGTCACGCTGATAGCGCTCCAGGAACTCGAGGCGCAATGCTTCGAATTGCGGCGCTTGCGGCGACATCGCGAAGGTCGCTGCCACCATGGCCCTGGCGCCACCTGAAACTTCATCGCGGATCAGTTTGTCCGGTACGGGGGGAAGGCCGCAGTCGGCCAGCATCGCCTGAGCAATGGCGATGAAGTCCGGTGCGGTGTCGAGCAGGGTGCCGTCCATGTCGAATAAAACCGCTCTCAAACGCATGTCTCACGCCTCCCGCAGAGTCTGGATCATGTAGTTGACGTCGACGTCGGAGGCCAGCTTGTAATGCTTGGTCAGCGGATTGTAGGTCAGACCGATGATGTCCTTGACCTGCAAGCCTGCATCGCGGCTCCAGGCACCCAGTTCGGAAGGGCGGATGAATTTTTTGAAGTCGTGGGTCCCGCGTGGCAGCAGGTTGAGGATGTATTCGGCACCGACCACGGCGAACAGATAAGCTTTCGGGTTGCGGTTGATGGTCGAGAAAAACACCTGACCGCCCGGCTTGACCATGCGATAGCAGGCGCGGATCACCGACGATGGGTCCGGTACGTGCTCAAGCATTTCCAGGCACGTCACCACATCGAACTGCTCGGGCATCTCTTCGGCCATGTCCTCGGCGGTGATCTGCCGATACTCGACGCTGACGCCTGATTCAAGCTGATGCAGTTGTGCGACGGCCAGCGGCGCTTCGCCCATGTCGATGCCGGTGACCGTTGCGCCGCGCAGGGCCATCGCCTCGCTGAGAATGCCGCCGCCGCAGCCGACGTCCAGTACTTTCTTGCCTGCCAGGCCGACACGCTCGTCGATCCAGTTGACGCGCAGCGGATTGATGTCATGCAGCGGCTTGAATTCGCTTTCGCGGTCCCACCAGCGATGGGCCAAGGCCTCGAATTTAGCGATTTCTGCGCGGTCGACGTTGCTCATGGGTGTCCCTCTTGAACTCAAAATTCTTTTTCATCAGTCAGGCTTATAGATAAGCCTGACTGGCATGTGTTCGGTCCGAATCGAATTATTCGGCTTTACCGGAAATACGCTGGCCCCACGCAATCGCGGTGTCGCGCAGTGCGGGTTCATCCATGCGAGTCAGCCGGCGAGCGTCGAGCAATTGCTTGCCGGCCACCCAGACATGGCTTACGCAATCGCGGCCAGTGGCATATATAAGCTGCGACACCGGGTCGTAGATCGGTTGCTGGGCCAGGCCCGACAGGTCGAAAGCGACCATGTCTGCCGCCTTGCCGATCTCCAGCGAGCCGGTCTCTGCCTGAATACCCAGGGCGCGAGCGCCATTCAGCGTCGCCATGCGCAGCGCACGGTGTGCATCCAGTGCTGTGGCCGAACCGGCAACAGCCTTGGCCAGCAAGGCGGCGGTGCGGGTTTCGCCGAGCAGGTCCAGGTCATTGTTGCTGGCGGCACCGTCGGTGCCCACCGCAACATTCACTCCGGCCTGCCACAGCCGTTCGACCGGGCAGAAACCGCTGGCCAGCTTGAGATTGGATTCTGGGCAATGAATCACGCTGGTATTGCTTTCCACCAGCAGGGCCAGATCGTCGTCGTTGATCTGTGTCATGTGCACGGCCTGGAAGCGCGGGCCGAGCATGCCCAGCCGATTCAAGCGGGCGAGAGGGCGCTCCTGGCGCTGTTCGACAGCCTGTTCGACTTCGAATGCGGTCTCATGGACATGCATCTGAATCATGGCGTCCAGTTCATCGGCGATAACCCGGACCTTCTCCAGATTCTCGTCGCCCACGGTGTAGGGCGCATGCGGGCCAAAGGCGATCTTGATGCGTGGATGATGGGCGAGGTCGTTGAATAGCTCGATACCGTTGTGCAGTGCTTCATCCGTTGTGTGAGCCCCCGGAATCGGGAAATCCAGTACCGGAACGGTGATCTGCGCGCGCATGCCGCTGGCGTGGACGCGCTCGGCAGCCACCTTGGGGTAGAAATGCATGTCCGAGAAGCAGGTGATGCCGCCCTTGAGCTGCTCGGCGATGGCCAGGTCGGTGCCATCGCGAACGAAGTCTTCGTTGACCCATTTGCCTTCGGCGGGCCAGATATGGTCCTGCAGCCAGGTCATCAGTGGCAGGTCATCGGCCAGCCCGCGAAACAGTGTCATGGCTGCATGACCGTGGGCGTTGATCAGGCCTGGGCTGAGCAGCATGCCGGGAAGCTCCTGCACCTGCACTGCGTTTTGCCTCAATGCCTCGGTCCGCGGCCCTATATAGACGATACAGCCGTCGCGCACGCCGATACCGTGGTCCTTGAGCACCACGCCTGCGGGCTCGACCGGCACCAGCCAGGCGGGCAGGAGCAAAAGGTCGAGCGGTGCTGTAGCGTTCGGCATGAGAAGGTTTCCATCGTTTATTACGTTGATGGCGAAGTATACCCGAGCGTCTTCGCAGGCGGCTCGCTATAATCAGCGGCTTTTGATGCTGGGTTTCGGATGTTCAAGATGGAGTTGGCGATGCGCGATCGACTGTTGGCTGCAGAGAAAGTTAAGGCCATCGATTGGCGAGACGACGCTCTGTACCTGCTGGACCAGTGGGTACTGCCGTTCGAGGAAGTCTGGCACCGCTATACCACCGCCGAGGGAGTCGCCGAGGCGATTCGCACGATGGTCGTGCGCGGGGCACCGGCCATCGGTATCAGTGCCGCCTACGGTGCGGTGCTGGGCGCACGTGCGCGCATTGCCGAAGGCGAAGACTGGTATCCGGCGCTGGAAGAAGACATGCAGTTGCTGGCCGACTCACGCCCGACCGCCGTGAACCTGTTCTGGGCGCTGAACCGGATGCGTGATCGTCTGATGCGTGTGAAGGACGGTGACGATCCGCTCGTGGCCCTTGAGGCAGAAGCCGTGGCGATTCACTTGAGTGATCGCGAGGCCAATCTGACCATGGCGCAACTGGGCGCCGACCTGATCCGCAGGCATCAAGGCAACTTGCAGACGGTGCTCACCCACTGCAATACCGGAGCGCTGGCCACCGGTGGGTTCGGGACTGCGCTGGGCGTGATCCGCGCAGCGCATCTGGAAGGCATGATCGAGCGGGTCTATGCCGATGAAACCCGGCCCTGGCTGCAGGGGTCGCGGCTTACCGCCTGGGAGCTGGCCAATGAAGGCATCCCGGTCACCCTGAATGCAGACTCCGCCGCTGCGCACCTGATGCGTACCAAGGGTATTACCTGGGTCATCGTCGGGGCTGATCGCATCACCGCCAATGGCGATGTTGCGAACAAGATCGGCACCTATCAGCTTGCCGTAGCCGCGATGCACCACGGGGTGCGCTTCATGGTGGTGGCACCGAGTTCGACCATCGATATGGAGATGGCCAGCGGCGACGACATCATCATTGAAGAGCGCGACGGCCGTGAGCTGCTTGAAGTGGGCGGTCAGCGGGTCGGTGCACAGGTCGAGGCCTTCAATCCGGTGTTCGATGTGACACCGGCAGACCTGATCGATGCGATTGTGACCGAGAAGGGCATTGTCGAGCGTCCCGATACAGCCCGGATGGCGCAATTGATGAGCCGTAAACACCTTCACTGATGCGGTCGGGCTCGAGCCGTTGCCGCTGTGCAATGCGGCTGGGCGGGCCTGTAAGCGTTTCTCAGGCGTCTTGCACGCCGGTGGCTCGTTTTCAGCGCCTGCAAAGGATGTGAGCGCCTCGGCGATTGTGGTAGTATCCGGAGGTTATCGGGGACACTGATTGTAGTCGCCCACGCTTCGTAGATTCATGGCATAACTCGTTGATTTGTCGTAAGTCGCTGCCCTGCACATGCTGGCAGCGGCGAGCTTCGTATACCCCGAATGGGTTTGCGAGGTTTCACCAGAAAAAGGAATCAGGCTTCTCATGGGCGAACTGGCCAAAGAAATCCTCCCGGTCAATATCGAAGACGAGCTGAAGCAGTCCTACCTCGACTACGCGATGAGCGTAATCGTCGGTCGAGCACTGCCCGATGCGCGCGACGGCTTGAAGCCCGTGCACCGGCGCGTGTTGTTCGCAATGAGCGAGCTGGGTAACGACTGGAACAAGCCGTACAAGAAATCCGCCCGTGTGGTTGGTGACGTGATCGGTAAGTATCACCCGCACGGCGATACGGCCGTGTACGACACCATCGTTCGTATGGCTCAGCCATTCTCGCTGCGCTACCTGCTGGTAGACGGTCAGGGCAACTTCGGTTCGGTCGATGGCGACAACGCTGCGGCCATGCGATACACCGAAGTGCGCATGACCAAGCTGGCGCACGAGCTGCTGGCCGACCTGCACAAGGAAACCGTGGACTGGGTGCCGAACTACGACGGCACCGAAATGATCCCCGCGGTCATGCCGACCCGTATTCCCAACCTGCTGGTCAACGGTTCCAGCGGTATCGCCGTGGGCATGGCGACCAACATTCCGCCGCACAACCTCGGTGAAGTCATCGATGGTTGCCTGGCACTGATCGACAACCCAGAGTTGACGGTCGACGAACTGATGCAGTACATCCCCGGCCCGGATTTCCCGACAGCGGCGATCATCAACGGCCGTGCGGGTATCATCGAAGCCTATCGCACGGGTCGTGGACGCATTTACATGCGTGCCCGCTCCATCGTCGAAGACATCGACAAGGTCGGCGGACGTCAGCAGATCGTCATCACCGAGCTGCCTTACCAGCTGAACAAGGCACGTCTGATCGAGAAGATCGCCGAGCTGGTCAAGGAAAAGAAACTCGAAGGCATTACCGAGCTGCGCGACGAGTCCGACAAGGACGGTATGCGCGTGGTCATCGAGCTGCGTCGTGGCGAAGTGCCAGAGGTTGTTCTCAACAACCTTTATGCCCAAACCCAGCTGCAAAGCGTTTTCGGTATCAACATCGTTGCCCTGATTGACGGCCGTCCACGCATCCTGAACCTCAAGGACCTGCTGGAAGCCTTTGTTCGTCACCGTCGCGAAGTGGTTACCCGCCGTACCGTATTCGAGCTGCGCAAGGCGCGTGAGCGTGGCCATATCCTTGAAGGTCAGGCTGTTGCGTTGTCCAACATCGACCCGGTCATCGCCCTCATCAAGGCCTCTCCGACACCTGCAGAAGCCAAGGAAGCGTTGATCAAGACGCCTTGGGAATCAAGCGCAGTGGTCGAAATGGTCGAGCGTGCAGGTGCCGATTCGTGCCGCCCTGAGAACCTGGACCCGCAATACGGTCTGCGTGAAGGCAAGTATTTCCTGTCACCGGAACAGGCTCAGGCCATTCTGGAACTGCGTCTGCATCGCCTGACCGGTCTGGAACACGAGAAGCTGCTGGGCGAGTACCAGGAAATCCTTAACCAGATCGGCGAGCTGATCCGCATCCTCAACAGCGCAACGCGCCTGATGGAAGTGATCCGCGAAGAGCTGGAAGTGATCCGCTCCGAGTACGGCGATGCCCGTCGTACCGAGATTCTCGATGCACGTCTGGACCTGACCCTGGGTGACCTGATCACCGAAGAAGAGCGTGTGGTCACCATCTCCCATGGCGGCTATGCCAAGACCCAGCCATTGGCGGTCTATCAGGCTCAGCGTCGTGGCGGCAAGGGCAAGTCGGCCACCGGCATCAAGGATGAGGATTACATTGCTCACCTGCTGGTCGCCAACAGCCACACCACGCTGCTGATGTTCTCCAGCAAGGGCAAGGTGTACTGGCTCAAGACCTATGAGATCCCGGAAGCGTCCCGCGCTGCCCGTGGTCGTCCGTTGGTCAACCTGTTGCCGCTGAGCGACGGCGAATACATCACCACCATGCTGCCGGTTGACCTCGAAGCCATGCGCAAGCGTGCCGACGAAGAAGGCGAAGCCCTTGAGGGCGAGCTGGACGACGCGGAAAACAGCAGCGAGACCGAAGAAGAGCGCAAGGTCCGTATCAAGGCCGCCGACAAGAAGAAGGCTCCGTTCATCTTCATGTCCACCGCCAACGGTACCGTCAAGAAGACCCCGCTGGTTGCATTCAGCCGTCAACGCAGCTCGGGCCTCATTGCCCTTGAGCTGGACGAGGGCGACATCCTGATCTCCGCTGCCATTACCGATGGCGAACAGGAAATCATGCTGTTCTCCGATGGCGGCAAAGTGACCCGCTTCAAGGAATCCGATGTGCGCGCCATGGGGCGTACCGCTCGTGGCGTGCGTGGCATGCGTCTGCCAGAAGGGCAAAAGCTCATTTCGATGCTGATCCCGGAAGAAGGCAGCCAGATCCTCACCGCTTCCGAGCGCGGCTACGGCAAGCGTACGGCCATTTCCGAGTTCCCCGAGTACAAGCGTGGTGGTCAGGGTGTCATCGCCATGGTCAGCAATGAGCGTAACGGCCGCCTGGTTGGCGCAGTTCAGGTGCTTGATGGCGAAGAAATCATGCTGATTTCCGATCAGGGCACGCTGGTGCGTACCCGGGTGGGCGAAGTGTCCAGTCTGGGCCGTAACACTCAGGGCGTGACCCTGATCAAGCTGGCCAGCGACGAGAAACTGGTCGGTCTGGAGCGTGTTCAGGAGCCGTCGGAAGTCGAAGGCGAAGAGCTTGAAGGTGAAGAGGTTATTGACGGCGTGATCGTCGATGCCGCTGAAGTGGAAGTGGACGATGCCGGTGAAGACCTGCAAGCGGACGCTGCGCCAGATGAAGACGAACCGCAGAACTAAGCTGTAACGTAAATCAGGTAAGGGCTGGCTCGTCTGTGAGTGCATGTGCATTCCAGGCAAGTCCTTCCCTTGCGGCATTCGGCCAGCCCTGCAGCCGGATCAGAATTTCAGCAAGGAGCTGCCAGTCGCTGCGGCGTCTGTCTGCTCGTGGCAAGCAACCAGAAACAAGCGCGTACAGACCCAACGTATTTGACGAGAGTGGATATGAGCAAGCGAGCCTTTAACTTCTGCGCAGGTCCTGCTGCGCTTCCTGAAGCTGTTCTGCTGCGTGCCCAGGCGGAACTCCTCGACTGGCACGGCAAAGGCCTTTCCGTCATGGAAATGAGCCACCGCAGTGACGAGTTCGTCTCCATTGCCACCAAGGCCGAGCAGGATCTGCGCGATCTGCTGTCCATCCCCTCCAATTACAAAGTGCTGTTCCTGCAAGGCGGCGGGAGCCAGCAGTTCGCGCAGATTGCGCTGAACCTGCTGCCGGAAAACGGCAAGGCCGACTACATCGATACCGGCATCTGGTCGCAGAAGGCTATCGACGAGGCATCGCGCTACGGCACGGTCAACGTCGCCGCCAGCGCCAAGCCTTACGACTACTTTGCCATTCCCGGTCAGAACGAGTGGAAGCTGTCCAAGGATGCTGCCTACGTTCACTACGCGCCAAACGAAACCATTGGTGGTCTGGAATTCAACTGGATTCCCGAAACCGGCGACGTGCCGCTGGTTGCCGACATGTCTTCGGACATCCTCTCGCGCCCGGTGGACATCTCGCGTTTCGGCATGATCTACGCTGGCGCCCAGAAGAACATCGGCCCCAGCGGCATCGTGGTGGTGATCATTCGTGAAGACCTGCTGGGCCGCGCACGTTCGCTGTGCCCGACCATGCTCGACTACAAAGTCGCTGCCGACAATGGCTCGATGTACAACACGCCGCCGACCCTGGCCTGGTACCTGTCGGGGCTGGTCTTCGAATGGCTCAAAGAGCAGGGCGGTGTAGAGGCAATCGGCAAGCGCAACGAAATCAAACAGCGCACGCTGTATGACTTTATCGACGCCAGCGAGCTGTACAGCAACCCGATCAACAAGCCCGATCGTTCATGGATGAACGTGCCGTTCCGTCTGGCTGACGATCGTCTCGACAAGCCGTTCCTGGCCGGTGCCGATGCAAACGGTCTGCTCAACCTCAAGGGCCATCGCTCGGTGGGCGGCATGCGTGCATCCATCTACAACGCAATCGATATCAACGCCATCAACACGTTGGTGGCCTACATGAAAGACTTCGAGAAGGAGCACGGCTGATGTCCGAGCAAGAACTCAAGGCGCTTCGCGTCCGTATCGACAGCCTCGATGAGAAAGTTCTGGAGCTGATCAGCGAGCGTGCCCGCTGTGCCCAGGAAGTGGCCAGGGTCAAGATGTCCTCGCTGGCTGAAGGCGAAGTGCCTGTGTTCTATCGCCCGGAGCGCGAAGCTGCAGTGCTTCGGCGAGTCATGGAACGCAATCGTGGTCCGTTGAGCAACGAAGAGATGGCGCGGCTGTTTCGCGAAATCATGTCTTCCTGCCTCGCGCTTGAACAGCCGCTCAAGGTCGCCTATCTCGGCCCTGAGGGTACGTTTACCCAGGCCGCCGCGATGAAGCATTTCGGGCATGCAGTCATCAGTCTGCCGATGGCTGCGATTGACGAAGTGTTTCGTGAAGTGGTTGCCGGTGCCGTGAATTTTGGCGTGGTCCCGGTGGAAAACTCCACCGAAGGCGCGGTCAACCACACGCTCGACAGCTTTCTTGAACACGACATGGTCATCTGTGGAGAAGTCGAGCTGCGTATCCACCACCATTTGCTGGTGGGCGAAAGCACCAAGACGCAAAGCATCACGCGCATCTATTCCCACGCTCAGTCGCTGGCCCAGTGCCGCAAATGGCTGGATGCCCATTACCCGAATGTCGAGCGCGTCGCCGTTGCCAGCAACGCCGAAGCCGCCAAGCGGGTCAAGGGCGAGTGGAATTCGGCGGCTATCGCTGGCGATATGGCGGCAGGCCTGTATGGTCTGACGCGTCTTGCGGAAAAGATCGAAGATCGCCCGGACAACTCCACGCGCTTCCTCATCATCGGCAACCAGGAAGTCCCGCCGACCGGCGATGACAAGGCCTCGATCATTGTGTCGATGAGCAATAAGCCGGGTGCGCTGCACGAGCTGCTGGTGCCGTTTCACGAGAGCGGTCTGGACCTGACACGCATCGAAACCCGCCCGTCGCGCAGTGGCAAGTGGACTTACGTGTTTTTCATCGACTTTGTCGGCCATCACCAGGACCCGCTGGTCAAGGCCGTGCTGGAAAAAATCAGCAGTGAAGCCGTTGCCTTGAAGGTGCTGGGTTCCTACCCGAAAGCGGTTCTTTGAGGGCGTTGTGCATGATCCGTTTGTTTGTTGTCTTGTCGGGCTGTCAGGTGTGTTCGCGTGGTTGATGTAATTTCGGAACAACCGGCCCGGCCGTTGATCGGTCGTCTGGTGGTCGTGGGGCTTGGGCTGATCGGCGGCTCCTTTGCCAAGGGCGTGCGCGAAAGCGGCCTGTGTCGCGAAGTCGTCGGCGTCGATCTTGATCCGCAGTCGCGAAAGCTGGCTGTCGAACTGGGGGTAGCGGATCGCTGTGAGGCCGATCTTGCCTTGGCCTGTCATGGTGCCGACGTGATTCAGTTGGCGGTGCCGATTCTGGCTATGGAAAAGCTCCTCGCGCTGCTTGCGCCGCTGGATCTGGGTAACGCAATTCTCACCGATGTCGGCAGTGCCAAAGGCAACGTGGTCAGCGCTGCGCGCCAGGCATTCGGCCATATGCCGACACGTTTTGTGCCCGGGCATCCGATTGCCGGGTCCGAGCAGAGTGGCGTTGAAGCGTCCAATGCGGCGCTGTTCAGGCGTCATAAGGTCATTCTGACCCCGCTGGCTGAGACCGATCCTCAAGCGGTGGCGATTGTCGACCGGTTGTGGTCTGTCTTGGGCGCCGATGTCGAGCACATGCAGGTCGAGCGTCACGATGAGGTGTTGGCTGCAACCAGCCATCTGCCGCATTTGCTGGCATTCGGTCTGGTCGACTCACTGGCCAAGCGTAATGAAAACCTGGACATATTCAGGTATGCCGCTGGCGGTTTCCGTGATTTCACGCGTATTGCAGGCAGCGATCCGACCATGTGGCACGACATCTTCATGGCCAATCGGCAAGCAGTACTGCGCACGCTGGACAGCTTTCGTACGGATCTCGATGCCTTGCGCGATGCGGTAGACGCTGGCGATGGCGCACAACTGAAGGATGTGTTCACCCGCGCTCGCGCAGCCAGGGAGCACTTCGGCAGAATTCTGGCCAGTCGTGCCCGGGTCGATACAGCGTCTGGCGACCATCGTGAGGTTCGCGGCGGGCCTGCGGATGGCGTGAGCCACCACATCAAAGGGCCGGTGGATGTCATGTCTGCGGTGCTGTTCATGGTGGCAACGTCGATCAGCGAAGGGTGCGACTTGCTGCTCGAGGACGTTCCGGTCAGTTCCCTTTGTGAGGGGGCGATCGATATCCTGCGCCTGATGGGCGGCGACATCGTGCTGCAAAATATCCGCAAACTGGCGAGCGGGACGCTCGCAGACCTGCATGTCCGCTCCGCCCGGCTGAAAGGGGCTGATATTCCTGAAGCGCTGGTGCCATTGGCGATCAATACATTTCCGGTGCTGCTTGTTGCCGCAGCGTGTGCAGAAGGGCGTACCATTCTGCGCGGCGCACAGGCGCTGCAAGCCGACGAGTCAGAGTGCGTCAGGCTGATGGCCGATGGTCTGCTGGCTCTGGGTATCGAGGCCGAGCCTGTGCTGGATGGCATTATTATCGAAGGCGGTGTGCCAGGTGGCGGCGAGGTTGACGCTCGCAGCGATCAGCGTATCGTCATGGCGTTTCGCGTTGCATCGTTGAGGGCTTCGGCGCCCATCCGTATTCAAGCGTGCGCGGATGCCGCCGCATCGTTTCCCCATTTTCTGGCGCTGTGCGCTCAGGTTGGCATGCGTGTAGCGCAAGAGGACAAAAAGTGAAAATCAAAGCTCCCGTTATCACCATCGACGGACCCAGCGGTTCCGGAAAGGGCACTGTAGCCGGGTTGCTGGCCAGAAAACTCGGCTGGTGCCTGCTTGATTCCGGTGCGCTGTATCGTCTTCTGGCTTTTGCCGCGCGTAATCATGGCGTCGACCTGACCAATGAAGAGGCGCTCAAGCTTCTGGCCGCTCATCTGGATGTGCAGTTCGAAGCGACTGCGGCAGGACAGGGGCAGCGCATCATTCTGGAAGGCGAGGATGTCACCCATGCCATTCGCAACGAGCAGGTAGGCAGCGGCGCGTCGCAGGTGGCTTCGCTGCCGGCGGTGCGCGACGCCTTGCTGTTGCGCCAGCGCGCTTTTCAGGAGGAGCCGGGCCTTGTTGCAGATGGTCGCGACATGGGCACCGTGGTGTTCCCGGATGCACCACTGAAGATATTCCTCACTGCCAGTGCCGAGGAGCGTGCGCGCAGGCGTTACTTGCAGTTGAAGGCTAAGGGCGATGATGTTAGTCTGTCGAGTCTGCTAGATGAGATATGTGCACGCGACGAGCGTGACACCCAGCGAGCGGTAGCCCCGCTGAAGCCGGCGCACGACGCCATACAGCTGGATTCCACTGAATTGTCCATCGAGCAGGTGCTGGAACGCATTCTGAGCGAAATCGCGCTTCGCGGTATCGCCGGATGACGAAGAAGCGTGTGGGAGACCAGTCATAGTCCCGCAGGCTTTCTTTTACTTGAACGAAACCCACGTTGTCTGGAGCGTGGCAGATGGGCGTATTCTTCGCCCTTGATCAACAGGAATTAAAATGAGCGAAAGCTTTGCAGAACTTTTTGAAGAAAGCCTAAAGACCCTCAACCTTCAGGCTGGTTCGATCATCACCGCTATCATCGTGGATATCGACTACCAGGCAGGTTGGGTTACGGTTCACGCCGGTCTGAAATCTGAAGGCCTCATCCCGCTGGAACAGTTCCACAACGACGCTGGCGAGCTGACCATCAAGATCGGCGATGAAGTTCACGTTGCGCTGGACGCGGTCGAAGATGGCTTTGGCGAAACCAAGCTGTCCCGCGAAAAAGCCAAGCGTGCCGAGTGCTGGATCGTTCTGGAAGCGGCTTTCGCAGCTGAAGAAGTGGTCAAGGGCGTTATCAACGGTAAGGTTAAAGGCGGCTTCACTGTCGACGTTAACGGCATCCGTGCGTTCCTGCCTGGTTCTCTGGTTGACGTCCGCCCTGTGCGTGACACGACTCACCTGGAAGGCAAAGAGCTCGAGTTCAAGGTCATCAAGCTGGACCAGAAGCGCAACAACGTTGTCGTTTCCCGTCGCAGTGTCCTGGAAGCCGAGAACAGTGCCGAGCGCGAAGCTCTGCTCGAGTCCCTGCAGGAAGGCCAACAGGTCAAGGGTATCGTCAAGAACCTCACCGATTACGGCGCATTCGTCGATCTGGGTGGCGTCGATGGCCTGCTGCACATCACCGACATGGCCTGGAAGCGCATCAAGCATCCATCGGAAATCGTCAACGTTGGCGATGAGATCGATGTAAAGGTCCTGAAGTACGATCGCGAGCGCAATCGTGTTTCCCTGGGTCTGAAGCAACTGGGTGAAGATCCATGGGTTGCTATCAAGGCTCGCTACCCGGAAAGCACCCGCGTTACCGCGCGTGTTACCAACCTGACCGACTATGGCTGCTTCGCAGAGCTGGAAGAAGGCGTGGAAGGCCTGGTACACGTTTCCGAAATGGACTGGACCAACAAGAACATCCACCCTTCGAAAGTCGTTCAGGTTGGCGACGAAGTGGAAGTCATGGTTCTGGACATCGACGAAGAGCGTCGTCGTATCTCCCTCGGCATCAAACAGTGCAAATCCAACCCATGGGAAGATTTCTCTGGCCAGTTCAACAAGGGCGATAAAATCTCCGGCACCATCAAGTCGATCACCGATTTCGGTATCTTCATTGGTCTGGACGGCGGCATCGACGGCCTGGTTCACCTGTCCGATATCTCCTGGAACGAAGTGGGCGAAGAAGCTGTACGTCGCTTCAAGAAGGGCGACGAGCTCGACACCGTGATCCTGTCTGTTGATCCTGAGCGTGAGCGCATCTCGCTGGGTATCAAGCAGCTGGAAAGCGATCCGTTCTCCGAGTACGTCACTGTCAATGACAAGGGCGCTATCGTTCGCGGTATCGTTAAAGAAGTTGACGCCAAAGGCGCCATCATCACCCTGGCCGACGACATCGAAGCGACCCTCAAAGCCTCTGAAATCAGCCGTGACCGCGTTGAAGACGCGCGTAACGTTCTGAAAGAAGGCGAAGAGATCGAAGCCAAGATCATCAGCGTTGACCGCAAGAGCCGCGTAATCAGCTTGTCCATCAAGTCGAAAGACGTTGAAGACGAGAAAGAAGCCATTCAGAGCCTGCGTAGCAAGCCTGAAGTCGCTGAAAGCACTGGTCCTACCACCATTGGTGACCTGCTGCGCGCGCAAATGGAAAAACAGAACTAAGTTCTGCTTGACCACAAAAAGGACGACTTCGGTCGTCCTTTTTTATTTCTGCTGCTAAGGCCTTACAGGTTCTTGTTTCAGGAATGTCTGCACAGGCACTGCCCAGGCTGCCAAATGTCCTCAGTGGCCTCTCAGGCCGTCTCTATTCTTCGAATGCTCCAGCTCCCTTCCGATACGTCTCGCCTGTAATGTGGGTGTAATCTTTTCATGCCTGGTAGACAGTATTGAACATAAGTCAATAGATGGGCTGTTCAAATTCATCCGGTCATGCTAAAACCTTCCAAGCGCTGATCTAGCTGCTTGAAAAAGAAGGGAAAAATATGACGAAGTCGGAGTTGATCGAACGAATTGTCACCCATCAAGGGCTGCTCTCATCCAAGGATGTCGAGCTGGCCATCAAGACCATGCTTGAACAAATGTCCCAATGCCTGGCGACCGGTGACCGAATCGAAATTCGGGGTTTTGGCAGCTTTTCACTGCATTACCGTGCACCGCGAGTAGGGCGCAACCCGAAGACCGGCCAGTCGGTTAGTCTCGACGGCAAGTTTGTCCCGCATTTCAAACCGGGCAAAGAGTTGCGGGATCGGGTCAATGAGGATGAAGAAGAGGGCTTTTGAAGCCATTTACCACAGGATCACCAGATGCGTATCTTCAAACGAGTCATTTTGATCGTCGCCGTGTTGCTTGCTGTTTTGGCAACAACCGTGTTCGTGCTTGAAAACCGGCAATCTGTCGCGGTAACTTTTTTCGGCTGGTCAGCGCCTCAGCTTCCGTTGGCATTGCCTGTTGTCCTCGCTCTGCTGCTGGGAATGATTATCGGCCCAGTGCTGACATGGATAGCCCGTCTTCGAAAAAAACGTGCACCTTCCCCTCGCTCCGTCTGAGCATCACAGCAGCGCTGATCAGGCGTCGCCGCAGGCATTTCTGGCGACGTGATATGCGCATTCTCCACGCCCTTGCGCTCAATTGAATGCCATGCGGCGTTTTGAGGCTGGCGTGTAATTCATGTCTATAGTCGGTATTTTTCAAAAAAAGCCGACTTATAATTCTGTCAGTTTATTCTTATGTTTTACGAGGAATAGTTACTTCGGTATGTAGGAATATTCTCTTTTTAATTAAGGTGCCCATTCTAAAGGGCTATCCGGTTATCTTCTTTAGCAGCGTCTATTGCTGCTGTTCTGACGGCTTTGTGTCAAGTCTTGAAAATAAGCCTTTCACGTGCAGAATGCGCCGAAATTTACTGTTCAGATCCGATGCCGGATGTTGCAAACATCAAGTGAAGGCTGGCAAGAAAAGGTGACTGCATGTCTTATCCGGAAATTATTCATCATGGTGCTGTCGATACGGTAACGGGCTCATGCCATCAACTGTGTATGGATGTCTCGAGTAACCTGTTGATCGACTGCGGCTCGGTGCAGGAGCGTGGTGAGCGTGCCGCCTCATTCGGGTTCGATCCCGAGACTATCAGGGCGCTGCTGGTCACCCATGTACACAATGACCATGTCGGGCGTATCCCCGAGTTGCTGGCCTCTGGCTACAAGGGGCCCATACTGTGCAGCGAGCCCAGCGCCCATCTGCTGCCACTGGTCATGGAAGATATCCTGAAGATCGAGTTTGCGCATGACCCCGAACAAATACAGCGTTACCTGGAGCTCATCAACAAGAGAATCATCGCGCTGCCATTCGATAACTGGTTCAGTCTGGTCGAACACGAAAAATTGCACTGCCGGGTTCGTCTGCAGCGTGCCGGACATATACTCGGTTCTGCCTATATCGAGTGCGATCTGCATTACCCTGCGCAAGGGCGTTCCCTGCGTGTAGTGTTCTCCGGTGATCTCGGCGCAAGTCACACACCGTTTCTGCCAGCCCCCAAGCCCCCGGAACGCGCGGATGTTCTGATTCTGGAAAGCACTTACGGTGATCGCCTTCACGAGGATCGCAGCATTCGCCAGCAAGCACTTGAGCGGATCATTGACAAGGCACTCGAAGATAGCGGCACCGTTCTGATACCTGCGTTCAGCATCGGCCGTACTCAGGAATTGCTCTACGAGCTGGAGGACATTCTGCGGCGCAAAATGCCGTTGAATCACTCTGTCGAAAACAGTGCGCTCCCGGCTGGAGGTGAAGTACCGCCTGCCGATTGGTCGAGATTGCCGATCATTCTTGACTCACCTCTGGCGAGCCGGTTCACGAAGGTTTATCAGGCATTCGAAGACTATTGGGATGAGGATGCCCGGCTAAGGCTTGACGCTGGCAGAAAGCCGCTGGGTTTCGAGCAGCTGATCACCGTCGATACGCATGAGGAGCACCTGCGTACCGTCAACTACCTGACCAGCACTGCGCGTCCGGCCATCGTGATTGCCGGCAACGGCATGTGCGTCGGCGGCAGAATTGTCAATTACCTGAAAGCCATGTTGGGCGATGCCAGGCATAACGTGGTGTTTGTCGGCTATCAGGGCAAGGGAACACCCGGTGCAGCCATCCAGATGCACGGTCCTTTGGGTGGCTATGTCGAACTGGATCGTGAACGCTTTGATATCCACGCAGGGGTTCATACTGCCAAAGGTTACTCCGCCCATGCGGATCAGGCAGGACTTGTCAGTTTCGTGACCGGCATGAAAGAGTGGCCTGCGCAGATTCGACTGGTGCATGGCGAGGCAACTGCGAAAAAGATGCTGGGGGATATTCTGGGTCGTAAATACTCGCTTGAAAAAAGAACGGTAGAGCTGCTTATTCCTTGATAGGCGAGCGCGCTAGTTATCGGTTGAAGGCGTAATTGAATTTTCAAGGTGTGCACCTGGCCCTGATTAATGTAAATCACCTACGTCCCATACTGGAGGCCCGAGGGTCACTGATGCAGGCATTTATACAGTTGATTCAGGTGCACTGCCGAAAAGGGTTTTTTACGCCGACGGGAAAGTTATAAAATGGACTGAAGATATTTTCAGTTGTCAAAAAGCGTCACATACGGAATATTTGGCTAATTTTGAAGGGCGTTCTTGCATGAGCGGTGATGTTGCATTGGTTGCAATAACAGGTGCGACAGGTTTCGTGGGCAGTGCTGTTGTGCGCCGATTGATCGAGCGCACCGGTCATTCTGTTCGGGTTGCGGTGCGGGGTGCCTATGCCTGCTCTTCAGAACGCATCAAGGTTGTCAGCGCACAGTCGCTGGCTCCGGATAACCAGTGGTCTGATCTTGTAACCGGGGCGCATGTGGTTATTCATTGTGCTGCCCGGGTCCATGTACTCAATGAGACTGCTGACGAGCCGGATCAGGAATACTTTCGCGCCAATGTCACTGCGACGCTGAATCTTGCCGAGCAAGCTGCAGCAGCGGGGGTCAGGCGCTTTATCTTCCTCAGCTCCATCAAGGCCAACGGCGAGTTCACCCATCCCGGTGCGCCGTTCAGAGCCGACGATCCCTGTAATCCACTGGACGCTTATGGTGTTTCCAAGCAGAAGGCCGAGGAGGGGCTACGCGAGCTTTCTGCCCGATCCGGTATGCAGGTTGTGATTATTCGTCCGGTTCTGGTCTATGGCCCGGGGGGCAAGGCCAACTTCAAGAGCATGATGCGCTGGCTCGACAAGGGGCTGCCGCTTCCGCTCGGGTCCATCAACAATCGTCGAAGCCTGGTGGCGGTGGATAATCTGGCTGATCTGGCCATGGTCTGCGTCGATCATCCTGCTGCAGGTGACCAGACATTTCTGGTCAGTGACGGGGACGATCTGTCCACTACCCGACTTCTGCGTGAAATGGGCAAGGCCCTCGGAAAACCGGCACGCTTGCTGCCGGTGCCTGCAGGGCTGTTGAAAAGCGCTGCTGCATTGCTTGGCAAGAAAGCCTTTTCACAACGGTTATGCAGCTCGCTGCAGGTCGATATCAGTAAAACCTGTACGATGCTGGACTGGCATCCACCTGTGAGTATTGAACACGCCATGCAGGATACTGCTCGATATTATCTGGAACACGACAAACATGATTGAGTGGCTGTCAGTCATTGCTATTGCCTTTGTGTCTCTGCTTCTGACGGCGTTGCTGCGCAAGTATGCCCTCGCCAGAAGTTTGATCGACGTTCCAAATGCCCGCAGCTCACATTCCACACCTACACCCAGGGGCGGTGGCGTTTCTATCGTCGTTACCTTTGTCATGGCGATGGCAGTTCTGGCTTGGGCGGGGGATCTATCTGCATCGGCTCTTGCTGCAATCGTCGGCTCGGGAGGGCTGGTCGCCGTGATCGGTTTCATGGACGATCATGGGCACATCGCCGCACGATGGCGCCTGCTGGGGCATTTTTTTGCCGCTGCCTGGGCGTTGTTCTGGCTGGACGGGCTCGCTCCGGTTGACATCATGGGGTGGACATTCACCCCTGGTGCAGTCGGCCAGGTACTCGCGGCGTTCTACCTGGTATGGATGTTGAATCTTTATAACTTCATGGACGGTATTGACGGGATCGCTGGTATCGAGGCAGTTACGGTGTGCCTGGGCATGAGCATCATTTATGCGCTCGGTGACTATGTCGGGCTGTCGTGGGAGGTGCTTTTGCTGGCTGCCGCCGTTGCCGGTTTCCTTTATTGGAATTTTCCGCCGGCGAAGATATTCATGGGCGATGCAGGCAGCGGATTTCTCGGAATAGTGCTCGGTGTGCTATCCATTCAGGGTTCCTGGGCCTCGCCTCAGTTACTCTGGTCCTGGCTGATTCTGCTGGGTGTGTTTATTGTCGACGCAACGGTAACGCTTGTCCGGCGTCTGTTGCGCAAGGAAAAGCTCTATGAGGCCCATCGCAGCCATGCTTATCAGTTCGCGTCACGTCATTACGGCAGGCATTCGCCGGTCACGCTGGCTGTGGGGCTGATCAATCTGGTCTGGTTGTTACCTATTGCGATGTGGGTGGCACTGGGCGATGGCGAAGGGCTGATATGGACGGTAATTGCGTACATCCCCCTTGTTTTTCTGGCGCTAAGGTTCCGCGCCGGTGAGGCGGAAATCAGGTAACGAAGCGGTTTTCTGGTTGTCTCAGGCTCGTAGCTGTTTCACAGATACTGGTATGAGGTGATGGTTCAGCCGGTATCATAACGGAGCATTAAACAATTGATGAGCAGGTTGCGGGCCAGTTTGCTGGCTCTACCACGCCGCAAAAAGCGAATAATTCAGGTCGCTGCTGACGTTCTTCTTGTCTGGCTCGCGCTGTGGATGTCGTTTGTCGTGCGCTTGGGAATTGATGAGTTGATCAATCCTCTGGAAAAACATACCTGGCTTTTCATCAGTGCGCCGCTGGCTGCTATCCCATTGTTCATTCGTTTTGGCATGTACCGCGCGGTGATGCGCTATTTCGGCAACGACGCCCTGATTGCGATCATCAAGGCCGTCACGATGTCCTCTCTGATCCTCGGTTGCATGGTCTACGTTTACAGCAATCACCAGCAATTGGTGCCGCGCTCGGTCATCTTCAACTACTGGTGGCTGAGCATGGTGATGATCGGCGGCCTGCGCCTGGCCATGCGGCAGTATTTTCTCGGCGACTGGTTCGCCGCAGCGCAACACGTACCCTTTGCCAAGAGTGACAACGGTCTGCAGAAGGTCGCCATTTACGGCGCTGGCGCGGCAGGAAACCAATTGGTTGCTGCCTTGCGCATGGGACGCCTTATGCATCCGGTGGCGTTCATTGACGATGACGAGTCGATTTCCAATCGGGTGATTTCCGGCCTTCAGGTCTACAAGCCCCGAAATATCCAGCGAATGATAGATTCCACTGGTGCTCAGGAAATCCTGTTGGCGATCCCGTCTTCATCGCGCGGGCGTCGCCGGGAAATTCTGGGCTTTCTGGAAGGCTTTCCGCTCCACGTACGAAGCGTTCCCGGCTTCATGGACCTTGCCGCTGGCAGGGTCAAGGTAGACGATCTTCAGGAAGTCGATATCGCGGACCTTCTGGGACGCGATGCAGTTCCGGCCCGAGACAACCTGCTTGAGCACTGCATAAAGGGCAAAACGGTGCTGGTAACCGGCGCAGGCGGCTCGATCGGCTCAGAGTTGTGCCGACAGATATTACTGTTGCAGCCCACCCAGTTGCTGTTGCTCGACCACAGCGAGTTCAACCTCTACAGCATTCTTACCGAGCTTGAGCAGCGAGCGGCTCGCGAGTCTCTCTCGGTCAAGTTGCTGCCCATACTCGGGTCGGTACGCAATCACCCCAAGCTGCTGTCGATCATGAAAACCTGGAAGGTCGACACGGTCTATCACGCTGCAGCCTACAAGCATGTCCCTATGGTCGAGCACAATATTGCCGAGGGAGTCATCAATAACGTCGTCGGTACGCTCAATACCGCACAGGCGGCGTTGCAGGCGGGTGTTTCCAACTTCGTTCTGATTTCCACCGACAAGGCAGTGCGCCCGACCAACGTGATGGGCAGCACCAAGCGCCTTGCCGAACTGATACTGCAGGCGCTGAGTCGCGAGACCGCGCCGGTGATATTCGGTGACAAGGCCAACGTTTATCAGGTCAACAAGACGCGCTTCACAATGGTTCGTTTCGGCAATGTGCTCGGGTCGTCCGGTTCGGTTATTCCGCTGTTTCACAAGCAGATCCAGTCAGGCGGACCGTTGACGGTGACGCATCCCAAGATCACCCGTTACTTCATGACCATCCCCGAGGCCGCGCAGCTGGTCATTCAGGCGGGTTCCATGGGGCATGGTGGAGATGTGTTCGTTCTGGACATGGGCGAGCCGGTCAAGATTGTCGAACTGGCCGAGAAAATGATCCACCTGTCCGGTCTGTCCATTCGCTCCGAAAAAAACCCGCAGGGAGATATCTCCATCGAATTCACCGGGCTGCGTCCTGGTGAAAAGCTCTATGAAGAGCTGTTGATCGGGGACAACGTCGTTGCCACCGAGCACCCGATGATCATGAGTGCGAATGAAGATTTCCTGCAGTGGGATGTCTTGAAGGGCCGTCTTGTAAAACTGCTGGATGCGGTAGATCGCGACGATTACAACAGCGTGCGTCAATTGCTGCGAGAAACCGTAAACGGGTATGCACCGGAAGGTGAAATCGTTGACTGGATGTATCAGGAACGCAGCGGCGAACCGTGATTTGATCAACGATTACCGAGTGCCCGGCAACGGCAGACATACGTTGATTGATCTGGACATAGACAGCAACGCTCGACTTCTTTTCCAGGCGGCAGCAGTGCTCTAAGTTTCAGGCACAGCATGTGAAATGCTGCCTTTAACTGTTATGGAGCCTTATCTATGCGAACCCGTATCTTCAGTGCTTTGATCTTTGCCTTGCTTACCAGTGCCTCGGTTGCGGTCAACGCCACTGCGGCACCGTCTTCCTCCGCCGTGTCGCCCGCCACCATGGAAAACGCAGCGCCCGCGGCCGTTCACGAGCAACGTAACGATAAGGTCAATCTCAATACCGCTGATGCGCAAATGCTTCAGAAAGAACTGGCGGGTATAGGAAAAAACAAGGCCGATGCCATCGTTGCTTACCGGGACGCCAATGGCGAGTTTACCTCCGTCGATGAATTGATCGAAGTAAAGGGCATTGGCAAGGCTATTCTGGAGAGGAATCGCGAGAAGCTGGCAATTGATTAACCCTTGCTCTATCCACTAAACAGACAGGCCGATCAATGATCGGCCTGTCTGTTTATGCACGCTTTATCGAGAACGGATCTTGATAACGTTCTGTTTTCGATAAGTCAGTTGGCGCTCTTCTTTATCTCCTGTTTGAGATAGTCCCGGGTCGTGTCCAGAATGCGCTGCGACAATTCTTCGTTAAAAGCACTGCGGGCGAGTACCAGGCCGCCTACCAAGGTAGACAGCACCGGCAGGCTCTTGGATTCAGCACCCGTCTGCGCCAGAGACTGATCGAACAGTTCCAGCAAGTGAAGAATGATTTTATCCGTTGTTGCGCTGGGCTGGTCTCGCTGACCCAGTTCCAGGCACATGGTCGGTAGTGGACAACCGCCGTCTGGCGAATCGCGACTGTCTATAGAGAGGTAGAGATCAATGAATTCACTGAGCGAGTCCTGTCTGGCGAAAACGTCGCTGGTGATTCCTTTTACATTGTCGAGGGCGTGACTCAATGCCTGTTCAACAAGATCATCCTTGGATTTGAAATGCGCGTAGAAACCGCCATGGGTCAAGCCCAGTGCCTTCATCAAAGGTTGTAGGCCCGTAGCACCAATGCCATCGCGACGAAAGCGCATGGACGCTTCCTTGACGATACGTTGATGGGTTTGGGCCTTATGATCGAGCGCGTAACGCATGCGCTGAGTCTCCAGAGATGGGCCAATGTGTAACAGCACTTATACATGGATAGATGAATCGATGCAGCAGGCTTTCAATCGTGATGAGAACTTGTACCGGAATCAAGTGAAAGAACGCCTGTCTGCTTATCCAGCTAATGAGTGAGGCTGGCTGAAAAACGCAAACTGTTCCCGCGCAGAATGCAGGCACGGGTGCTCACTGAGCGCGCTGCCCTGTAAAACCACGACGTCGTCGACAAGAGGTCGATCATTCTCCAGCCCTTTGTGCAGAAGGCGTGCACGGGATTGCCTGCCTACAGTCCGGAAATTGTTGTCCTACAAGCCTTTGACTTCTGGCGTCAATCCCGGAGAATCTCGCCCGCTGTTTTCGAGGGGAGCGCTGAACTGCCGGCTTTTTCGACGCGCTGCCCTTTTTGATAAACCGGCCACGGAGAGTCGACCGGATGAATGATCAGGCTAACGGCGTCGTAGAACGCCTGGATGTAGCTCCCGAGAGCATCGCCTCTTGGAACCGTAATGACACCACCTGGATGCTCGGATTGTTCGGTACTGCCATTGGCGCAGGTACGCTGTTCCTGCCCATCAATGCAGGCATCGGTGGTTTCTGGCCACTGATGGTGCTGGCGTTGCTGGCGTTTCCCATGACGTTCTATGCCCACCGCGGGCTGACCCGTTTCGTACTGTCCGGGCGTGCAGGGGCCGATATCACTGAAGTGGTCGAGCAGCATTTCGGCAAAAGCGCCGGCGCGATGATCACCTTGCTGTATTTTTTTGCGATCTTTCCGATTCTGCTGATCTACAGCGTGGCCCTCACCAATACCGTGGGCAGTTTTCTTGAGCATCAGTTGCACATAGCGCCGCCGCCACGCGCAGCGCTGGCGTTCGTGCTGATCATGGGCCTGCTGGCCGTGGTGCGTTGTGGCGAGCGGATCATCGTCAAGGCGATGAGCCTTATGGTTTACCCTTTCATCGTCGCACTGCTGTTTCTGGCGGTATTCCTGATTCCGCACTGGACCGGTGGCATCCTGAGTACCGCGACCACCTTTCCCGAGCCTTCAGCGTTCCTGCCTACCCTGTGGCTGGCCATTCCGGTAATGGTATTTTCGTTCAACCACACGCCGATCATCTCGGCGTTTGCCGTTGATCAGAAACGTCAGTACGGCGAAAACGCCGAGGTACGCAGTTCGCAGATACTGGCCCGCGCCCACGGTTTGATGGTGGTGATGGTGCTGTTCTTCGTGTTCAGTTGCGTATTAACGCTCTCGCCAGCCCAATTGGCCGAGGCCAAGGCACAGAACATTTCGATCCTTTCCTACCTGGCCAACCACTTCAACAACCCGACCATCGCCTTCGTGGCGCCGCTGATTGCGTTCGTGGCTATTTCCAAGTCGTTTCTCGGCCACTACATCGGTGCAAGCGAGGGCCTGAAAGGGCTGGTTCTGAAAACCGGGCGTCGTCCTGCACCAAAGGCGCTGGATCGTCTGACAGCAGTCTTCATGCTGGTGGTGTGCTGGATGGTCGCAACGCTGAACCCGAGCATTCTGGGCATGATCGAGACCCTGGGCGGGCCGGTGATTTCGGCGCTGCTGTTCCTGATGCCGATGTATGCCGTCTACAAAGTACCCGCCATGCGCAAATATGCAGGTGCATGGTCGAACTACTTTGTGGTGGCCGCCGGTGTGGTGGCGATCTCTGCACTGATTTTTTCGCTGACACGCTGAACCCGGCAGACATGATCCTGGAAGCTGCGCCGATATACCGGCGCAGCCTTTGGCCAGGCTCTGCAATCAGGGTCAATCCACAGGTTCGGGATACAACGGCCTGGACAAATGCATGATGCTGGCATAGTCATAGACGTACTGGCGTCCCGCATGGCTGGTGGAACGCAATTGGTCGATCAGCTGTCGCTCTTTCTTGTTCAGGTATCTCAACGCCGGATCTTGACTGGACTTCAGGCGATCACGTTCATGGGCGTCAGGGAAAGCGATGACGTTCGTCATGAAAAATCTCCTTGGGTTTTAGTCCTTGTTTGCTTTGATGTTGCCCCGGTTGCGGTGATGATGGCGACGCTTCACCTTACCCACAAAAATTTGGTGCGATCAACCCTGTAGATGCCGGGTGTGTCACATCGTTTGTGTGATCTCGTAGGATTGTCCGCTGCCGTTGATGACAATCTGTACGGCATCGTCTTCGAGACTGTCAGAAATTTTGTGTTCGGGCATAACATGTAGCTAGAGGTGCATGTATGCCGACCAAA
>NZ_LKBW01000145.1 GCF_002699855.1 Pseudomonas amygdali | reverse complement strand
GAATCATCCAATAGACGCCGGATAGATTTAAGCAAGCCAACTACTTCGCCCATGAATCAGCATTGCAAAAAAGGGGGTGACCATAGATTTTTCAACAGGAGTAATCTGGATATCCTGATCGCATTTATTCACGTTTAAAGGTGTCAAAATGGCTGTCCATCCTACCCGCCAACAGCTGCTGTTGGTTGATGACGAAGAGGACGCGAACGAGGAGCTTGCAGAACTGCTCGAAGGCGAGGGGTTCTGCTGTTTCACGGCGTCGTCCGTGAAAATGGCCCTGCACCAGCTGACAGCCCATCCGGACATCGCGCTGGTGATTACCGATCTGCGGATGCCGGAGGAAAGCGGTATCCAGTTGATCCGCCACCTGCGCGAGCACACGTCGCGTCAACACCTGCCTGTCATCGTGACCTCTGGGCACGCCGACATGGACGACGTCAGCGATCTGTTGCGCCTGCACGTGCTGGACCTGTTCCGCAAACCCATCTACCACGTTCGTCTGCTGGAAACGCTCAACAACCTGTTCCCCGAGCCGAAAATCTTTCAGGTTCAGTGACCACAGCGTTTTCGTAACCTTCACTCCACCACGCTGAATTCAACCCTCGCGGTCTGGCCGCTTTCGTCCAGCACGCTTAATTGATAACGGCCCGGTTTGCTAAGGGTCGGGGTGAAGTCTTGCCGGGTGTCGGTGTCCGCCAGTGGCACGCCGTCAATGAACCACCAGCGATGTCCGCTGCCGCCCAGGGCCGAGAGTCTGAGGCGCAGCGCCTGACGGCTGCTCGCTGGCAGGCGCAGGTTGTCGCCTTCGCGCACGCCGACGATGCTAAGCGGCGGTGCCTGGTTGAGGTTCTGTGGTGGACAGTCCGGGTCGGCGGGTGGCAGGCGGGCTTCGCGTCGTTCGGCCCTGGGCAGCCAGGGTTCCAGAGGGGCAGGCCAAAGCGCGATGTCCTGCGCTTGAGCGTCCGGGCAACCGGCCGCCACGCGTAACCCCTTGGCGTTGATCCAGATACGTTCCTGCAAGCCCAGGCCGAGCGGTTGATCGGCCGCCTGCAAGGTTGGCGGCGTGGTGCCGTCCAGTGTCCAGGCGAAGCGCTGTCGACGGCAGTTCGGGTCGCTTTTGCTCATCGGTTGCCCCAGCGGCCAGCAGATCGCTGCCACGCCGACATTCAGCGGCACCGGTTGCACCGGCGCAGCGATCCCGCGCTGGCTGTCGCGATTGACCAGCACATCATGAACCTGAAGCATCAGTGGCGCTGCCGACGCCAGCCCGAACTGCCCCGGCACCGGTGTGCCGTCCGGGCGACCGATCCATACACCGACCAGAAAACGCGGCCCCACACCAATCGCCCACGCATCGCGGAAGCCATAGCTGGTGCCGGTCTTCCAGGCCAGTTGCGGGCGCTGCACCAGCTCGGCGCGCGGGTCTACGTCCGGACGCGACTGGCCGCTGAGGATGCGCCGGATGATCCACGCGGCCCCTGGCGACATCATCTGCCGTTCGCGCAATCGGTCCAGCGGTTGCAATCGAACATCGGCGCTTCGCCCGCCACGAGCGAAGGCGCTGTATCCCGTCACCAAATCCTCCAGCCGACTGCCCGCACCTCCCAGAATCAGCGCCAGATTCGGCTCGGCCAGCGGCGGCAGGGTCAGCGGTACGCCGCCATTGCGCAGTTCGGCGGCGAAGCGTTTCGGCCCATAAACCTCCAGTAACTGCACGGCAGGCAGGTTGAGCGACATCGACAGCGCCGAACTGGCCGCCACAGGTCCGCCGAAACCGGTTGAGAAGTTGCCCGGCCGGTAGTCACCGTAGCGACGCGGGACGTCCTGCATCAGTGATTCGGAGTGGATCAGCCCGGCATCCAATGCCATGCCGTACAGGAATGGCTTGAGGGTGGAGCCGGGCGAACGCAGCGCCGTCACCATGTCCACATGCCCGAAACGTTTGGCGTCGTTGATGTCCACTGAGCCCACATAAGCGCGCACGGCCATGTTTTCTGCCTCGACCACCAGAATCGCTGCCGAGGTCCGTTCCGGAAGGCGCGCGCGCCAGCCCATCAGCAGGTCTTCCATGCGCCGTTGCAGTGAGGCATCCAGCGTGGTGCGGATCAGCGGCGGGCTGTTGGGGCGATTAAGGCGTCGGGCCAGCAGCGGCGCAAGGCTGGGTTCCTGTCGCGGTGCCAGCCATAACGGCTCTTCCAGAGCCTCGTCCACGCTGGCTTGCGGCCATACCTGAAACTCGGCGAGACGCCTCAGCACTTTGTCGCGCGCAGCTTGCGCCCGTTGTGGATGACGGTCCGGCCGCAGCCGACTGGGCGCCTGTGGCAGCACCGCGAGCAATGCAGCCTCGGCGCGAGTCAGATTGTGTGGGGATTTGCCCAGATATGCCCAACTGGCCGCCGCCACTCCTTGCAGCGTTCCGCCGAATGGTGCGCGATTGAGGTACAGGCTGAGGATTTCATCCTTGGACAGGTGCCACTCAAGCTGCAAGGTGCGCCACAACTGGCGAAACTTGCCGGATAAGGTTCGCGAGTGCGGGTCGAGTAGCCGCGCCACCTGCATTGACAGCGTACTGCCACCGGATACCACGCGCGCGCTACTGAGATTTTGCCAGGTGGCGCGCACCAGCGCCAGCGGGTTCACGCCAGGATGGCTGTAGAACCAGCGGTCTTCGTAGGTCAGCAGGGCTTCAAGGTAATAAGGCGAAACCTGCTCGTTGCTGACCGGATAGCGCCACACGCCATTGGCATCGGCAAAGCGCCACAGCGGTGTGCCGTCCTCGGCCAGTACGACGCGGGCCAGATCGTCTTTGGGCAGTGGCAACGGCCACAAGCGATCCGCCAGCCAAAGCAGGGCGATCAGCAGAATGATCGCGCCTGCCAGCCACTTGAGTTTTTGCCGCAGGCGCAGAAGAAATTCAGGTTTCAACGCAAAGAGCCTTTATGATCCACGGAACCTGACACGCCTTGCGACGGCCAAAGCGGACAGATCATTTTCTTCACGACCCCAATCAGGACGTACATATGCAGGTAGAAGGCTTTTTTGAATGGCTCGGGCAGGCCATCGGCGCGGTGATTCGCTTCTTCGTCGACGGTCTGGCGTGGTTGTTCAACGGGTTTACCCATGCTGGAGGAAATTTTGTCGATGGCCTGTCCCGCACGCTGGGCATGGACACTTCACTGATCAGCATCGTCGCACTGATCATTGGCCTGATGCTGCTTTACTCGGCTGTCCGGGCATTCATGCGCGCCTCGATCATCCTCGGGATCATCTGGCTGGCGCTGGGCCTGTGGTTGCTGAGCTGGATCATTCATTGATGCGCTAACTCCGCCTCCACGCCGTAAGCGCGTGCCCTTGTGGGAGCGAACTTGTTCGCGAAGGCTCTATTCCTGAAGATACATCCTCAGTGGATGTATCGTCCCCTTCGCGAACAATGCGGATCGCCGCCCCG
>NZ_LKBW01000144.1 GCF_002699855.1 Pseudomonas amygdali | reverse complement strand
TCCGGCACATGCAGCGGAGTCAAACAGAAACTATTGGGCTTGTGCTCAATGGGGAAGCCCTTGTAGTACGATTTTGTCCGTTTTCTCTATCGACCCCATATGCATCAGTAGTGGAACCATTTATGTCCGATCGCCAACTCATGTCCAATTGCCGAAGCCGGAACAGTTCGCAACCATGAGATCAGGAGTGGAGAGTCTATATGCCGGGTATCAACGGAGCAGGACCATCAAATTTTTTTTGGCAGTGGCGCACAGACGGCGAGCCAGTAACTGAGCGCGAACATGACTCCAGTCGCAGTGCCAGCTCGGCGAACAGTCCGGAGTTGCCGCCGCCCGCATCTCCTGCGGAATCCGGACGCCAGAGGTTGCTACGATCCAGCGCGTTGTCGCGGCAAACCAGAGAATGGCTGGAGGCAACGCCTGCCCGTGTCCAAGGCGCCAATCCGCCCGCAGAAGCCAGGCAGTCGCCTGAGGCACAACAGGCAGATCGCATCGTTCAGGAGTTGGTCAGGGGAGGCGCTGATCTTAATAATGTTCGCACCATGCTCAGAAATGTAATGGATAACAACGCCGTAGCTTTTTCTCGAGTCGAACGGGATATCTTGCTTCAACATTTTCCTAACATGCCTATGACTGGAATCAGCAGCGACTCGGTGCTCGCTAACGAGCTCCGGCAGAGGCTTCGTCAAACGGTCCGCCAACAAAGAGCTTTGGTACAATCGTCAACGCCTGCCCGCCTCGCAGACTCATCATCAGGAAGCAGCCAGCGTTCGTTAATTGGGCGGTCCACTATGTTGATGACACCGGGCCGAAGCTCGTCTTCGAGCGCGGCGGCTTCTAGAACATCGGTCGACAGGCATCCTCAAGGCCTGGACCTGGAATCAGCACGCCTCGCCAGTGCTGCGAGGCATAATCATAGTGCCAACCAGACTAACGAAGCACTGCGCAGATTGACTCAAGAGGGAGTGGACATGGAGCGCCTGCGCACCTCTCTTGGTCGCTATATTATAATGTCGCTTGAACCGCTACCCCCAGATTTGAGGCGCGCGTTAGAAAGTGTAGGCATTAATCCCTTTATACCAGAGGAGTTGAGCTTGGTGGATCACCCCGTGTTGAACTTCAGTGCTGCGCTGAACCGCATGCTCGCTTCGCGTCAGACCACTACGAACAGTCCGGAATTGCCGCCGCTCGCATCTTCTGCGGAATCCGGACGCCGGAGGCTGCTACGTTCCCCACCGTTGTTGTCTGGCCAAAGAGAATGGATTGAGCAGAACATGCGGCAAGGAGCAGAGCCTCAATCCTCACGCCTCAATAGGGCTGTAAGATTGGCGGTGATGCCACCGCAGAAGGAAAATGAAGATAATGTGGCTTACGCAATACGCTTGCGTAGACTGAACCCGGGTGCGGATGTAAGTAGGGTAGTTGCATCCTTTATAACTGACCCGGCGGCTCGACAGCAAGTTGTGGATGATATCCGCGCAGCCTTGGATATAGCTCCACAATTTAGTCAATTGCGTACAATCTCGAAGGCAGATGCTGAATCTGAAGAGTTGGGTTTCAGAGATGCGGCAGATCACCCCGACAACGCGACGTCCTGCCTTTTTGGTGAAGAGTTGTCACTGAGTAATCCGGATCAGCAGGTAATCGGTCTAGCGGTTAATCCGACGGATAAGCCGCAGCCTTACAGCCAAGAGGTAAACAAGGCTCTTACATTCATGGATATGAAAAAACTTGCCCAATACCTGGCAGACAAGCCCGAGCATCCGCTGAACAGACAAAGGCTTGATGCCAAAAATATCGCTAAGTACGCTTTTAAAATTGTTCCATGACCGTCAGCGTTTTTCAAGAGAGCATCGGTCGCCAAGGCGAAATCCGTGATCGGACCACTGAGGGTCAACATTACCGTATTGCCGACCTGCATTTGCTTGCGGCGGTCATCAACGGTATATCTCGGTCGTGCGGTCACAGAGCGGCGAAATGAAGGGCTTGATGCATAGGAATTTCAAAATGCCTATGCATCAGGCTGACGCTATGAAGGAGGCGTCATGCCTTCATAGCGATGCGTAGTAAGACGCTGATGCGTTACTTATGCAGTGCAAATACCTATAAATAAGCGTTAACGCAGGTTATGTAANACACAGTTTATTTTACCGCTGAGCCTAGGTGCGGACGCACCTTCCCCCTGTCAGGGCTTCACGTACCTCATCTGCGCGATCGCCTGAGCGTTGAGGATCAGTCCCAGCACCGTCAGCCCGCTGAATTGCCGCCGTGTATATCATCCGCGCGCCACACAGCCACGCAACGGAGNTCGGCGCAAAATACAGCTTTGATACCGCTCCTGGCGTCGCCATCTTCAGTGCTTCATAGACCTTTGGCAGGTACTGCCCGCAGACCCGATTGGCCAGAAAACCAAAATACCGGATCATCCGGAAATGCTTCTCCGGGATGTGCTGCACCACCCGGCGCAGCATGTCGGCCTGGCTTAGCGTTTCCTGCTGATAGGTCTGCGTGCGGTGATCCAGGTAGGTGAAGCTCAACGTGGCCCCGCAGGTGTAATGCGCCAGACGACTGCCCGAGATCGGCGGTTTTTTCAGGTAGCGGCCCAGGTAATTGACGGTCTTTCGCCCGTTTTTCGTCTTCTTCGACAAGTGGATGTGCCAGTGCTGACCACCAGCGTTGAGCACAAGGTGACGCCAGTCATTTTCGCTCTGCAGATGAGCGTTTTCAGGTGGGACAGTGGTGTGCTCCCACTGACTGAGCAGGTACTGGCGTACATTCCACATCCAGCGTCGACGCA
Source organism: Pseudomonas amygdali (assembly GCF_002699855.1). Taxonomy (GTDB): domain Bacteria; phylum Pseudomonadota; class Gammaproteobacteria; order Pseudomonadales; family Pseudomonadaceae; genus Aquipseudomonas; species Aquipseudomonas amygdali. Next base: position 758 of record NZ_LKBW01000144.1, on the reverse strand, counting down.
AGGCTGATGGATGAAACGACAGATCTTTCCATACACCTGCGTCATCGATTCCACCCAAGGTGACCGAGACATGGATGTGTAGGTGCCAGTTAAGTCGCCGGCCTTAGGTGTGAATGGCGCATAAAACACCCACCTCCACGCCCCGGCGTCGGCCCGCATAGAGCAGGTTGTCGACGGCCAGGCGACACAAGGCATCGAGCCAGTGACGGTTATGAAAGAACAGCGGCCACAGGGTTTCAGGCAATGTGAACACCAGGTGTTGCCAGGTACACTCGGGTAAGCGGTGCTGTTGATTGGCGATCCACTGATCGGTAGCCTTTTTGCCGCAGGATGGACAGGCGCGGCAACTGCAGGTGTTGCAGAGGTATTTGACGTGCGGGCAGCTGTCGTTGCCGCAGGTGTAGTGTTTGACGCCCAGGATCGAGGTGCCGCAGGCCAGCATTTTGCTGACGGACTCGACTTCGATGTCGCGCAAGCCGCCCTCCTCGAGGAGGTGTGCCTAGCATTGATTGGCGGTGAAGAGGTTTTTGAGCGGTCGAGGTGTGTAGGCTGGATTCATCTGAAGCAGCGGCGGTGGGTAAGCAGGCTTCATGATGATCAATAACGGGCCTCATGACAAAGCTCAAATCCATGTTTCTGCTGCTATGCGATCGCAAGAACGGGCGATTTGCAGCCGCAGGCTGCCCTGTTCTAGAGACTGTCAGAAATTTTGTGTTCGGGCATAACATGTAGCTAGAGGTGCATGTATGCCGACCAAA